>NZ_JABWRM010000012.1:0-187707 GCF_014268955.1 Pseudomonas sp. RW3S2 | reverse complement strand
CGACTTGCCCGCGAAAAAGACACCGCGCTGCCTGGCACGGGCTACGCCCGTGTTCGCGGGACAAGTCGGGGCGCCGAACCGCCGCTACAAGCTGAACCTCCCCACCATCCCGCGCAACTGCTGCCCCAGTTGCTCCAGTTCGCCACTGGAAGTGGCCGTCTGCTCGCTCGCCGAACTGGTGTGATCGGAGGCCTCGCGCACGCTGATCACGCTGCGGTTGATCTGCTCGGCCACCACGCTCTGTTCTTCGCTGGCGGTGGCGATCTGCTGGTTCATGCCCTGGATGTTCGACACGGTCCGGGTGATCTGCCCCAATGCATCACCCGCTCGGCGACTCAGATCGACGCTCTGCTCGGTCAGGGTCCTGCTGCTGTCGAGCAGCGAGGTGACTTCATCGGTACCTTTGTGCAGGCTCTCGATCAGGTGCTCGATCTCCTCGGTCGACTGTTGAGTGCGCTGGGCCAGGCCCCGCACTTCATCGGCCACCACCGCGAAGCCGCGACCGGCTTCGCCGGCACGCGCCGCTTCGATGGCGGCATTGAGGGCCAGCAGGTTGGTCTGTTCGGAAACCGACTTGATCACATCCAGGATGCTGCCGATCCGTTGGCTTTCCCCCGCCAGGTGTTGCATCGAGGCGAGGCAGCGGTCCATCTGCGTTGCCAGCTGTTCGATACGCGCGATGGCTTCGGCCACCACCTGATCGCCCATTTGCGCCTGCTGGTCAGCGTCGGTTGCGGCCAATGAGGCATGTTCGGCGTTCTGCGCCACTTCCTGCACGGTCGCGCTCATCTGGTTCATCGCCGTGGCCACCTGGTCGGTTTCTTCGCGCTGCTGAGTGATGCGCTCGAGCGTGTCGGCGCTGGCTCCGGCCAGTTGCGAGGCCGCTTGTGACAAGTGCTCGACGCTCTGGTCGATGCCGCCGATCAACTGGCGCAGGCTCAGGGTCATCTCGCGCATGCTGCTTTGTAACTGGCCCATTTCGTCGCGCCGCGCCACCGTCTCCACGTGGCTGAGGTCGCCGCGGGCGATCCGTGCGGCCTGGGCCAGGGTCTGGCGCAAGGGCTGGGTGATCTGCCGAGTGATCAACCAACCGGCCAGCACACCGACCGCGAGGGCGAGCAGTGCCACGCTGGTCAGTATCGAGCGCGCGGCCACAGCCTCATGGTCGCGTTGTGCGACTTTCTGCTCGGCCAGTGTCACGCTGGCGTCCCTCAGGTCATTACCCATGGTTTCCATGTCGTTCTGCAGTTGTTCGACGCGGATCGCTGCTCGGCGGTATTGCTCCAGGCTGGTCCGGTACTGGGCCAGGGCGAGCGTGGGGCGCGCCATGAGGTCGCTCGGCAATGCGAGCGGGGCGAGCGCCGTGAGCATCTGTTCCAGGCTGACTTGCGCGGCATCGAGCGCCGTATTGCCGACCTGAGCGAAGTCCTCGACGGGCGAGAACGTGTAGGCAGGGACCAGGCTTTGCTGGTTGGCGCTGTCGACCTGGCGCGTGAGCGTGTCCATCAGCCCGAGCAGGTTGCCCTGCGGTTGGTCGGCGGGAAGCTTGAGCAGAGCCTGGGTCTGCAGGTCGTCGATGACTTCATCCAGTATCCGGTCCTTGTCCTGCATGATCGTGCGCAGCTCGGTGCGGCTCCCGACTGCGCGCAGCAGCTCGGCGAAATGTTCGCGCAGGCGTTGCAACTGGCGCAGCTTCTCGCTGAGCAGCTCGCGCGACTGATCGACGCTGCTGCGTTGCTGAAGCAGCGTGAGCCGGCGTTCGAGCTGGTCGAGGATCGCGTCGATGCGTGCCTTGCTGGTGTCGTCGGCCAGCACGCGGTAGGTGATGCGCTCGGCGCGCAGGTCTTTGCTCAGGTCATTGATCTGGATGATCTCGCTGAGCTGCTGCGAGCGAATGATGGCGCCGTCCAGGGCGCGCCAGCCGCTGACGGTGGTCGCGAGGGTGAGCAACAGGACCACGGCGAAGCCGAGGGTGAGCTTGAGGCGGACGCTCATGTTGCCGAGGTGGTGGTTGAGGTATCCGAACATGGCGAGTCTCCATCCATTTGAGAGAAGGGCCATGCTGTTAGGTTGCCAGCATGGCCCTCCTGCTCATCGGCAGAGATCGCGTGAGACTCGACCTGCAAATCGAGTGGGAAAAGTCCTCAATAGCGTGGTGATTATTCCGCGCCCTGCAGGGCAAGCACCCTGCTCAGAGGCGGAAACGTCCCACCAGGCCCTGCAGGTGGGTGCCAAGCCGCGCCAGCTCCACGCTGGAACTGGCGGTCTCCTCGCTCGCCGCCGAGGTCTGGTCGGAAATATCCCGTACATTCATCACGCTGCGATTAATTTCCTCGGCCACCGCGCTCTGCTGTTCGGCCGCAGTGGCGATCTGTTGGTTCATCGACTGGATCGAGGACACGGTGCGGGTGATGGTTTCCAGCGAGCTGCCGGCACGACGGGTCAGTTCCACGCTGCTGTCGGTGAGCTCGCGGCTGCTGTCCATGACGCTGGAGACGCGCTGGGTGCCATTTTGCAGGCTGGCGATCAGCTCTTCGATTTCTTCGGTGGACTGCTGCGTGCGCTGGGCCAGGCTGCGCACTTCATCGGCGACCACAGCAAAACCACGGCCGGCCTCACCCGCGCGGGCGGCCTCGATGGCGGCGTTGAGGGCCAGCAGGTTGGTCTGCTGGGCGACCGACTTGATCACGTCGAGCACGCTGCCGATTTTGTCGCTCTCGGTCTTAAGCTGGTTCATCGCTTCGCTGGAGTGCCCGACTTCGGTGGCCAGGCGTTCGATCTGGGCGATGGCCTCGCCAACCACCCGATCACCCTCGCGAGCCTGCTGGTCGGCCATCAGCGCCGCTTCAGAAGCCTGCTCCGCGTTGCGCGCCACTTCCTGCACGGTGGCTGCCATTTCGTTCATGGCGGTCGCCACCTGGTCAGTCTCGACTTTCTGGTTGTTGACCCCGGCGCTGGTCTGCTCGGTGACGGCCGACAACTCTTCGGCAGCACTGGCGATCTGGGTGACACCGTCGCCGATGCCGCTGATCAGTTCGCGCAGGCCCTGGGTCATGCGTTGCATGCTGGCTTGCAGTTGGCCGAGCTCGTCGCGACGTTGCACCTGCAGTTCCTGGCTCAAGTCGCCGCTGGCCACGCGTTCGGCGGCGCTGAGGGTCTGGCGCAGGGGCACGACGATCTGCCGGGTGATGGCCCAGGCGGCAATAATGCCTAGCAGCAGGGCCAGGGCACTGGCTCCGCCCAGTAGGGTCTTGGCCTGCAGGGCACCACTGTTGCGCACGGCGGTCTGCGATGCGGTCATCTGCGTACCGGCATCCATCAGCACCTGGCCCTGTACGACCATGCGTTGCAAGGTCTGCTCGGCGCTGGTCTGCGCTGCGCCAAACTGGTTCACCGCATCGCGATAGGCGCCCATGGCATTGGCGGCATCATCGAGACTGGCGGCGTATTCGGCGGGCACCCTGGCCGGCAGGGCCTTGAGCACAGCGAGCGCCTGGTCGATGGCATCCAGCGCAGTCTGCTGGAATTCGGCCTTGCCGCTATAGGTGTAGCCGCGCACCTGGAAGCGCGCCTGCTGGAGCAAGGCGCTGGCCTGCACGATCTGTTGATAGAGGCTGATGTCGCCACCTTGCGCAAGGCGTTGCTGCACCTGGCCGATCAGCGCAGCGGCCTTGTCGGCGCTGTCACCCAGCACACTGCGGGCGGCTTCACGGCGCTGGCCGGCCTGCTTGAGCTCGACGAAGGCCTGGCGGTATTGGCGCACGGCTTGACGCTGCTGCTCCAGGCGCTGGTGATCCTGCGGATGCTCGATCTGCCCGAGCATCATCTCGACCTGCTGCTCGAGCTTGCCGAGCGCTTTTTCCAGCTCACCCGCCGATGCGTCGTCGCGATTGCGTTCGTACTGCTGGCGGGCGATGCGCAGGTCCTGGCTGTAGCCGAGGATCACGGAGATGTTGCCCAGCGTGTCACCGCGGTCGATGATCGAGTCCATGCCGCGCCAGCCTGTGGCGGTGATCGCCATGGTCAACAACAGTACCAGGCCGAAGCCGGCCCCCAGTTTGCGACTGACGCTCACGTTTCCCAGCGACTGGACAACCTTTCCGTACATGACGATCTCCCCGGCGACTTGAAAAGCCAGAATTTTCTTGTGTTGCAAGGCCATCGGCCTGTCGGGGAGAAACTTGATGGCAGGATGCTGACCGAATGGTCAGAATATTCGGGAAAGCAGAGCCGTGACCGCTGTTTCCACGCGCAGGATGCGCTCGCCCAGTTGTACGGGGGCCAGGCCGGCCTTGCCCAGCAGTTCCACTTCGTAGGGGATCCAACCGCCTTCCGGGCCGATCGCCAGGGTCACCGGCCCTTGCACCGCGCGGGGACAGGCCGGGTAGGGGCCGGGATGGCCAACCAGGCCGAGAGTGCCGTCGGCGATGGCGGGCAGCCGGTCTTCGACGAAGGGTTTGAAGCGTTTTTCGATGATGACTTCCGGCAGCACGGTATCGCGTGCCTGCTCAAGGCCCAGGATCAGGTTTTCGCGAATGCTGTCCGGGTGCAGGAACGGGGTCTGCCAGAAGCTTTTCTCGACCTTGTAGCTGTTGACCAGGACCAGCCGTGGCACGCCAAGGGTGGCGATGGTCTGGAACAGTCGGCGCAGCATCTTGGGGCGGGGGACGGCCAGCACCAGGGTGAGCGGCAGCTTCGCGGGTGGTTGCTGGTCGAAGCTGACCCGCAGCTCGGCTTCGTGGCCATCCAGGCGGATCACCTCGGCCTGGCCCATCAGGCCGCCGATGCGGCCTACGCGCAGGTTGTCGCCCACCGCCACGCGGTGGATGTCCTGCATGTGCGTGAAGCGGCGGTCGGCCAGTACGACACGGTCGGCCGCGACGAAGTCGGCCTCCTCGAGCAGCAGCAGGTTCACGCCTGGGTCGCTGGCGGCTGGTCGTTGTGGTCGTCCGCAGCTTCATCCTGCGGATGGCTGCGCTTGCGGATCAGGCCGCCGAACAGCACGCCGATCTCGAACAGCAGCCACATGGGCACGGCCAGCAGCGTTTGCGAGAAGATGTCCGGTGGCGTCAGGATCATGCCGACCACGAAGCAGCCGATGATCACGTAGGGACGGATCTTCTTCAGGTACTTCACATCGACCACGCCGATCCACACCAGCAGCACCACGGCCACCGGAATCTCGAAGGCGACGCCGAAGGCGAAGAACAGGGTCATGACGAAGTCGAGGTAGCTGGCGATGTCGGTCATCATCGACACGCCTTCAGGGGTGGCGCTGGCGAAGAAACCGAAGATCAGCGGGAATACCAGGAAGTAGGCGAAGGCCATGCCGGCGTAGAACAGGATGATGCTGGAGATCAGCAGCGGGATGGCGATGCGCTTTTCATGGCGGTACAGCCCCGGTGCGATGAAGCCCCAGATCTGCTGGAGGATGAACGGGATGGCCAGGAACAGCGACACGATCATGGTCAGCTTGAACGGCGTGAGGAACGGCGAGGCCACATCGGTGGCGATCATCGTCGCGTTGGCCGGCAAGTGCGCACGCAAGGGCGCCGAGACCAGGGTGTAGATCTGCTGGGCGAAGGAGAACAGCCCGGCGAAGATCAGGAAGATAACGGCGACGCAACGCAGCAGGCGGGTGCGCAGTTCGGTCAGGTGCGAGACCAGCGGCATGGGCTGGTCGTGTTCCGGAGTTTCGCTCATGGGGCTCGGGGCGGCTGGTGCGGCTCAGGGGTGGTCGTGGGCGCCGCAGGGGCGGCATTGGCGTCGGCGGCAGGTGCGGGAGTCTCGCTCGCGGCCGCTGTGTTCACGGGCTGCGCGGGCGGTGTCTGCGGGTTGAGGATGCGCTTGGCTTCCTGTTCCATCTGCAGGATGTGCTCGTTGTGCAACTGGCGGCGGATGTCATCGGCACCGATTTCGCGCTCGACTTCCATCTTGATGCTGTTGAAGCTGCGCTTGAGCCGGCCGATCCACAACCCCGCGGTACGCGCGGCGCCGGGCAGGCGCTCGGGGCCGAGCACCAGCAAGGCAACCAGGCCGACGAGCAGCAGCTCGCTGAAGCTGATGCCGAACATGGGTCAGTCTTTCCGTTGTGGCTCTTGGACCGGCTGAGCCTGGCCCTCGATGGTGTGCGGCTGGTTCAGCGGCGCGGTGTTGTGCGGCTGCTGGGTGGGTTGCACGGACGGCTGGACAGGCGGCGGAGTCTGCTCGGCAGGCTTGCTCTCTTCCTCGTTCATGGCCTTGCGAAAGCCCTTGATCGATTCGCCCAGGTCACTGCCGAAGTTCTTCAGCTTCTTGGTGCCGAACACCAGCACCACGACGACCAGCAGGACGATCCAGTGTTTCCAGTCAAAGATACCCATGGTGTACTCCCTTGAATGATGTGTAGCCTGAGCGGGCGTTATCGCGGGGGCGAGCCCGCTCCTGCAGGGGCATGGCGATCAGGTCGGTTGGCGCGCGGCCTTCTCGTCATGGCCGGAAAGCCCGAAGCGGCGGTCGAGTTCGTCCAGTACCGCCTGTGGATGCTGCCCCAGTGCGCTGAGCATCACCAGGCTATGAAACCACAGGTCGGCGGTTTCATAGATGACATCACTGTAATCCTTGCTCACGGCGGCGTCCTTGGCGGCGATGATCGTCTCGATCGACTCTTCGCCAAGCTTTTCCAGAATCTTGTTCAGGCCCTTGTGGTAGAGGCTCGCCACGTAGGAGCTGTCGGGGGCCGCCTGCTTGCGTTGCTCGAGCACTTCGGCCAGGCGATCAAGTGTGTCGCTCATGTTCAGTGCCCCGCGTGGTAGATGGTGTCAGGATCTTTCAGAACCGGGTCTACGATCTTCCACTCACCGTTTTCGAAGACGCGATAGAAGCAGCTTTCACGGCCGGTATGGCAGGCGATATGGCCCAGTTGCTCGACCATCAGGATGACCACGTCGGCGTCGCAATCCAGGCGCAGTTCATGCAGTTTCTGCACATGGCCGGACTCTTCGCCCTTGCGCCACAGCTTGCCCCGCGAGCGCGACCAATAGATGGCGCGGTTCTCGGCAGCAGTCAGGGCGAGCGATTCACGGTTCATCCAGGCCATCATCAGCACGCGCCCGGTCTTGTGGTCCTGGGCGATCGCCGGTACCAGGCCATCGCTGTTCCACTTGATCTCGTCCAGCCAGTCTTTCATCGTCGACTCCAAAACAGGCCCGCTCCCGTACCGGGCCCTTTGCGCCTAGTGTGCCAGCCAGCAGCGCGGCTGGCTATCGGCGCACGATCAGGTAGAGCCCGGCAACCAGCATCAGCCACGCCGGCCAGGCGGCCGGAGCGCTGAGGCTCGCGGCACCGGCGGCCAGGGTAGCGCCGCCACCGAGCAGGCCGGCACCGAGCAGGCGCAGTGCCCAGTTGTCGCCCGCACGGCGACGCTCCGGCAGTTGCGGGTCGTGCAGGTGCGGTTGCGACAGGCGTTCGAGCAGGTCGCGGGTCATGTCGGCCAGGTGCGGCAACTGCTCGGCCTGGCTGTAGAGGTTGCCGAACACCGCCTTGGGGCTCATGCGTTCGCGCATCCAGCGTTCCAGATAGGGTTTGGCGGTGCTCCACAGGTCCAGGTCGGGGTACAGCTGGCGCCCCAGGCCTTCGATGTTGAGCAGGGTTTTCTGCAGCAGTACCAACTGCGGCTGAACTTCCATATTGAAGCGGCGGGCCGTCTGGAACAGACGCATCAGCACCTGGCCGAAGGAAATATCCTTTAACGGTTTTTCGAAGATCGGCTCGCACACGGTGCGGATCGCCGCTTCGAATTCGTTGACCTTGGTGTGCGCCGGCACCCAGCCCGAATCGATGTGCAACTGCGCCACGCGGCGGTAGTCGCGCTTGAAGAAGGCGATCAGGTTGCGTGCCAGGTAGTCCTGGTCTTCGGCGGTCAGGCTGCCGACGATGCCGCAGTCGATGGCGATGTACTGCGGGCTCCACGGCTTGACCGTGCTGACGAAGATGTTGCCCGGGTGCATGTCGGCGTGGAAGAAGCTGTCACGGAACACCTGGGTGAAGAACACCTCGACGCCGCGCTCGGCCAGAAGCTTCATGTCGGTGCGCTGGTCGGCCAGGGTGGCCATGTCGGTGACCGGCACGCCGTAGATGCGCTCCATTACCAGCACTTTCGGGCGGCACAGGTCCCAGTACACCTGCGGCACGTACATCAGCTCCGAGCCTTCGAAGTTGCGGCGCAGTTGGCTGGCGTTGGCCGCTTCGCGCAGCAGGTCGAGCTCGTCGTAGATGGTCTTTTCGTAGTCGCTGACCACTTCCACCGGGTGCAGGCGGCGCGCATCGGCGGAGGCCCGTTCGGCAACCTTGGCGATCAGGAACAACCACGCCAGGTCCTGGGCGATCACGGGCTTGAGGCCCGGGCGAACCACCTTCACGACCACCTCTTCGCCGGTCTTGAGGCGTGCGGCATGGACCTGGGCGACCGAGGCGGAGGCCAGCGGTTCGACGTCGAAGCGGCTGAACACCTCGCCGACTTTCGCGCCGAGCTGCGCTTCGATCAGCGCCACGGCTTTCTGTGGGTCGAACGGTGGCACGCGGTCCTGCAGCAGCATCAACTCGTCGGCGACGTCCGTTGGCAGCAGGTCGCGGCGGGTGGAGAGCAGTTGGCCGAACTTGATGAAGATCGGCCCCAGGTCCTGCAGGGCCAGGCGCAGGCGCGCGCCCCGGCTGAGCTCGCTGGGCTTGCGCGGCAGCCAGCGCCAGGGCATCAGCAGGCGCAGGCTGAGCAGCCACCAGGGCAGGGGCAGGTCGAACAGCAGGTCATCGAGACGGTAGCGGATCACGACGCGCTGGATGCGCAACAGACGGCGGACGGCGAGCAGCTTCATGCGTTATCGCTGGAATCAAGAGTGTGGGAAAGGCGACGGATGCGCGCCTCGAGACGTTCGATATCGACCTTCAGCGCATCGAGCTCGCTGAATGCCGCTTCGGCTTCGCGCTGCCCGACCAGGGTGCGCGATTCCTCGGCGAGGTATTCGGACAGGTTCTGGCTGAAGCGCGACAGGCCTTGCCGGGTCCAGCGTGCGCGCAGGCGCAGGTGGCCGGCGATCAGCGCGGTGGGGACCGGCCCCAGCCAGCGCGACAGCTCGTACTCCCAGTCGAGCTCCAGGTCCTGCAGCACGCCGACCAGGTCGAGCAGCACCGCGCTGTCGCCATGCAGTTCGACCTGCGGGCTGTGCAGTACGGCGTTCTTGTCCTTGGCGAAGGCCAACTGGGCCAGGCTGCCGGCTGGGGCACGCAGGGTGCAGTCGACCTCGCCCTCCCAATGCGCGGCGAGCATCAGGCCCTCTTGGTCGGGCAGGATGAACAACTGCAGGGCGGGCTGGCGGCAGTCGATGGCGATCACCTTGCCTTCCAGCGCACCCAGGCGCGGCAGCGCCGTGCTGTCCATGCGCAGCACACGGTTGAGCCCGTGCTCGACGCTGGCGAGCAGCCCGGCCAGGAGCATCAGGGCTTGATTCCCCGGTGCACGGCGACGATGCCGCTGGTCATGTTGTGGTAGGTGACGCGGTCGAAGCCGGCATCGACCATCATGCTTTTCAGCGTTTCCTGGTCGGGGTGAATACGGATCGATTCGGCCAGGTAGCGATAGCTTTCCGAGTCGTTGGTGATCAGTTTGCCGGCCAGGGGCATGAAGGCGAAGGAGTAGGCATCGTAGGCGCGCGACATCAGTTTGTTGGTGGGTTTGGAGAACTCCAGCACCAGCAGGCGGCCGCCGGGCTTGAGCACACGCAGCATCGAACGGATGGCTTCATCCTTGTGCGTCACGTTGCGCAGGCCGAAAGCGATGGTCACGCAGTCGAAGTGGTTGTCGGGGAAGGGCAGCTTTTCCGCATCGGCCTGGACGAACTCGATGTTGCCGGCCACGCCACGGTCGAGCAGGCGATCACGGCCGACCTTGAGCATCGATTCGTTGATGTCGGCCAGTACGACCTGGCCGGTCGGGCCGACCAGACGCGAGAACTTGGCTGCCAGGTCGCCGGTGCCGCCAGCGATGTCGAGCACGCGGTTGCCGGTGCGCACACCGGACAGCTCGATGGTGAAGCGCTTCCACAGGCGGTGCAGGCCGCCGGAGAGCACATCGTTCATCAGGTCGTACTTGGCGGCCACGGAGTGGAAGACCTCGGCGACCTTCTTCGCCTTCTGGCTCTCGGGGACGTCCTGGTAGCCAAAGTGGGTGGTGGGTTCGGCGTGGTCGCCTTTGCGCTGGTCGTTCATATCGCTTCACCGGAAAAAATTACCGCCATTCTAGGGTGAACGGGCGGATTTGTCTTGGCGGGGTGTGCCGTGTCGCGGGCGCGGGCATAATGCCGATTATGTCTTCATTGCCTGGATACCCCGAATGACTCAGATCAGCGTCGAACGCAAACATTCCCTCGGCCGCGAAGCTGCCCGGGCCAAGGCCGAAGGCCTGGTCGACAAGCTGTCGCGCGAGTACGACCTCAAGGCCACCTGGAACGGCGACCGCGTCGATGTCGCGCGCAGCGGCGCCAACGGTAGCGTGCACATTGGCGAGGACACCATCCGTGTCGAGCTGAAGCTGGGCATGATGCTGTCGATGATGAGCGGCACCATCAAGGGCGAGATCGAGCGCGCGCTGGACAAGGCGCTGGCCTGAGGCGCGGGGCTGCACGGCGACCCTGGCCCTTCACCTTAGGGTGAGAATTCTAATTTCCCACCCTATCTTCATGCTCAAGCCCGCATTCCAAGGGCAGTTCCTCCATCCACACCGAACGTGAGGTGCAGAGCATGGCCAAGTTGACCCTGAAAAAGAAAGAAGACGCCCAGGACAGCACCCTGAGCGAAGTGCGCGGCTACGCGCGCAAGATCTGGCTCGCCGGCGTCGGCGCTTACGCCCGTGTCGGCCAGGAAGGCTCGGAGTACTTCAAGGAGCTGGTCAAGGCCGGTGAAGTCGTCGAGAAACGCGGCAAGAAAACCCTCGACAAGAAGCTCGACGCGGCCAACGGCCAGCTCGACGAAGCGGCCGAGGAAGTGAGCCGGGTACGCGGCAAGGTCGAGGTCCAGCTCGACAAAATCGAAAAGGCTTTCGACGCACGGGTGGCCCGCGCCTTGAATCGCATCGGCATTCCGTCTAAACATGACGTTGAGGCGTTGTCCATCAAACTCGAACAGCTGACCGAGTTGCTCGAGCGTGTCGCGCGCAAACCATAAGGAGAGCAGGATGGCTGGCAAGAAGAACACCGAAAAAGAAGGCAGCTCCTGGATCGGCGGGATCGAGAAGTACTCCCGCAAGATCTGGCTGGCTGGGCTGGGGATCTACTCCAAGGTCGACCAGGATGGTCCCAAGCTGTTCGATTCGCTGGTGAAGGACGGCGAGAAGGCTGAAAAGCAGGCGAAGAAGGATGCCGTTGCGGCCAAGTCGGCGACGACCTCGCGGGTCTCCGATGTGAAGGATCGCGCGCTGGGCAAGTGGAGCGAGCTGGAAGAGGCCTTCGACAAGCGTCTGAACAGTGCAATCTCGCGCCTGGGCGTCCCCAGCCGTAACGAGATCAAGGCGCTGCACCAGCAGGTCGACAGCCTGACCAAGCAGATCGAGAAGTTGACCGGCGCCTCGGTGGCACCGGCGTCCAAGGCTGCCGCGAGCAAGACCGCTGCCAAGCCGTTGGCCAAGGCTGCGGCAAAACCCGCCGCAAAACCCGCCGCCAAGCCGGCTGTCAAGACTGCGGCGGCAAAACCGGCTGCCAAGCCTGCAGTTAAGGCCGCTGCGGCAAAACCTGCAGCCAAGACCGCTGCGGCGAAGCCGGCTGCCAAGCCTGCTGCAGCCAAACCGGCCGCCAAGCCCGCTGCCAAACCGGCTGCAGCCAAGAAACCTGCAGTGAAGAAAGCCCCGGCCAAGCCTGCGGCCGCGAAACCGGTCGCTGCCAAGCCCGCAGCTCCGGCCGCTGCTGCGGCGCCAGCACCGAGCGCCGTACCGGCTGGCAATACGCCGTCGGCACCGGTGAGTCCAGCCGGCCAAAGCTGATACCGCGGCGTGCGTTTCGCGGGCAAGCCCGCTCCTACAGGTAACAGCACCGTATTCAGAAGTTACGAGGGCTGTTGTGGGAGCGGCGGTTCGCCGCTGCGACTTGCCCGCGAATGCGTCAGTGGCAACACCGCAAGTCCAGCCCCTACACTTCCAGATATTTCCCCGCCAACTGCTCCGCCGCCCTGCGCGCCGGCTCCTGCAGATGCGGCGCCACCAGCATCATCACCTGGTACACCACGATCCCCACATCGCCCTCGCGTCCCAGTACCCGCTGGTAATCCAGCGAGAACAGCAGCGTCAGCGTGATCTGCTCCACCAGTTGCCCCAGCGCCTGAGTCTCGCTCACCACCAATCCCTGGCTCTTCAGGCTGGCCAGCAACGCTGCCAGGGTACGCTTGACTGCATTGATCAGCCCGCGCATGCCGCGCGCCAGCTTGGGCAGGCGGCCGGTCAGGTTCGAGAGGTCCTGGAACAGGAAGCGGTACTGCGACATGCGCTCGACGATCAGGTGCAGGAACAGCCAGTAGTCCTCGGCATCCAGGCGCACCTCCAGTGGTGGATCGAGCAGCGGCATCAACTCGTCTTCGAAGCGCTCGAACAGGCCTATGACCAGCGGCTCTTTGCCGTGGAAGTGGTAGTAGAGGTTGCCCGGGCTGATGCCCAGCTCGTTGGCGATCTCCAGGGTCGAGACGTTCGGCTCGCCCTGGCGGTTGAACAGCTCCAGGGCGCAAGCCAGGATGCGGTCGCGGGTCTTCATGGGCTCAGCGTGCCATTACATAGGTGCCAGGGGCCGGCCCGAGCGGTGGGTAGGATGGCGTGCCCAGTTCGGCCTTCGGCGGCCTGAGGCTGCCTGAGCGGCGTGTGATCCATTCCAGCCACTGCGGCCACCAGGTGCCGTCGCTGCGGGTGGCATCGTGGAACCAGGCGCGTGGGTCGCTGGAGAGCCGAGGGTTTTCTAGGTAATAGGCCTTGGGGTTGCCAGGTGGGTTGATGATGCTCTGGATGTGCCCGCTGTGCGACAGCACGAAGCGGCGCTCGCCGCCCAGCAGCAGGGCCGAGCGGTACACCGCGTCCCAAGGGGTGATGTGATCGTTGCTGCCGGCCACGGTGAAGCTGTCGACCGTGACTTGCCCGAGGTCGATCGGGGTGCCGCACACCTCCAGGCCGCCCGGCTGCACCAGCGGGTTGAGCTTGAAGAAGTCCAGCAACTCGCCGTGCAGGGCGGCAGGCAGGCGGGTGTTGTCTGCGTTCCAGTAGAGGATGTCGAAGGCCGGTGGTGTCTTGCCGAGCAGGTAGTTGTTGACCCAGTAGTTCCAGATCAGGTCGTTGGGGCGCATCCAGGCGAAGATGCGCGCCACTTCGCCGCCGTCCAGCACGCCGCGTTGGTAGGAGCGGCGCTTGGAGGCTTCAAGTGTCTGCTCGTCGGCGAACAGGCTGGCAGGGCTGTCGAACTGGGTGTCGAGGAGGCTCACCAGGTAGGTGGCGCTGCGCACTTTGCGCAAGCGCCCCTTGACCTGCAGATGCCCCTGCAGCGCGGCCATGGTCAGCCCGCCGGCACAGGCGCCCATGAGGTTGGGATCGCGGTTGCCGCTGATGCTGCGACAGGCATCCAGCGCTTCCTCCAGCGCCTGGACGTAGCTCGACAGGCCCCATTCGCGGTGGCATGGGTCGGGGTTGCGCCAACTGACCATGAACACCTGCAGGCCGTTCTTGAGCATGTATTGCACGAAGCTGTTGGTCGGCCCCAGGTCGAACACGTAGAACTTGTTGATCTGCGGCGGCACCACCAGCAGGGGGCGGGTGTACTGTTTCTCGCTCATCGGCTTGTACTGGATCAGTTCCAGCAGCTCGTTGCGAAACACCACCGCGCCAGGGGTGGCGGCCAGGTTGCTGCCGACTTCGAAGGCGCGATCGTCGACCTGGCGCGGCAGGCCGTCGTTGTGGCGCAGGTCGTCGAGCAGGTGGGCGAGACCGCGCACCACGCTCTGGCCACCAGTGTTGAGCATCTCCTTGATCGCCAGTGGGTTGAGCAGCGAGTTGCTTGGCGACACGGCATCGGTGAGCAGGTTGAACAGAAAGTGCGCGCGGGCTCGGTCGTCATCGTCCAGCGAGCTTTCCTCGATCCACTGACGGGTCTGCTTCTGCCACGCCAGGTAGGCCTGCAGGCCGCGCCGGTAGAAGGGGTTCTGGCTCCAGGTCGGATCGCTGAAACGCGCGTCCCGAGGGTGCGGCTGGTGGGGTGTGTCGCCGAGCAGCACGCGGCCCAGCTGGCCACCGAGGTTCAGCAGGTGGTGGGCGGTGTGCAGCGGGTTGCGCAGGCCGATGCGTCCGACCTGACGCAGGGTCGAGATCAGGTCGCGGCCGCGCAGGCCGGCGATGGCGTTCTGCACGTTCATGCTGGTGGCCGGGATCGGTGTCGTCCCCTTTGCCGGTTTGTCCTTCATGGCAACAATCCCTCGTCGATCCTTGTCTGCGGTGTCGCCTTCGCGGGCAAGCCCGCTCCCACCTGCACCGGATCCGTGGGAGCGGGCTTGCCCGCGAAGGCAGCACCGCCGAGTAACTGAATGTCCTAGCGCCCGCTCACCTCCGAGCCACCGGCCGCGGGTGCATGACCGCACGCTGGCGCTCTTCCTGGAGGAATTTCATGATGATCGGAGCGACGGCCTCGGCGCGGGTAATCAGAAAAAGATGGCCGTCGTCGATTATGTGTAGATGGGCATTGGGAATCCGCCAGGCCAGCAGGCGCATGTTGATCAGCGGAATCAACGGGTCATCGTCGCCGGCCAGCACCAGGGTCGGCTGGTGGATCTTGTGCAGCCAGTGGATGCTCGTCCAGCCAAGCCCGGCGAACAGTTGCCAGTAGTAGCCGGTCTTGCCGCCGGAACGCACCTTGGAGGCGTGGTGCAGCGCCAGGTCCGGGTCGCGGCGGAAGGCGCCGCCATAAATCATCGGTGCGATGCGGATCACGTGCGATGGCTGCACATAGCGCCGCGGGCTGGCCATCATCCACAGCACCTTGGGCTTGCCGGGCACCATGAAGGCCCCGGCGGCAGTGGCGGCGAGCACCAGTTTCTTGCAGCGCTCGGGATAGTCGTGGGCAAACTGCTGGGCCAGCGCCCCGCCCCAGGACACGCCGATGACATTGACCTGGCCGTAGTCCAGGTAGTCGAGCATGCGTGCGGTGAGCTTGGCCAGGCCCGGAAAGCGGTAGGGGTGGCGGGGTGTCGAGGAGCCGCCGACACCGGGGACGTCGAAGGCGATGACTTCCAGGTCCGGGTCCAGCGCCTCGATGAACGGGAACACCAGCTCGAGGTTGGCGCCAATGCCGTTGAAGATCAGCAGCGGCGTCAGATGTGGCTTGCCGGGGCGGACGGCGGTGCGGATGGACTGGTTGTCCAGCTCGACGGTCCTGAATACGTAGGGTTGCGACATGCGCCTGACTCTGTGATGAATGAAGCGCCGCGGCCCGCCGGGTGGCCGCGGCGGTGCGACTCAACGCTCGTGCACGTAGGTCCCCGGGGCCGCTTCGCCCGCGCTGTAGGCGCGATTGCCCAGGCGTGTCGGTGCTTTCTTCAGCTCACCGGCGCGTTCACCCAGCCAAGCCTGCCAGTGCAGCCACCAGGAGTCGGCGTGCTTGATCGCGTTCTCCTGCCAGGCCAACGGGTCGTCCGGGCGGTCTTCACCGGTCAGGAAACGCGCCTTGGGGTTGCCTGGCGGGTTGAGGATGCTCTGGATATGGCCGCTGTTGGAGAGCACGAACTCGATCTTGCCGCCGAACAGGTGCGCCGAGCGGTAGCACGACTGCCAGGGGGTGATGTGGTCGGCGGTGCCGGCGACGCTGTAGATATCGCACTGCACTTTCTTCAGGTCGATGGCGGTGCCGCAGACTTCCAGCGCGTCGGCGCGGGTCAGCGGGTTGGTCTTGAACATCTCGATCAGGTCGCCGTGGAAGGCGGCCGGCAGGCGTGTGGTGTCGTTGTTCCAGAACAGGATGTCGAAGATCGGCGGCTCGTTGCCGAGCAGGTAGTTGTTGACCCAGTAGTTCCAGATCAGGTCGTTGGGGCGCATCCAGGCGAACACCTTGGCCATGTCGCTGCCTTCGAGCACGCCGGCCTGGTAGGAGTGGCGCTTGGCGGCTTCGAGGGTCTGTTCGTCGACGAACAGTGCCACTTGGGTGTCGACCGTGGTGTCGAGCACGCTTACCAGCAAGGTCAGCGAGTTGACCTTGGTTTCGCCCAACGCGGCGTAGTGGCCCAGCAGTGCGGTACAGGTGATGCCGCCGGAGCAGGCACCTAGCATGTTCAGGTCCTTGGCGCCGGTGATCGCCAGCACCGCGTCCACCGCTTCCTTAAGGGCGTCGATGTAGGTCGACAGGCCCCACTCGCGCTGGGCCTTGGTCGGGTTGCGCCAACTGATGATGAAGGTCTGCTGGTTGGAGCGCAGGCAGAAGCGCGCCAGGCTCTTTTCCGGGCTCAGGTCGAACACGTAGAACTTGTTGATCTGCGGCGGCACCACCAGCAGCGGGCGGCTGTGCACCTGCTCGGTGATCGGCCGGTACTGGATCAGCTCCAGCACGTCGTTGCGAAACACCACCGAACCTTCGCTGGTGCCGAGGTTCTTGCCGACCTCGAAGGCTTCCATGTTCACCTGGCTGGGCATGCCGCCATTGTTGACCATGTCCTTGGCGAGGTTGGACAGGCCGTCGAGCAGGCTCTTGCCGCCGGTCTCGAAGAAGCGTTTGACCGCCTGGGGGTTGGCCAGCGTGTTGGTCGGCGCCATGGCTTCGGTCACCAGGTTGATGACGAACTGGCCGCGGCTGACATCCTGGGGCGACAGGTCGCTCTCGGCGATCCAGTCGTTGAGCTCCTTGCGCCAGGCCAGGTAGGTCTGCAGGTAGCGGCGATAGAGCGGATTCTGGCTCCAGGCCGGATCGCTGAAGCGACGGTCGTCGCTCTCGGGATGCAGGCTGGACTTGCCCAGCAGCACGTTTTTCAGCTCCAGGCCGAAATGTGCCACATGCTTGGCGCTGTGCAACGGCTGACGCACCGCCTGGCGCAACACGGTGCGCGCGGAACTCAGCAGGTCCTTGCGACGAATGCCGATGACCGGATTCAGGCCGAGGGTGTTTTCCGAGGCCTGTTTCTGCAGCTCATCGTTGTTCTTGTTACTCATCTACGACGCTCCGTTGTCCTGAGACGAGTACCGGCTGCCTGTGGCGGGTACACAGACGACCGCCCGGTACTGCTGCTCGGGTGACCAGTGATAACGAACAGATGCAGGAACTTGCCAGCCCCATTGGTTACCCGACTTTCATGTAATGCGCAAGACAGCCAGTCATTGGCTGTCTGTAAGTCATTCAAACAAAACGCATTAGAAAATGCGCTCTAACGTCTGGAAGACTTGACCTAGAGCATCAGCTTGACCACCGACTCGACCGGATCGCGGGATTTGCCGGCCTTGTGCAGTTCGTCGAGGTACTCGGCCCACAGCTGCTCCTGGCGCAGGCACAGTTGCTCGAGGTATTCCCAGGTGAACAGACCGCTGTCGTGGCCGTCGTCGAAGGTCAGTTTCAAGGCATATTGGCCGGCAGGTTCCAGGCCGCTGAGGCCGACGTTGATCTTGCCGAACTGCAGGATGGGATTGCCGTGGCCCTGGACCTCGGCGGAGGGGGAGTGCACGCGCAGGAACTCGGCGGGCAGGTGATAGACCTCGCCGGGGGCGTAGGTGAGTGTCAGGGTTTTCGAGGCTTTGTGCAGGTTGATGGCGGTGGGGAGGCGGGCCATGGGGGAATCTCTCGGGAGCTGATGGAACAAGCTTCCAGCTTCTGGTGGAGGGATTCAAGGGCCCATTCGCGGGCAAGCCCGCTCCCACAGGGGCACCCTACACATTGGCATTGTGGTGACCCCTGGGGAGCGGGCTCGCCCGCGGTGGTGGTATTACAGGATGTAACGCGACAGGTCTTCGTTCTGCGCCAGCTCACCGAGGTGGCTGTTCACATAGGCGGCGTCGATGTTGATCGGCGTCTCGTCATGGGCGCTGGCCAGGTCGCCGGCACTGAACGATACCTCTTCGAGCAGGCGCTCGAGCAGGGTGTGCAGGCGGCGGGCACCGATGTTCTCGGTCTTCTCGTTGACCTGGAAGGCGATCTCGGCCAGGCGCTTGATGCCTTCGTCGGCGAAGGCGATGTTCAGGCCTTCGGTCTTGAGCAGCTCGCGGTACTGTTCGGTGAGCGAGGCGTGCGGCTCCTTGAGGATGCGCTCGAAGTCCTGCGGCGTCAGGGCCTTGAGCTCGACACGGATCGGCAGGCGGCCCTGCAGCTCCGGTACCAGGTCGCTCGGCTTGCTCAGGTGGAACGCACCGGAGGCGATGAACAGGATGTGGTCGGTCTTGACCATGCCCAGCTTGGTGTTGACCGTGCAGCCTTCGATCAGCGGCAACAGGTCGCGTTGTACGCCTTC
The DNA here is from genome assembly GCF_014268955.1 of Pseudomonas sp. RW3S2. Taxonomy (NCBI): domain Bacteria; kingdom Pseudomonadati; phylum Pseudomonadota; class Gammaproteobacteria; order Pseudomonadales; family Pseudomonadaceae; genus Pseudomonas; species Pseudomonas sp. RW3S2. The sequence goes on along the minus strand of NZ_JABWRM010000012.1, from coordinate 169,239 downwards.
GCGGGACACATCGGCGCCGCCGACGTTGCCGCGCTTGGCCACCTTGTCGATCTCGTCGATGAACACGATGCCATGCTGCTCGACGGCTTCCAGGGCCTTGGCCTTGAGCTCTTCCTCGTTGACCAGGCGGCTTGCCTCCTCGTCACGGACCATCTTCAGCGCTTCCTTGACCTTCAGCTTGCGCGCCTTGCGCTTGCCCTTGCCCATGTTGGCGAACAGGCTCTGCAGCTGGTTGGTCATCTCTTCCATGCCGGGCGGCGCGGCGATTTCGACGCCCACCGCATCGGCGACTTCGATCTCGATTTCCTTGTCGTCCAGCTGGCCTTCACGCAGGCGCTTGCGGAACAGCTGGCGGGTGTTGGAGTCGCTGCTGGACTGCTGGGCTTCCTCGTTGAAGCTGCTGACCCGCGCCTGCGGCAGCAGGGCATCGAGGATGCGGTCTTCGGCGGCGTCTTCGGCGCGGTGGCGCACACGGACGATTTCCTGCTCGCGCAGCATCTTCAGCGCAGCATCGGCCAGGTCGCGGATGATCGACTCGACATCACGGCCAACGTAGCCGACTTCGGTGAACTTGGTCGCTTCTACCTTGATGAACGGCGCATTGGCGAGCTTGGCCAGGCGCCGGGCGATTTCGGTCTTGCCGACGCCGGTAGGGCCGATCATCAGGATGTTCTTGGGGGTGACTTCGGCACGCAGCTCGGCAGGCAGCTGCATGCGCCGCCAGCGGTTGCGCAGGGCGATGGCGACGGCACGCTTGGCGTCGTCCTGGCCGATGATGTGGCGGTTGAGTTCGTGGACGATCTCGCGGGGGGTCATGGACATGGTGAATTGGGTCCTTGGGCGTAGTGAGTCAGCGTGGGAAAAAGTCCCGCCGTGAGCGGGACACCAGATCAGCTGATCACTCGGCCAGGTCCTGCTCCTCGATGGTCAGGTTGTGGTTGGTGAACACACAGATGTCACCGGCGATATTCAGTGCGGTCTCGGCGATTTCGCGGGCCGAGAGATCGGTCTTGTTCAGCAGGGCGCGGGCTGCGGCCTGGGCGTAGGCGCCACCGGAACCCATGGCGATCAGGCCGTCCTCGGGTTCGACCACGTCACCGTTGCCGGTGATGATCAGCGAGGCGTCCTTGTTGGCCACGGCGAGCATGGCTTCCAGGCGGCTCAGCGAGCGATCGGTGCGCCACTCCTTGGCCAGTTCGACGGCGGCACGCACCAGGTGCCCGGAGTGCTTCTGCAGTTGCGCCTCGAAGCGCTCGAACAGGGTGAAGGCGTCTGCAGTAGCGCCGGCAAAGCCTGCGATGACCTCGCCGTTGTACAGGCGACGGACCTTTTTGGCGTTGCCTTTCATCACGGTGTTGCCGAGGGATACCTGGCCGTCGCCGCCCATGACGACTTTGCCGTTACGGCGGACAGAAACGATGGTGGTCAAGAGAGAGTCTCCACGCAGCGGGGCGAAAATGCCTGTTGCAGACTCATATGGGGGGAGGGGGGAAGGATTTCAACCTGAGGGGATGAGTGGTGGTTGTGCCGGCCCTATCGCGGGGCAAGCCCGCTCCCACAAGGAAGGTGTGATCCCTGTGGGAGCGGGCTTGCCCCGCGATGGGGGTTGCTCAGGCTTCGTGGCAGACATGCCCATCGACCAGGGTGTAGCGCACTGCGCCCGGCAGGCAATGCCCGATGAACGGGCAGTTTTCACCACGGGAGAACCACTGCTCGCCGGCCACGGTGGAGGCGCTCGGGTCGAACAGCACCAGGTCTGCCGCACCACCGACCTTCAGCTCGCCCGCCGGCAGGCGCAGCGCCTGGGCCGGGCCACTGGACAGCCGCGCCAGCAGGGTCGGCAGGTCGAGCAGGCCGTCCTCGACCAGGGTCATGGCCAGCGGCAGCAGCAGTTCGACACTGCTGATCCCGGCTTCGGTGGCGCCGAACGGTGCCAGCTTGGCGTCGCGCTCGTGGGGCTGGTGGTGGCTGGAGATCGCCTGGATGACCCCCGACTTCACCGCCTCGCGCAGGCCATCGCGGTCAGCCGGGGTGCGCAGCGGCGGCTGTACGTGGTACAGGCTGGAGAAGTCGCGCAGCGCCTCGTCGGTGAGGATCAGCTGGTACAGCGCCACATCGGCGGTGACCGGCAGCCCCAGTTGCTGGGCCTGGGCGATCAGCCGTGCACCGCGGGCGCTGGTGATCTGGGTGAAGTGCGCTCGCACGCCGGTCTGTTCGACCAGCAGCAGGTTGCGCGCCAGGGCCACGGTTTCGGCGGTTTCCGGAATGCCCGGCAAGCCGAGGAAGCTGGCCATGGCACCTTCGTGGGCCAGGCCTCCGGCTGACAGGTCGCGGTCCTGGGAGTGGAACACCACGGTCAGGTCGAAGGTGGCGGCATATTCCAGGGCGCGGGCCAGGGTCCGGTTGTTGGGGATCTCCTTGAGGCCGTTGCCGAAGGCCACGCAGCCGGTGTCGCGCAGGGCCACCAGCTCGGCCAGTTGCTCGCCTTCAAGGCCCTTGGTCAGGGCGCCGATCGGGTAGACCTTGCTGTTGGCTGCTTCGCGGGCGCGGTCGAGAATCAGTTCCGCGACGGCCGAGGTGTCGAGCACAGGTTTTGTCTGCGGCGGGCAGCACAGGCTGGTGACGCCGCCGGCCACGGCTGCGCGGGTCTCGCTGGCAATGTTGCCCTTGCGGCTGTAGCCCGGCTCGCGCAGGGCGACGTCCAGGTCGACCAGGCCGGGGGCGGCGACCAGGCCGTCGGCCTGGATCGTGCGGCTGGCGCTGAAGCCTGCTGGTGCGGCGCCGATGGCAAGGATGCGACCGTTTTCCAGGTGCAGGTCGGTGATCTGGTCCAGGCCGCTGCTGGGATCGATGACCCGTGCGCCGATGATGCTGATGGTCACAGGGCGTTCTCCTGGTCGAGTTGACGTTGCGCGTTCTGGCCGCTCATGGCCATCGACAGCACGGCCATGCGCACGGCGATGCCGTAGGTCACCTGGTTGAGGATCACCGAGTGCTTGCCGTCGGCCACCGCCGATTCGATTTCCACGCCCCGATTGATCGGGCCCGGGTGCATGACGATGGCGTCCGGCTTGGCGCCGGCCAGGCGTGCGGTGGTCAGCCCGAACAGGCGGTAGAACTCGCCCTCGCTGGGCAGCAGGCCACCGGCCATGCGTTCACGCTGCAGGCGCAGCATGATCACCACGTCGACGTCTTTCAGACCCTCGGCCAGGTCGGTGTAGACCTTGACGCCGTACTGCTCGATACCGATCGGGATCAGCGTCTTCGGGCCGATCACACGGATGTCCGGGCAACCCAGGGCCTTGAGCGCGAGCATGTCGGAGCGGGCCACGCGCGAATGCAGGATATCGCCGACGATCGCCACCGAAAGGTTTTCGAAGCTGCCTTTGTGCCGACGGATGGTCAGCATGTCGAGCATACCCTGGGTCGGGTGGGCGTGGCGGCCATCGCCGCCGTTGATCACCGCGACTTCCGGGCACACGTGCTCGGCAATGAAGTGCGCGGCGCCGGAGTCGGAGTGGCGTACGACGAACATGTCGGCCGCCATGGCTTCCAGGTTGCGCAGGGTATCGAACAGGGTCTCGCCCTTGCTGGTCGAGGAGGTCGACACGTTCAGGCTGATCACGTCGGCCGAGAGGCGCTGGGCGGCCAGTTCGAAGGTGGTGCGGGTACGGGTGGAGTTCTCGAAGAACACGTTGCACACGGTCTTGCCGCGCAGCAACGGGACCTTCTTGACGGCCCGGGCGCCGACTTCGAGGAAGGAGTCGGCGGTGTCGAGGATCTCGGTGAGCAGTTCGCGGGGCAAACCGTCGAGCGAGAGGAAATGGCGTAGCTGGCCCTGATCGTTGAGCTGCAGCGGGCGCTTGGCGTCGAATGGCGTCATCGCGGGGGACTCTTAAAGGGCGGATGCGGGGGCGAGGTCCTGGCGCTCGAGGGCGAGCGGGGCGGGTCCGGTCAATTTTACCCGTTCATGGGCCGCCAGGGACAGCGTTGCGCCGAGCACATTCGGGCGGATCGGCAATTCGCCTGCATCCAGGTCGAGCAGGCAGACCAGGGTCACGCTGGCCGGGCGCCCATAGTCGAACAGCTCGTTCAGCGCTGCGCGGATGGTGCGACCGCTCATCAGCACGTCATCCACCAGCACCAGGTGCTGGCCTTCGATCTCGAACGGCAGCTCGGATGGACGCACCTGCGGGTGCAGGCCGTTCTGGCTGAAGTCATCGCGGTAGAACGACACATCGAGGGTGCCCAGCGGGCTTTGGTCGCCAAGCTCCTGCTGCAGCGCCTGGGCGACCCACACGCCACCGGTACGGATGCCGATGAAACGTGGCTCGGTGATGGCGCGGCGCGCCAGGTGGGCGCGAAGGTCGACGGCCATCTGCCGGATCAGGTCGGCGGGATTGGGTAGGCTCATTGCGTGCTCCTTGGGGCGCCGGTATTACCGGCGGCAAAGCGGATGGTCAGGTATTGGCCTCCAGCCAGCCCTGCAGCAGCAGTGCCGCGGCGATGGCGTCGACCGGGTTGTCGCGGTAGCTGCCACGCTGGCCGCCACGGGCCATCTGTTCGCCCTTGGCCTCGAAGGTGGTCAGGCGTTCATCGTGGGTGTGCACCGGCAGGTTGTAGCGTCCGTGCAGGCGGCGGGCGAACTTCTCCGCGCGTTCGCTCATCTCGCTGGGCGTGCCGTCCATGTTCAGCGGCAGGCCGACGACGATGGCGTCGGGTTTCCATTCCTTGATCAGTTTCTCGACCTGGTTCCAGTCCGGCACACCGTTCTGTGCCTTGAGCGTACACAGTTCGCGGGCCTGGCCAGTGATGACCTGGCCGACGGCGACGCCGATCTGGCGGGTGCCGTAGTCGAAGCCCAGCAGCAGGCGCAGCTCGGCCATCAGGCGTGCCCTGCCTGGCTGGTCAGCAGGCTGAGGTTGATCCCCAGGCTTTGCGCGGCGGCCTGCAGGCGCTGCTCGCAGGCCATGCCGAAGAGGATCTCGGGGTCGAACGGGCAGTTGAGCCAGGCGTTATCGGCCAGTTCCGCCTCGAGCTGCCCGGCTTCCCAGCCGGCGTAGCCCAGGGTGATCAGGCTCTGCTTCGGGCCGACGCCCTCGGCGATGGCGAACAGCACATCCTGAGATGTCGACAGCGACAGGCCTTGCAGCTCGATGGTGGCCTGGTAGCTGCATTCGGCGCTGTGCAGGACGAAGCCGCGGTCGGTCTGCACCGGGCCGCCCTGGTAGATCGGGATCTGCAGGGTGCTGGCAGGCGGCTCCTCATCCGGGCGCAACTGCTCGAGGATATCGGCCAGGTTCAGCTCCTGCGGGCGATTGACCACCAGGCCCATGGCGCCGTTGGCGTTGTGCTCGACGATGTAGGTGAGGGTCTGGGCAAAGTTCGGATCGGCCATGTGCGGCATGGCAATCAGGAACTGGTGCTTGAGGTAGCTCGGCGTGAGGGTTTTCATGAGGGGTAGTGTGGCGTCAGGTGGCGAGGCTGACAAGCTGGCTGTGCGGTGTCGGTATCGGCCCTGTCGCGGCACAGCCCGTACCGGTCAATTGCTCGACAACCGGTCCCCACGCGCGAAGCGCCAGGTGCGGATGATCTCCAGACGGTCGAACTCCGCCAGATCGCCGGTGAACGGCGCAAACGGGGCCGCCAGGCGCACGATGCGCTGGGCGGCCTGGTCCAGCACCGGTTGCCCGGAGGATTCGAGCACCAGCACTTCATACAGCGAACCGTCGCGGTTGATCGACACCATCATCCGCAGGCTGCCGTACATCTGCTGGCGCCGGGCTTCTTCCGGGTAGTTGAGGTTGCCGATGCGCTCGACTTTCTTGCGCCACTCCTCTTTGTACCAGGCGCCTTTGTCGCGCATGGTCGAGGCGGCGTTGAGGCGATGGATGCGTGGACGCTTGGCATACAGCTGCTGTTCGTTGGACAGCTCGGCTTCGAGGCTGGCGATCTGGCTCGAAAGCTGCGAGCTGTCGAAGTCCGGCACAGGCGCGGGAGGCTTGGGTTGAGGCTTGCTTTCCTTTGGCGCGGTCTCGGCTTTCTGCGGTTTCGGCGCCTTGGTGGTCACCACTGACTTTTCCGGCGCCGCAGGCGTTTCCGGCCGGGCCGCAGGGGGCGGGGTGATCTTGTTGACCTTGCTGTCCTGGAACGGCGCCACCTCGGTGGTGGTGGGCACGGCTTTCTTGTCCAGGGTGCCACTGCCCTGCTGGTTGTCCTGGGCCTGGTAGTCGGCTTTTTCGGGCGGCTTTTCGCGCTTGAAGGTGGCCAGGGTGATGTCCATGGTCTGGCGGATTTCGGCGGGCTTGACCACGCTGAAGCCCACCCCGAGGATCAGCGCCAGGTGCACCAGCGCGGCCAGGAAAAGCGTGAAGCCGAGCCGGTCCACCGGGCGAATGCGCGGTGGCAGCAGGTCGGAGGGGATGTCGGCAGGCAGCGTCATCGGGTATCCAGCAACCGCAGTGGGGCAGCAGGTCGAGTGAAATGGACCGGCATCATACCCCACTCCAGGGTTTTGCTCCGCGTCGGCGGTCAGCGCGCCTTGAGCTTGCGATCAATGGCGTCCATCAGTTGGCCGCCGATATTGGTGTTGTAGGCCGCATCGATCTCGCGGATGCAGGTCGGGCTGGTGACGTTGATCTCGGTCAGCGAGTCGCCAATCACGTCCAGGCCGACGAACAGCAGGCCCTTTTCGCGCAGGGTCGGGCCGACCTGGGCGGCGATCCAGCGGTCGCGCTCGGTCAGCGGACGGGCTTCGCCACGGCCGCCGGCGGCCAGGTTGCCTCGGGTCTCGCCGCTGGCCGGGATGCGTGCCAGGCAGTAGGGCACCGGCTCGCCGTCGATCATCAGGATGCGCTTGTCGCCATCGACGATCTGCGGCAGGTAGGCCTGCGCCATGATCTGCTGGTGGCCATGCTGGGTCAGGGTTTCGAGGATCACCGAGAGGTTCGGGTCGCCCTGGCGGTGGCGGAACACCGACGCGCCGCCCATGCCGTCGAGCGGCTTGAGGATCACATCGCCATGGGTGGTGGCGAAGGCGCGCAGGATGTCGGCGCGGCGGCTGACCAGGGTCGGCGCCATGCACTGCGGGAACTGGGTGGCGAACAGCTTCTCGTTGCAGTCGCGCAGGCTCTGCGGCTTGTTGACGATCAGCACGCCTTCGCGCTCGGCCTGCTCCAGCAGGTAGGTGCTGTAGACGAACTCCATGTCGAAGGGTGGATCCTTGCGCATCAGGATCACATCCAGCTCGCTCAACGCGCTGTCCTGCTCATCGCCCAGTTCGAACCAGCGCGCCGGATCGGCGAACACCTTCAGCGGGCGCATCTGCGCGCGGGCCTGGCCGGCACCCAGGTAGAGGTCGCGCTGTTCCATGTAGAACAGGCTCCAGCCGCGCTCCTGCGCCGCCAGCAGCATGGCCAGCGAGCTGTCCTTCTTGTAGGAAATGGACGCGATGGGGTCCATGACAATCCCGAGGCGAACGCTCATGGGGTAATTCCTCTTGGCGGCAGGTGGCCGCGATGGCACGAAAGAAAAGTGGCTCAGGGTGGCGCCGGGAACGCGGCCGGTCAAGGGGGGAGGCAGATGGAATGCCTACCCGGACTGTGTTAAAAATGCCAGTCAGAGCGCTGCATCGCAGCCCTCAAGGTTTCATTCCTGGCTTGGCGATGGGTGACGCATTTCATGGAACAGCCCCTGAAGGTGATGGTGATCGACGATTCCCGCACCATCCGCCGCACCGCCCAGATGCTGCTGGGCGAGGTGGGTTGCGAGGTGATCACCGCCAGCGACGGTTTCGATGCCCTGGCCAAGATCGTCGATCACAAGCCGCGGATCATCTTCGTCGATGTACTGATGCCGCGCCTGGACGGTTACCAGACCTGCGCGGTGATCAAGCACAACAGTGCGTTCAAGGATATCCCGGTGATCCTGCTGTCCTCGCGTGATGGCCTGTTCGACAAGGCCCGCGGCCGGGTGGTCGGCTCCGATCAGTTCCTCACCAAACCGTTCAGCAAGGAAGAACTGCTCGACGCGATCCGTGCCCACGTGCCCGGATTCGCCGTGCAGGCACAACACGCACCCTGACCGCGCCCGCCCTGGCGCGGTCTTCATTTTCCTGATGGGGAAACCGTATGGCCCGAGTGCTGATTGTCGACGACTCGCCGACAGAGATGTACAGATTGACCGAATGGCTCGAAAAGCATGGCTACCAGGTGCTCAAGGCCAGCAACGGTGCCGATGGCGTGGCCCTGGCCCGCCAGGACAAGCCGGATGCGGTGCTGATGGACATCGTCATGCCCGGCATGAACGGCTTCCAGGCCACCCGTCAGCTCAGCAAGGACCCGGAAACCAGCGCCATCCCGGTGATCGTGGTCACCACCAAGGACCAGGAAACCGACCGCATCTGGGCCACGCGCCAGGGTGCCCGCGATTTCCTGACCAAGCCGGTGGAAGAAGACGCGCTGATCGCCAAGCTCAAAGAGGTGCTGGGCGCTTGACCACGCGCCCCCAGGGTGCGTCGCTGACCGCCTTCGAGCTGTTGCTGGACATCGACCGCCGCTGCCGCCTCTTGGTGGCCGACCAGCCGCTGCAGGACACGCGCCTGCAGCAGTGGAGCGGTATCGGCTTTCGCATCGCCGGGCAGTGGTTCGTCGCCCCCATGGGTGAGGTGGCCGAAGTGTTGCGCGAGCCGCGCAGCAGCCGGGTGCCTGGGGTGCAGCCATGGGTGTGCGGCGTGGCCAACCTGCGCGGTCGCCTGCTGCCGGTGATGGACCTGTCGGCGTTCTTCGGCCTTGGGCCGGCGGCCTCGGGCAAGCAGCGCCGCGTGCTGGTGCTGGACCATGACGACCTGTTCGTCGGCTTGCTGGTGGACGAAGTGGTCGGCTTGCAACATTTCGACCTGAGCAGCCTGGAGCTGTCGCCGCCGCAGCCACTGATCCGCGCCGCGGCGCGTTTCGTCCAGGGGCATTTCCCCCGTGAGCGCAACTGGGCGATCTTCAGCCCCTTCGCCCTGGCCCAGGCGCCGGGCTTTCTCGATGTGGCGTTGTAGAGGACCCTGCGACAGTGAACAAGCCCGCTCCAACCGTCGTTCCCGAAGCCGTGGCCCAGCGCCCGCGCAGCACGGCGCAGATCACCGTACTGTTCGTGGTGCTGATCCTGTCGATCGTGCTGCTGTTCGCCAACTTCGCCTACCTCAATACCCAGTCCAACCACGACAAGCAGTACATCGGCCATGCCGGCGAGCTGCGCGTGCTGTCCCAGCGCATCGCCAAGAACGCCACCGAGGCGGCGGCGGGCAAGGCCCTGGCGTTCCGGCTGCTGTCCGATGCCCGCAACGATTTCGAGCGCCGCTGGAAGTACCTGCGCGAGGGTGACAAGGCCACCGGCCTGCCGCCCGCACCGGCCACGGTGCGCGACGAAATGGACGCGGTGCGCCAGGACTGGGAGAACCTGCGGCGCAACACCGACACCATCCTGGCCAGCGAGCAGACCGTGCTGTCCTTGCACCAGGTGGCGGCAACCCTGGCCGAAACCGTGCCCCAGTTGCAGGTCGAGTACGAAAAGGTCGTGGAAATCCTGCTGCAGAGCGGTGCACCGGCCAGCCAGGTGGCCGTGGCCCAGCGCCAGTTGCTGTTGGCCGAGCGGATTCTCGGTTCGGTCAATACCGTGCTGGCCGGTGACGATACCTCGGTGCAGGCCGCCGACACCTTCGGCCGTGATGCCAGCCGCTTCGGCCAGGTGCTCGAAGGCATGCTCGGCGGCAATCCGGCGATCCAGGTGACCCGTGTCGAAGACCCGGACGCCCGCGCGCGCCTGGCCGAGATCGCTGAGCTGTTCCAGTTCGTTTCCGGCTCGGTCGACGAAATTCTCGAAACTTCACCGGAACTGCTGCGGGTGCGCGAGGCGGCGAGCAACATTTTCAGCCTGTCGCAGACCCTGCTCGACGAAGCCTCGCACCTGGCCAACGGTTTCGAGAACCTCGCCGGGCGCACCCTCGATACCGTCGGCGGCTACGTGCTCGGCCTGCTGGCGCTGGCCTCGATCATCCTCATCGGCCTGGTGATGGTCCGCGCCACCAACCGCCAACTGCGCGACACGGCGGAGAAGAACGAGCGCAACCAGCAGGCGATCATGCGCCTGCTCGATGAAATCGAAGAGCTGGCCGATGGCGACCTGACCGTCACGGTGTCGGTCACCGAGGATTTCACCGGCGCCATCGCCGACTCGATCAACTTCTCGGTAGACCAGTTGCGCGACCTGGTGGCTACCATCAACCACAGTGCCGAGCAGGTTGCCGCTGCGGTGCAGGACACCCAGAACACCGCACGCCAGCTGGCCAAGGCCTCGGAACACCAGGCCGACCAGATCAGCGAAGCGTCGCTGGCGGTGGGCGACATGGTCGAGTCGATCGACCGGGTTTCCGCCCACGCCTACGAGTCGGCCAAGGTCGCCGAGCGCTCGGTGGCCATCGCCAACAAGGGCAACGAGGTGGTGCACAACACCATCCATGGCATGGACAACATCCGCGAGCAGATCCAAGACACCGCCAAGCGCATCAAGCGTCTGGGCGAGTCTTCCCAGGAAATCGGTGACATTGTCAGCCTGATCGACGACATTGCCGAGCAGACCAACATCCTGGCCCTCAATGCGGCGATCCAGGCCTCGCTGGCGGGTGAAGCCGGACGCGGCTTCGCCGTGGTCGCCGACGAGGTACAGCGCCTGGCTGAACGCTCGTCGTCGGCGACCCGACAGATCGAAGCACTGGTGCGGACCATCCAGGCCGATACCAACGAAGCGGTGATCTCCATGGAGCAGACCACCGCCGAAGTGGTGCGCGGTGCGCGTCTTGCCCAGGACGCCGGCGTGGCCCTGGCTGAAATCGAGGGCGTGTCGCAGAACCTGGCCGAGTTGATCCACAGCATTTCCGACGCGGCGCAACTGCAGACATCCTCGGCCGGGCAGATTTCCCACACCATGGCGGTGATCCAGCAGATCACCGCGCAGACCTCCGCCGGTTCCGGCGCTACCGCCGACAGCATCCGTCACTTGGCCAGAATGGCCAGCGAGATGCGCCGTTCGGTGTCTGGTTTCACCCTGCCGGCCCCGGCCGAGCGGCGCTGAGGAGAGGCCGATGGCCGTTACGGCAATGAGCCCCGAACGTCACGACACCGTCGCCCTTAGCTGGACCAAGGCGGCCATCGCCGATTGCCTGGGCCAGGCGCGCCAGGCGCTGGAGCGTTTTTCCAGCGAGCCGGGCGACCCGGCCTTGCTGGGGTTTTTCGTCGACAACCTGCATCAGGTGCAAGGGTGCCTGACGATGCTCGAGCTCAATGGCGCAGCGCGTCTGGCCGAGGAGCTGGAGTTGCTCGGGCGCGCCCTCTTCGAGGGCCAGGTCAGCCCGCGTGGCGATTGCCTGGGCGCGCTGTTCCGCGGCCTCGAGCAATTGCCGCCCTATCTCGAGCGCCTGCGGGGTGCGCGCCACGACCTGCCGTTGGTGGTGTTGCCGTTGCTCAACCAGTTGCGCCTGTGCCGTGGCGCCGAGCCGCTGGCCCAGGACAGCCTGATGGGAGAAGCGGCGCAGCGCCTGGCGGGGGCCAACGATCTGGCCAACCTCGACCTGTCGCTGGGCAACTGGCGCGACCAGTTGCAGGCCGGCCAGGGCCGCGATGCCCTGCGCTCGGTGATCACTGCCCTGTGCGACGACCTGGTGCGGATCAAGGAGCGGCTCGACCCGTTCGTACGGGGGGATAACGAGCAGCGCGACCCGCTCGATGTGCTGGTCGCGCCGCTGCGCCATGTGGCCGATACCCTCGCAGTGCTGGGTTTCCAGCAGCCGCGCCGGGTCATCATCGATCAGGTGCTCGCCTTGCAGGCCCTGGCCCAGGGCGAACGTGCCGTGGACGATGCGGTGCTGATGGATGTGGCCGGTGCCCTGTTGTACGTGGAGGCGACGCTCAACGGCATGGTCGGCGGCCTTGCCGAGGGCCTGGAAAGCGGCATGCCCGGCTCGGACGTGACCGAGACCCGCCAGCGGGTGTTCGAGGAGTCGCTCTCGGTGTTGCAGCAGGCCAAGGACCTGATCGGCGACTGCCTGGAATCCGGTTGGCCACGCCAGCGTCTGCAGCCCCTGCCGGGCCTGCTGCAGCAGGTTCGTGGTGCGTTGGCGATGCTGATGCTGCCGGCCGCCTCCGAGGTCTTCGGAGTGTCGGCCGACTATGTGCAAGGTTGGCTGTCGCACCTCGATCAGGAGCCCCCGGAGCAGGAGTTGACCCACCTGGCCGAGGCCTTGAGCGCCGTGGAGTGCTACCTGCAATGGCGTGTAGCCGATCCGCTGGCAGATGCCCAGCGTTTCCTCGACATGGCCTTTGCAAGCCTGGCCGCGCTGGGGCTGCGCTGCAGCCACGAGGCCGTGAGCGCCACCGCGCAGATACCGGATGACGGCATCGACGACGAGTTGCGCCAGGTGTTCCTCGAAGAGGCCGGCGAGCTGTTGCCGGAGATCGAGCGTCAATGGTTGCGCTGGCGCGCCGACAATCAGCAGCGCGAGGCGTTGATCGAATTGCGCTGTGCCCTGCATACGTTAAAGGGCAGCGGGCGGATGGTGCAGGCAGGTGCCGTGGCCGAGCTGGCCTGGGCGGCCGAGCATCTGCTCAATCGTGTGCTGGAAGGGCGCATCGTACTGAGCGGCGAGGGCGCTGTGGCCCTGCAGCAGGCCCTCGTCCACCTGCCCGATCTGCTCGCCGACTTCGCTGCCGGCCAGATACCTCGGTTGGCCGATGTCGAGCAGCTCAGCGGCCACTTGCATGTCCTGGCTGTCAACGACAAGGCGCCGGCCAGTGCCGATGACGGGCTCGACCCGCACCTGCTGGAGATTTTCCGCAACGAGGCCCAAGGCCATCTGGCCAGCCTCGACAGTTTCCTCACGGCTGCCGATGGCCAGGACACCCAGGTCAGCGACAGCCTGCAACGCGCGCTGCATACCCTCAAGGGCAGTGCGGCCATGGCCGGGGTGATGCCGATCGCGGAGCTGGCCACCGCCTTCGACCGCCTGGCGCGTGAATACAAGGCGCACCAACTGCCGTTGGAAGTGGCGGATATCGAATGGCTGGAAGCGTCGCGCCGCCTGTTCCAGCTGGGCCTGGCCCAGCTTGAGCGCACACCGCTGGCACCGATTCCTGGCGCTGCGCAACTGATCGAGCAGGTCGGCGAAGCGGTGGATGCGCGCCTGGCGGTGCTGCAGGACGGGGCGCCGCACACCCGCCGTAGCCGCCGGGATCCGCAACTGATCGCCAGTTTCCTGGCCCAGGGGATGGATATTCTGCTCGATGCCGAGTCGCTGTTGTCGCGCTGGCAGGAGCACCCGCGCGAACGCCAGGAGCTGGACACGCTGCTTGACGAGCTGACGACCCTGGCCCACGGCGCGCACCTGGCCGATTTCTGGCAGGTGGATGAGCTTTGCGAAGCGCTGCTCGATCTGTACGGGGCGGTGGAGGAAGGCAGCCTGGTCGCCGACGGGCATTTCTTCTCCCAGGCGCGGCAGGCCCATGAAGCCCTGATCGACATGCTCGACGAGATTGCCGCGGGGCAGGAAGTCACCCCGCGCAACGAGTGCCTGGATGGCTGGCGTGCGTTGCTGGACGGGGCGCTCGACCCGGCGGCAACCGGGCTGGTGGGCGAGCAGGGCGTGACCCCGCTGGCCACTGCCATGGACCTGCCGGAGCCGGCAGTGGTGCAATTGTTCCTCGAAGAGGCCGGCGACATTCTCGACAGCGCCGACCAGGCTTTGCAGCGCTGGCGGCAGGAGCCTGACGGCAGTTGCGCGGTGTCCGCGCTGCAGCACGATGTGCAGACCTTGCGCGGCGGTGCGCAGATGGCCGCGATTGGCGCCATCGAGGTGCTCGCCCAGGAGCTGGCGTTGCTCTACGAAGGCGTGGTCGACCGCCGATTGGGCGCCAGCAAGGCACTGTTCGAGCTGCTGCAGCGCAGCCATGCGGCGCTGGGCCAGATGCTCGACAGCATGCGCCAGGGCCAGGTGCCGTCTTCGGCGGTGGCACTGCTTGGTGAGTTGCGTGAGTTCCGCCATGCGCCAAGCAGCGAGCCGGAGGGGGCAGAAACCCCCGGCGACAAGGAGCTGCTGGAAGTCTTCCTCGAAGAAAGCTCGGACATCGTCGAAAGCGCTGCAGCTGCATTGGCGCGCTGGCAGGCCGACCCGCGCAGCAGTGTCGAGGTGGAAAACCTGCTGCGCGACCTGCACACCCTCAAAGGCGGCGCGCGCATGGTGGAAATCGCCGCCATCGGCGACCTGGCCCACGAGCTGGAATTTCTCTACGAGCTGCTCGCCGCTGGCCGCCTGCCACCGACGCCTGCGCTGTTCAGCCTGCTGCAGAACTGCCACGACCGCCTCGCGCACATGCTCGACGCCGTGCGCCTGGGGCAGCCGCTGCACGCCGCGACGGCGCTGATCGACTACATCCGCAACTTCTCCAGCGCGGCGCTGACCGACAGCGCTGCCGGCCAGCCGCCGGTGGAGGCCGCGCCGCTCGACATACCGGCCGCCGCACCGGAGCGCGCACCCGGGGACATGGTCAAGGTCGATGCCGAACTGCTCGACGACCTGGGCAACCTGGCCAGCGAGCATGCGATCATTCGTGGTCGCATCGAGCAGCAGGTCAACGATGCACAGTTCGCCCTGAGCGAAATGGAAACCACCCTGGAGCGCATGCGCGACCAGTTGCTGCGCCTGGACAACGAAACCCAGGGTCGCATGTCCAGCCGCTGGCAGGCCGAGGGCGACGCCTACGACGACTTCGACCCGCTGGAAATGGACCGTCACTCGCAGTTGCAGCAGCTGTCGCGGGCGTTGTTCGAGTCGGCTTCCGACCTGCTCGACCTCAAGGAAACTCTTGCCTTGCGCGCCCAGGAGGCGCACGGCCTGCTGCAGCAGCAGGCGCGGGTCAACAGTCAGTTGCAGGAAGGCCTGACCGCCACCCTGATGGTGCCTTTCGAGCGCCTGGTGCCACGCCTGCAGCGCGTGGTGCGGCAGGTGGCGAGCGAGCTGGGCAAACAGGTCGAACTGGTGGTCGGCAACGCCGAGGGCGAGCTGGATCGCAGCGTACTGGAGCGCATGGTCGCGCCACTGGAGCACATGCTACGCAATGCTGTCGACCATGGCCTTGAACCGCGCGAGGTGCGCCTGGCGGCAGGCAAGCCGGAGCAGGGCACCATCCACCTCAATCTGCTGCACGAGGGCGCCGATATCGTCATCGAGATGAGTGACGACGGTGCCGGGGTGCCGCTGGAGGCGGTGCGCAAGAAGGCCATCAAGCGTGGCCTGCTGGCGCCGCAGGCGCAGCTCAGCGATCACGAGATCCTGCAGTTCATCCTGCGTCCGGGCTTTTCCACGGCAGAGAAGATCACCCAGATTTCCGGGCGCGGGCTGGGCATGGACGTGGTCCATGAAGAGGTCAAGCAGTTGGGCGGCTCGATGAGCATCGAGTCCAGCCCTGGCAAGGGGGCACGCTTCCAGATCCGCCTGCCGTTCACGGTGTCGCTGAACCGGGCACTGATGGTGCACCTGGGCGAGGAACAGTACGCCATCCCGCTCAACACCATCGAGGGCATCGTCCGCGTGCCGCCCGCCGAGCTCGAGGCCTGCTACCAACTGGACCCGCCACGCTATCGCTATGCTGGGCACGCCTACGACCTGCGCTACCTGGGCGAGCTGCTGCAGGATGTCGCTCGGCCGCGCCTGCTGGGGCAAAGCCTGCCCTTGCCGGTGCTGCTGGTGCATGCCCAGGAGCAGTCGTTCGCGATCCAGGCCGATGGCCTGTCGCCGAGCCGCGAGATCGTAGTGAAAAGCCTGGGGCCGCAGTTCGCTGCAGTGCCGGGGTTGTCGGGTGCGACCTTGCTCGGTGATGGGCGGGTGGTGCTGATTCTCGACCTGCTCGGTCAGCTGCGTGGCCAGCAGCGGCGCCTGGCGCGGTTGCCGGTGGGCGATGGCGAGCGGCGCCAACTGTTCGGCCCGGCAGCGCGGCGGCCGTTGCTGGTGATGGTGGTCGACGACTCGGTCACCGTGCGCAAGGTCACCAGCCGCCTGCTGGAACGTCATGGCATGAGCGTGTTGACCGCCAAGGACGGGGTCGATGCCATGGCCCTGCTGGAGGAACACCGCCCCGACGTGCTGCTGCTGGACATCGAAATGCCGCGCATGGACGGCTTCGAAGTGGCGACGCGGGTGCGGCGCGACAACCGACTGCACGACCTGCCGATCATCATGATCACCTCGCGTACCGGTCAGAAGCACCGCGACCGAGCCATGGCCATCGGCGTCAACGAATACCTCGGCAAGCCTTACCAGGAGTCGCTCCTGCTGCAGAGCATCGCCCACTGGAGCAAGCCCCATGCTTGAACATATCGCCGGCCAGCGCAGCAGCCTCACCGGCCTGTTGCTGCCCCTGGGCGACCGCACCCTGGTGCTGCCCAATGTCGCCGTCGCCGAGCTGATCGGTGAGCGTGCGTTCGTCTGCGAGCGGCACCAGCCGGCCTGGCACATGGGCTGGATCGACTGGCGCCAGCAGCGCTTGCCGCTCATCGGCTTCGAGGCGGCCTGTGGGGGCGAGACGCCTTGTGGCGAGCGGGCGCGGATCGTCGTGCTCAACGCCCTGGGCGATACCGGGCTGCGCTACCTGGCGGTGCTGCTGCAGGGGATTCCGCGCTCGTGCAAGCTCGACAGCCAGTTGAACTATGTGGACGTGCCACTGGGGGCAATGGAGCTGGCGGCGGTGCAGGTGGGCGATCAGGTGGCGCGGGTGCCTGACCTGGCGGCGCTCGAGCGGCTGGTGCGTGACGCGGATCTGCAACCTTTGGTGCAGTAGGATGGTGCTGTTGCGGGCCCTATCGCACCACTGCCTGTCAGGAACCCATTGACCTTGTGGAGGTCAGACTCTGCATGTACTACGGTGAACGCTTCAATGCCTGGACCCACCTGGTCGGTGCCGTCCTGGCCTGTATCGGTGCCATCTGGCTGATCGTCGTCGCGGGCTTGCAGGGCGACCCCTGGAAGATCGTCAGCTTCTCCATCTACGGCTTTACGCTGCTGTTGCTCTACAGCATTTCCACGCTTTATCACAGCACGCGCGGCCGGGCCAAGGTGGTCATGCGCAAGCTCGATCACCTGTCGATCTACCTGCTCATCGCCGGCAGCTATACACCGTTCTGCCTGGTCAGCCTGCGCGGGCCCTGGGGCTGGAGCCTGTTCGGCATCGTCTGGGGGCTGGCGGTGATCGGCATGCTCCAGGAGATCAAGCCGCGCTCCGAGGCGCGGGTGCTGTCGATCATCATCTACGCGGTGATGGGCTGGATCGTGCTGGTGGCGGTCAAGCCGCTGCTCTACAGCCTTGGCGGCGCCGGCTTTGCCTGGCTGGCGGCCGGCGGTGTGTTGTACACCGTCGGCATCATCTTCTTCGCCTTCGACAGCCGCTTTCGTCACTGGCACGGCATCTGGCACCTGTTCGTCATCGCTGGCAGCCTGATGCACTTCGTCGCGGTGTCCTTCTATGTGCTCTAGGGGCTGAGCCTAGAAATCGCCCCACAGCTGCTGCGCCACCGACAGCGCCACCACCGGCGCCGTCTCGGTGCGCAGTACGCGGGGGCCGAGGCGGGCGGCGTGGAAGCCGGCGCCCTTGGCCTGATCGACTTCGGCATCGCTCAAGCCACCCTCAGGGCCGATCAGGAAGGCCAGGCGCATCGGTTTGTCATGGCTGGTCAGCGGCTCGGCCACCGGGTGCAGGACCAGCTTGAGCTCGGCATCGCAGTCTTTCAGCCATTCGGCCAGGGTCACCGGCGGATGGATCACGGGCAGGGTGGAGCGCCCGCATTGTTCGCAGGCGCTGATCGCCACCTGGCGCCAGTGGGCCAGGCGCTTGTCGGCACGCTCATCCTTCAGGCGTACTTCGCAGCGCTCGCTGACGATCGGGGTGATTTCGTTGACGCCCAGCTCGGTGGCCTTCTGAATCGCCCAGTCCATGCGCTCGCCGCGGGACAGCCCCTGGCCGAGGTGGATGTGCAGCGGCGAGTCGGGCTGGCCGGGCAGGGCTTGGTCGAGGCTGACGCGCACGGATTTCTTGCCTACTTCGAGCAACTGGCCGAGGTATTCCTGGCCGCTGCCGTCGAACAATTGCACGGCGGCGCCGGCGGTCATGCGCAGCACGCGGCCGATGTAGTGGGCCTGGGCCTCGGGCAGCTCGTGCTCACCAAGGCTTAGCGGGGCGTCGATGAAGAAGCGGGACAGTCTCATGGTTTGGCTCGGAATAGGGGGGACATCGTCCTCTGTAGGAGCGGGCTTGCCCGCGAATGCGTCAGTGGCTGCACCGCAGCATTCGTGGGCAAGCCCGCTCCTACAGGGTTAGGTGATAGTTAGCCCGGATCGCGGAAGTCGGGATGGAAGTCGGCCGGCACCGCCACGCTGACGCTGTCACGGGTGGCGATATCGATGCCTTCGCTGGCCACTTCGGCCAGGAAGTCGATCTGCTCCGGGGTGATCACGTAGGGCGGCAGGAAATACACTACGCTGCCCAGCGGACGCAACAGTGCGCCGCGCGCAAGGGCATGCTCGAAGACCTTCAGGCCGCGGCGTTCCTGCCATGGGTGGGCGACCTTGCCGGCCTTGTCCTTGACCATCTCGATGGCCAGGGCCATGCCGGTCTGGCGCACTTCGGCCACGTTCGGGTGATCGACCAGGTGCGCGGTGGCGCTGGCCATGCGCGCCGACAGCGCTTTGTTGGCGTCGATCACCTGGTCCTGCTCGAAGATGTCCAGGGTCGCCAGCGCTGCGGCGCAGGCCAGCGGGTTGCCGGTATAGCTGTGCGAATGGAGGAAGGCGCGCAGGGTCGGGTAGTCGTCGTAGAAGGCCTGGTACACGTCATCGGTGGTCAGGCAGGCGGCGAGCGGCAGGTAGCCACCGGTCAGGGCCTTGGACAGGCAGAGGAAGTCGGGGCGGATACCGGCCTGCTCGCAGGCGAACATCGTGCCGGTGCGGCCGAAGCCGACGGCGATTTCGTCATGGATCAGGTGCACACCGTACCGGTCGCAGGCTTCCCGCAGCAGCTTGAGATAGACCGGGTGATACATGCGCATGCCGCCCGCGCCCTGGATCAGCGGCTCGACGATGACCGCGGCGATCGTGGCGTGGTGTTCGGCCAGGGTCTGCTCCATGGCTGCGAACATGTTGCGCGAGTGCTCCTCCCAACCCATGCCTTCGGGGCGCAGGTAGCAATCGGGGCTGGGCACCTTGATGGTGTCGAGCAGCAGGGCCTTGTAGGTTTCGGTGAACAGCGGCACATCGCCGACCGACATCGCGGCGATGGTTTCGCCGTGGTAGCTGTTGGTCAGGGTGACGAAGCGCTTCTTGGCGCCTTGGCCCTTGTTCTGCCAGTAGTGGAAGCTCATCTTCAGCGCCACTTCGATGCATGACGAGCCGTTGTCGGCGTAGAACACCCGGTCCAGCCCGGCCGGGGTCATGGCCACCAGGCGCTCGGACAGCTCGATCACCGGCTGATGGCTGAAGCCTGCAAGGATCACGTGTTCGAGCTGGTCGACCTGGTCCTTGATGCGCTGATTGATGCGCGGGTTGGCATGGCCGAAGACGTTGACCCACCAGGAGCTGACGGCGTCCAGATAGCGCTTGCCCTCGAAGTCCTCGAGCCAGACGCCCTCGCCACGGCGGATCGGGATCAGCGGCAGGCTCTCGTGGTCTTTCATCTGGGTGCAGGGGTGCCAGAGGACCTTGAGGTCGCGCTGCATCCACTGTTGATTCAGGCCCATGGGGCAGATCTCCTGGCTGGGGTGGCGTGTAGGACGGTGTAAGCCTAAGCAAAGGCACCCACAGGAACAACCTTGGGTTTTGTGCTGGCTTCTGCAGGAGCGGGCTTGTCGGGGCGCCGAACCGCCGCGAAGGAGCCACCACAGAAACCTGAACCATTCGAAGCACTTGATAGCGCTGTGCTGGCAGGCTCGCAGGACCTGACGTATTCTTAACGCATCTCTCCCGGGGAAATCCTCCCCGCTTACATTTCGCTTCTGATCCGGAGTTCGCCGACATGGCTGCTGCTTGGGTGCGCCTGTGCGCGTTGGTATTGATTGGTGCATCCAGCGCGGGTGCGCTGGCAAAGGACAAGACTCCCACGGCGATTGTCGTCGGCGGTGGCCTGGCAGGTCTGACGGCGGCCTACGAGCTGCAGGCCAAGGGCTGGCAGGTGACCCTGCTCGAAGCCAAGAGTGGCATGGGTGGCCGTTCGGGGCTGGCGACCAGCGAGTGGATCGGCAACAACAAGGCGCAGCCGGTACTCAATCAGTACCTGGACCGCTTCAAGCTGGAAACCTTGCCTGCGCCCGAGTTCGTGCGTACCCCAGGCTACCTGATCGACGGCGAGTACTTCAGCGCGGCCGACCTCGCCACTAAGCAGCCCGCGACCGCCGAGGCGATCAAGCGCTACGAGAAGACCCTCGATGACCTGGCCCGTTCGATCGATGATCCGCTGAACCCGGCGGCCAACAGCACGCTGTTCGCCCTCGATCAGATCAACGTCTCTACCTGGCTGGACAAGCTGCAACTGCCGGCGACCGCCCGTCAGTTGGTCAACCAGCAGATTCGTACCCGCTATGACGAACCCTCGCGCCTGTCGTTGCTCTACTTCGCCCAGCAGAGCCGGGTCTATCGTGGAGTCGGCGATCGCGACCTGCGCGCGGCACGCCTGCCCGGCGGCAGCCCGGTGCTGGCACAGGCCTTCGTCAAGCAACTCAAGGCCATCAAGACCAGCTCGCCTGTCACCGCCATCGTCCAGGACAAGGACGGCGTCACCGTCAAGGTGGGGGCCGTCGGCTATCAGGCTGACTATCTGGTCCTAGCCGTGCCGCTGCGCGCGCTAGCCAAGATCCAGATGACGCCGGGGCTGGACAATCAGCACCTGGCGGCGCTCAAGGGCACCAACTACGGCTGGCGCGACCAGTTGTTGCTCAAGTTCAAGAACCCGGTGTGGGAGAGCCGCGCGCGCATGTCGGGCGAGATCTTCAGCAACGCAGGCCTGGGCATGCTTTGGATCGAACCGGCGCTCAAGGGCGGTGCCAATGTGGTGATCAACCTGTCCGGCGACAACGCCCGCCTGCTGCAAGCCTTCGGTGACAAGCAGATGGTCGACCAGGTGCTGATTCGCCTGCATGCCTTCTACCCCCAGGCCCGTGGTGCCTTTACCGGTTATGAGGTCAAGCGCTACAGCACCGATGCCGGCACCGGTGGCGCCTACCTGGCCTATGGGCCGGGGCAGATCAGCAAGTACTGGCGCCTGTGGGAGCGTCCGGTGCAACGTGTCGCCTTTGCTGGCGAGCACACCGATGCACTTTACCCGGGCACCCTGGAAGGCGCGCTGCGCAGTGGCCAGCGTGCTGCGGGCCAGATCGAGGACCTGGCTGCCGGCAAATCCTTCGATCCAGTGGTCAAGGCGGCGCCGGTCGCTGCAGCTGCTGCGGGCGCTGCAGCGGTGGGTGCGGCAGCCGGCAAGGACAAGCCTGGCTTCTTCTCCCGCCTGTTCGGTGGCGACGATAAACCGGTGGCCAAGGCCGAGCCGGTGGCCAAGGTGGATGAACCGACACCTGCGCCGCCAGCTCCGGCACCGGCAGCCGCACCTGCGGCGCCTGTGGCCAAGGAGGAGCCCGTCAAGTCTGCGCCGGCCAAGGCCGCACCTGCCAAGCACGTACCCGCGCACAAGCCGCCTGCCAAGCAGGCCAGCAAGCCGGAGCCGGTGAAGAAGGCGGCCGCAAAGGCCGAGCCCGTCAAGAAGAAACCCTCGGCCGACACTCAGGCCAAGGCGAACTGATTGACCATGGCGGGCACCTCGTGGCGTTGCTGCGAAGTGCCCGCGATAGTTTCTACCCTGACAAGTCCCCCGCGCCCGCTTATTGTTAATGTTGACTTAATTGGATGAATTCAAAATAAACTATCGGTTTATTCGATAATAAAAAGCGGACTTTTCCGCTTTAATTCGATATTTATCGCGTTATCTTGTGCACAGCTTTCACGGGGAATACGCCAACATGCAACTGCGCAATTCTGCTTCTCGCTATGGTGCGGTCAGCATCTTCCTGCACTGGGGCGTGGCCCTTGTCGTATTCGGGTTGTTCGGTCTGGGTCTGTGGATGGTCGGTCTCGACTATTACGATCCTTGGCGCAAAGCCGGGCCCGACCTGCACAAGAGCATCGGTCTGGTATTGCTGGCAGTCATGCTGCTGCGCGTACTCTGGCGTTTGATCAGCCCACCTCCACCGGCTCCGGCCAACCACGGGTCACTCACCCGCGTGGCCGCCAAGCTGGGGCACCTGGCGCTGTATCTGGGGTTGTTTGCGGTGATGGCCGCCGGCTACCTGATCTCCACTGCCGACGGTGTCGGCATTCCGGTCTTCGGTCTGTTCGAGGTGCCGGCGCTGGTCAGCAACCTGCCCGATCAGGCGGACACTGCCGGTGTGATTCACCTGTACCTGGCCTGGGGGTTGGTGATCTTCGCCATCCTGCATGCCCTGGCAGCCTTGAAGCACCATTTCATTGACCGTGACGCGACCCTGACTCGTATGCTGGGCCGCAAAGCTTGACTCTCAACCTCAATTGCAAAGGAAGGAAGTAAGGATGTTGAAAAAGACTTTTGCCGCCCTGGCGCTCGGTACCGCTCTGATTGGCGCTGGTCAGGCCATGGCCGCTGACTACAAGATCGACAAGGAAGGCCAGCACGCTTTCGTCGACTGGAAGATCAGCCACCTGGGCTACAGCTTCATCCACGGCACATTCAAGGACTTCGACGGTTCGTTCTCCTGGGACAGCGCCAAGCCTGAAGCCAGCAAGATCAGCGTCGACCTGAAGACTGCCAGCCTGTGGTCCAACCATGCCGAGCGTGACAAGCACATCGCCAGTGCCGATTTCCTGGATGTGAAGAAGTATCCGGACGCCAAGTTTGTCTCCACGTCCGTCAAGTCCACCGGTGACAAGACTGCCGACGTAACCGGCGACCTGACCCTGCATGGCGTGACCAAGCCGGTCACCTTCAAGGCCGTGTTCAACGGCGAGGGCAAGGACCCGTGGGGTGGCGAGCGCGCTGGCTTCAACGCCAAGACCACGCTGAACCTGAACGACTTTGGCATCAAGGGCCCAGGCCCGACTTCCCAGACCCTGGATCTGGACATCAGCCTGGAAGGCGTGAAGCAGAAGTGATTCGCGTCATCTGAAACGACAAGGGGCCGCTCTGCGGCCCCTTGTCGTTTCTGTCAGCCCTTGCGGGTCAGCAGCGCCGGACGCTCGCCACGTGGGCGGCTCGGCAGGTCATCCAGTTGCTCGGGCGTTGGGTAACGGTCGAGCTTGGACTCCTTTCGGATGATCACAGGCGTGCTCTGCGGCTCACGCGGATTGCGTACGGCAGGCTCCTGGCGGTTGCTGTCGTCCCGGCGCGCGCGGCCTGGGTTGCCATCACGGCGTGCACCACCACCATTGTTGTTGCGGGGACGCTTCTCGCCAGAGCCCTGGCCGCCCTGGCGCTGGCCGCCGCCACCGTTGTTGCTGCGAGGCTGGCCCGAACCCGAACGCTGCCCCTGGCCTTGAGCCTGGCCGCCGTTGCCGCCTGGGCGACGGTTGCGGCCCTGGTTCTTGCCGTTCTGGTAAGGGCTGACGTAGTCGGCGCGGTTACCGAAGTTGTCGATATCGTCGTCCAGGAATTCTTCCGGGTCGCGATCGGCAGGGACTTTGGGGACATTGCCCTGGGCCTGGCCGGCCTGCTGCTGACGCGGCTTCTTGTTGTCGCGCTGCTTGCGTGGTTCCTGCTTCTTCTGCTGTGGCTTGTCGCCCGCAGTGGCCTTGTCGGCAGGTTTGTCGGCGGCCTGTTGCTTGGCCTTGCCTTTGTCCTTGCCCTTGTCCTTGCGCCCGCCGCTGCCTTCCTTGCTGCCTTCGGCACGTTGCTGCTGGTTGCGCCCGCCGCGGCCGTTATTCTGCTGGCGCTCGCGCACCTCGGGTTTCTCGGCCTCGACCTGCGAGGCATCGAAGCCCATCAGGTCGCCATCCGGGATCCTCTGCTTGGTCACCCGCTCGATGCTCTTGAGCAGCTTCTCTTCGTCAGGTGCCACCAGCGAAATGGCTTCACCGGAGCGGCCGGCACGGCCAGTACGACCGATGCGGTGAACGTAGTCTTCCTCGACGTTGGGCAGTTCGAAGTTGACCACGTGCGGCAACTGGTCGATGTCCAGGCCGCGGGCGGCGATGTCAGTGGCGACCAGCACCCGCACGCTGTTGGCCTTGAAGTCGGC
This sequence comes from Pseudomonas sp. RW3S2, assembly GCF_014268955.1. Lineage (NCBI taxonomy): Bacteria > Pseudomonadati > Pseudomonadota > Gammaproteobacteria > Pseudomonadales > Pseudomonadaceae > Pseudomonas > Pseudomonas sp. RW3S2. The sequence continues at coordinate 144,909 of NZ_JABWRM010000012.1, read as the reverse complement.
CAGAGCCTTGGTGCGCGCATTCTGGCTCTTGTTGCCGTGGATCGCGGCAGCGGTCAGACCGTGCTTTTCGAGGTACTCGGCAAGGCGGTTGGCGCCGTGCTTGGTACGGGTGAAGACCAGCACCTGTTCCCAGGCGCCGAGGGTGATCAGGTGGGCCAGCAGCGCACGCTTGTGGCTGGCGGGCAGGCGGTAGACGCGCTGTTCGATACGCTCGACGGTGGTATTGGGCGGCGTGACCTCGATGCGCTCGGGGTTGTGCAGCAACTTGTCGGCGAGGTCGGTGATGTCCTTGGAGAAGGTCGCCGAGAACAGCAGGTTCTGGCGCTTGGCCGGCAGGCGTGCGAGGACTTTCTTCACGTCATGGATGAAGCCCATGTCGAGCATGCGGTCGGCTTCGTCCAGAACGAGAATTTCCACCTTGGACAGATCGACGCTGCCTTGGCCGGCCAGGTCGAGCAGGCGGCCCGGGCAGGCGACCAGAACGTCGACACCCTTGGCCATCGCCTGGATCTGCGGGTTCATGCCGACGCCGCCGAAGATGCAGGCGCTGATGAAGTTCAGGTCGCGGGCGTAGATCTTGAAGCTGTCGTGGACCTGTGCGGCCAGTTCGCGGGTTGGGGTCAGGACCAGGACGCGCGGTTGGCGCGGGCCGTGACGCTGCGATTTGTCAGGGTGGCCACCCGGGAACAGGCGCTCGAGGATCGGCAGGGCGAAGCCACCGGTTTTACCAGTGCCAGTCTGCGCGGCGACCATCAGGTCGCGGCCTTGCAACACGGCGGGAATGGCCCGCTGTTGCACCGGGGTAGGCTGGGTGTAGCCCGCAGCCTCGATAGCGCGGACAAGTGCCTCGGAGAGACCGAGGGAAGCAAAGGACATGGGCAATCCTGTTCTCGTTTGGGCTGAGCCCTGTGGGATGTTCTGCCTGGCGCGACGGGCATCGGTGGGATGCGATCGCGTCCGGTCCAGCTGGGCTTACACTGCGCATCCTGGAGGCGGCGGGCGGGCACTTGAGTGTGCGTCGCTGCTGGTCGAGATGCCTGTTGCGAGGCCGAGCGTCCGGGCGTGAGCCGGGCGGGAAGGCCCGAGTATAACAGAGCTATCGCGAAGTGCTGCGATCCTGCTGCTCAACGGTGTCGAGAAAATGTCCATCGATGTTTGCGTTGCGCGTCTGCAGGGCAGTGCAGGCGCGCTCCAGGGTGGTCAGCAGGGCTGTGCTCAGGCTTGCTGTGCGTCGATCAGATGCCGCTCGATATCCTTGTGGCGTGAGCCTAGCGACAGACGAAGGCCGGGTTGGCGCAAGCATTCGCGCAATTGCTCGGGGCTCATGCCACCCTGACGCTGATTGAAGTTTTCCAGGGCCTTGTCCCACCACGCCGTGGCGCAGGCGCGGTCGAATTCGTTGTCGTAGGGATAGCAGCCATAGAGCAGTTCGCGAGCGAACTGGCGGTGACGACTGGGTAGCGTCAGGCTCATGGCCTTGTAACCGAGGCGGTGCAGCGTGGGTGGGCGAGGCAGTTGGTCGTTGACCAGCGTGATGTCGGCCAGCGCGGCTTCGCCGAGCGGATCGTCGCCGTGCTTGCGCAGCCACGCCTGGATCTTGGCACGGAACTGCGCCTTGCGGCTCCAATAGTGGTGGATGACGTCGGTGCAGGTGGCCAGTTGCAGCTTGCGGTAGGCGGCGACCGCCAGGCAGAACTCCTCGAGCGTATAGGCCTCGCGCGCCAGGGGATAGAGCTCGTCCATCAGGGCGATGGAGTGGTCCAGGGTCGTTGCGTCCTGTGCAGTCAGGCCGATGACGCCGGAGTTGACCAGCGGCATCTGGCAGTCGGCCAGGCCACGTTGCTGTAGGAGGGTCAGCAGGTTCTTGTACAGCAGGCACTTCCGGTTTTCGCCGTAGCGTCCGTCGATGGCGTTGCAGAGCACCGCGCCTGGCTTGACCCGGCGGAACAGTTCGATCGGCGACTGGCGGAAGAAGGTGTCGGTGTCGATCAGGACCGCGCGCGGGTGTTGTTCGAGGACCTGGCGCAGCAGCACATGCTTGCTGCGGAAGTGATAGCCGTGGGGCTGATTCCACATTGTACGCGTGTGCTCATCGAGCAGGTGCACGGTCACGGGCAGCTTGGCGTAGGGTTCGGGGTTGTCGGTGTAGACCTGGATGTCCATGGCTTCACCTGGCGTCTTGCGCAGGTTGGCCAGGGCGCTGACGATGCTGAAGCACGCTTCCTGGTGATAGGTAGCCGGGCCGAAGGCGAGGTAGACGAGTTGCGGGGTGTCACAGTTGCACGGCTGCATCGAGGGAAACCTGGTATCAGCTTGAATGATCAAGGCTCCAATCTACGTTCGGAGCCTTAATCATTGCTGAAATTTTTGTTACCAAAAGGTGTCAGCGTGGCAGCTTGAGGTTGTTCCAGATCGCCAGGCTCGGCTCGGCCTGGTTCAGGGTATAGAAGTGCAGGCCCGGCGCACCGCCTTGCAGCAGCTCTTCGCACATGGTGCTGATCACTTCTTCGCCGAATGCCTGGATACTGGCGGCATCGTCGCCGTAGGCCTCCAGTTGCTTTCGGATCCAGCGTGGGATCTCGGCACCGCAGGCGTCGGAGAAGCGCGCCAGCTTGCTGTAGTTGGTGATCGGCATGATGCCGGGCACTACCGGAATGTCCACGCCCAGCTTCTGTACGCGCTCGACGAAGTAGAAGTAGCTGTCGGCGTTGAAGAAGTATTGGGTGATGGCGCTGTCGGCACCGGCCTTGACCTTGTGTACGAAGTTGGCCAGGTCGTCCTCGAAATTGTGCGCCTGTGGGTGCATTTCGGGGTAGGCGGCGACTTCCAGGTGGAAGTGGTCACCGGTTTCCTGGCGGATGAATTCGACCAGGTCGCTGGCGTGGCGCAGCTCGCCACTGGCCATGCCCATGCCGGACGGCAGATCGCCGCGCAGGGCGACGATGCGCTTGATCCCGGCCGCCTTGTATTCGGCGATCAGGGCGCGCAGGTCGTCCTTGCTGTCGCCGACGCACGACAGGTGCGGGGCTGCAGGGACCTTCACTTCGTTTTCCAGTTGCAGCACGGTGTTCAGCGTGCGATCGCGGGTCGAGCCGCCGGCGCCGTAGGTGCAGGAGAAGAAGTCGGGGTTATAGGTGGCCAGTTGACGGGCAACGGCCATGAGTTTTTCGTGACCGGCATCGGTCTTGGTCGGGAAGAACTCGAAACTGTAGCGGCGTTCCTGGGACATCGGTCGTTCCTCTGGCAGCGTGCCTCAAGCGTCAGGCTGCAAATAAAAGCCAGATCGGTGATGGCCGATCTGGCTTGGGCGTAGTTCAAGATCCTTGCGCTGCTGCGGCGCGCAATGCGCGCCGCATGCCGCTTAGTAGCGGTACGCGTCGGGCTTGAACGGGCCTTCGACAGTCACGCCGATGTACTCGGCCTGCTGCGGGGTCAGCTGGGTGACCACGCCGCCGAAGCCGCGGACCATTTCCAGGGCCACTTCTTCGTCGAGCTTCTTGGGCAGCACTTCGACGGTCAGGCGCTCGGCCTTCTTCGCGGCAGGCAGCTCGGCGAACTTCTGCTCGAACAGGAAGATCTGCGCCAGTACCTGGTTGGCGAACGAGCCGTCCATGATGCGGCTCGGGTGGCCAGTGGCGTTGCCCAGGTTCACCAGACGGCCTTCGGCCAGCAGGATCAGGTAGTCGTCATTCTGCGGATCGAAGGTGCCGGCGCCGGTGCGGTGGATCTTGTGCACCTGTGGCTTGACCTCTTCCCATGCCCAGTTCTTGCGCATGAAGGCGGTGTCGATCTCGTTGTCGAAGTGACCGATGTTGCAGACCACTGCACGCTTTTTCAGGGCCTTGAGCATGTTGGCGTCGCAGACGTTGACGTTACCGGTGGTGGTGACGATCAGGTCGATGCGGCCCAGCAGGTCCTTGTTGATGCCGGCTTCGGTACCGGTGTTGATACCGTCCTTGAACGGCGAGACCACTTCGAAGCCGTCCATGCAGGCCTGCATGGCGCAGATCGGATCGACTTCGGTGACCTTGACGATCATGCCTTCCTGGCGCAGGGACTGGGCCGAGCCCTTGCCCACGTCGCCGTAGCCGATCACCAGGGCCTGCTTGCCCGACAGCAGGTGGTCGGTGCCGCGCTTGATGGCGTCGTTCAGGCTGTGACGGCAGCCGTACTTGTTGTCGTTCTTGCTCTTGGTGACCGAGTCGTTGACGTTGATCGCCGGGACTTTCAGCTCGCCCTTGGCCAGCATGTCCAGCAGGCGGTGCACGCCAGTGGTGGTCTCTTCGGTCACGCCGTGGATCTTGTCCAGCATGGCCGGGTATTTCTTGTGCAGGATTTCGGTCAGGTCACCGCCGTCGTCCAGGACCATGTTGGCGTCCCATGGCTGGCCATCTTTGAGGATGGTCTGCTCGATGCACCACTCGTACTCCTGCTCGGTTTCACCTTTCCAGGCGAATACCGGGATGCCGGCAGCGGCGATGGCGGCGGCAGCCTGGTCCTGGGTGGAGAAGATGTTGCAGGACGACCAGCGCACTTCGGCGCCCAGGGCGACGAGGGTCTCGATCAGCACGGCGGTCTGGATGGTCATGTGGATGCAGCCGATGATCTTAGCGCCCTTGAGCGGTTGCTCGGCTTGATACTTGCGGCGCAGGCCCATCAGTGCGGGCATTTCCGATTCGGCGATGATGACTTCCTTGCGGCCCCAGTCGGCCAGGGAAATGTCGGCGACCTTGAAGTCGGAAAAACCAGCGGGCGTGTTTACAGCGCTCATGAAGAGCCTCCATTCGTAGTGTGCGAATGGGCGCCGTTGTGCGTTGAGCGTCCGCAGGAGCGGACAACGCCCCATCCGAGCCTGACAGGTGAACCTGCTGCAGCGCCCCTCGGACAGGTGGCGGGATGACCACCGCAGCGGGTGGCCATTGGAAACGGCGAGATTATAGCCGCGGCTGTGTGACACACCCAAGACTTTCTGTCGATTTATCGCGACGATAGTCGATGTTCAATGGAGGCGGGCCGGTGGGTCTGCCATCATTGCCCCATGTCAGTCAGGCACGTCAGGAGTTGTAATGAATTTCCACACGCGCAAATGGGTAAAACCCGAAGACCTCAATCCCAACGGCACCCTGTTCGGTGGCAGCCTGCTGCGCTGGATCGACGAGGAAGCGGCGATCTACGCCATCGTCCAGTTGGGCAACCAGCGGGTGGTGACCAAGTATATTTCCGAGATCAACTTCGTCAGCGCCTCGCGCCAGGGCGAGATCATCGAGCTGGGTATCACCGCCACCGAGTTCGGTCGCACCTCGATCACCCTGCAGTGCGAAGTGCGCAACAAGATCACCCGCAAGAGCATCCTCACCGTCGACAAGATGGTCTTCGTCAATCTGGGCGAGGATGGCCTGCCGGCACCGCACGGGCGCACCGAGATCAAGTACATCCAGGATCAGTTCCCGGATTCGGCGGTGGAGTAGTGCTGGAAACCGTGCGGCGCACTTCGCGGGCTCGCTCGCGGAGTGCGCCATTGTAATCACGGCTGGGCGCTTACCCGGCGCACCACCTTGCCGATTGTCAGCCCCTGCACCAGGATCGACGACAGCACCACGATGTAGGTGATCGACAGCAACAGGTCGCGTTCGTCTCCCACCGGCAGCGACAGCGCCAGGGCCACCGATACGCCCCCGCGCAAGCCTCCCCAGGTCAATACCCGCACCGTGCCACGTGGCACTTCGCGCCAGCGCCGCAGCAAGACGATGGCTGGTGCCACGGTCAACAGGCGCGATGCCAGCACCGCGACCGCAAGCACGCCACCCGCTGCCAGGTGCAGCCAGTTGAACGGCAGCAGCAACAGCTCCAGGCCGATCAGGGCGAAGAGCAGGGCATTGAGCATGTCGTCGATCAGCTCCCAGAAACCGTCCATGTAGCGACGGGTCATGTCGTTCATCGCCAGGTTACGCCCCAGGTTGCCGATGATCAGGCCGGCTACCACCATGGCGATTGGCGCCGACACGTGCAGTTCGTAGCACATGGCCGAGCCGCCGATCACCAGCGCCAGGGTCAGCATCACCTCGACCTGATACTGCTCGATGCTCTTGATCATGCGGTAGGTGGCGTAGCCGATCAGCCCACCGAACACCACGCCGCCTACGGCTTCTCGGGCGAACAGGATGGCGGTGTCGGAAACGCTCGGCGTCTCGCCGAGCTGGATGATGCCCAGCAGCACGGTGAACACCACCACCGCGGTGCCGTCGTTGAACAGCGACTCTCCGACGATGGTGGTCTTCAGCGGTTTGGAGGCGTTGGCGGTACGCAGTGCGCCTAGCACCGCTATGGGATCGGTCGGCGAGATCAGTGCGCCGAACAGCAGGCAGTAGATCAGCGGTACGTCCCAGCCGAACATCGCGAACACCCAGTGGGCGAGGTAGCCGATCACCACGGTGGCGATCAGTACGCCGATGGTGGCGAGCAGGCCGATTGGCCAGCGGTAGCTGCGCAGGTCGCCGAGGTTGACGTGCAAAGCGCCCGCGAACAGCAGGAACGACAGCATCCAGTGCATCAGCAGGTCATTGAAGTCGATCTGGTTCATCAGGCCTTCGACGCGTTCCTCCAGGCCGGGGAAGCCGATCAGGCTCAGGCCCTGCAGGATCAGTGAGAACAACAGGGCGGTGACCATCACGCCGATGGCGGGCGGCAGGCCGATGAAACGGTAGTTCACATAGGTGAGGAGGGTGGTGAGGCAGATGAACGCGGCAACTAATTCAAGCATCCTGAATCCTGTGACAATGGCTTCCAAGTCGTAACCCGAAGGGCTCGGGCAGTTCTTTGATGGCCTGACGGAGCGCTCGGGACACACCTTATGACCGGAATTATAAGGATCGTTCCTCAATTCACCGCTGAAGCGGCCCTGTAGGAGCAACTGTCTGGTTCACATCTGACGGCCAGCTCATCCTTCTGTGTAGGAGCGGGCTTGCCCGCGAACACCGGCTTGGCCGGCGCCCTGCACCGCGGTGTATGTTTCGCGGGCAAACCCGCTCCTGCAAGCGCTGCCCGGATCGCGTATATAGTGACTCGAGTCTTGTCCAAGGAACTCCACGCGTGCTGGCAACTTCCCTCGTCCTGATCGCCGCCCTGCTGCATGCCACCTGGAACACCCTCATCAAGTTCAGCGCCGAGCGCCTGCTGGTAATCGCCAGCATGGACGCGGTGGCTCTGGTCTTCGCGGTGCTGGCGGTGGCGTTCGTCGAGCCCCCTCCGGCGGCGATCTGGCCATGGCTGCTGGCCTCGGCGCTGGCCGAGCAGGCCTATCGTGTCCTGCTGATCAAGGCCTACCGGGTCGGTGACCTGGGCTTGGTCTATCCTCTGATGCGGGGATTGTCGCCGCTGGTGGTGCTGGGGCTGACCCTGGCCTTTGCCGGTGAATCGCTGAGCAACCAGCAGATCATTGGCATTCTGCTGATCCCCTGCGGCATGGCGTGTCTGCTCTGGCAGGGCGGTGGCGGTGATCGGCTGCCCTGGTCGATGCTGCCGGTGGTGGCGCTGATCGGCCTGTGCATCGGCTGTTACACCTGGTTCGACGGCCAGGCGGTGCGCCTGTGGGGTAAACCCTGGGACTACCTGGTCTGGCTTACGCTGCTGAGTGCCTGGCCGTTCCCGGTGCTGGCAGGCGTGGCCCGACGTGAACCCTTCGTGCAGTTCTGGCGCAGCCAGTGGCGGCTTGGGTTGGCGGTGGGGCTGTGTGTATTGCTGAGTTACGCCCTGGTGCTGTGGGCCATGCACCTGGGGTCGGTGGCTGAGGCGGCGGCGCTGCGGGAGGTCAGTGTGATCCTGGTGGTGCTGTTGGGCATGCGCTACCTCAAAGAACCTTTTGGCGGTCCGAGACTCTTAGCTTGCGGGCTGGTCCTGGCAGGCATGCTGGTGATGAAGCTCTGACCTTTCTGAACGAGGAGCCAGTCCATGACCGTTGCCCTGTGGTGCATCCTGATCGCCCTGGTCCTGCCGCCGTTGTGCGCATTGATCGCCAAAGTCGCCAGTGGCCGTTTTGGCTTGAGCGACAACCATGATCCGCGAGCCTTTCTCGACACGCTCTCAGGCTTGCCTCGGCGCGCTAATGCGGCGCAGCAGAACGGCTACGAGGCGTTTCCTGCCTTCGCCGCAGCGGTGCTGGTGGCCGATATCGTCGGTAACGCCGAGCAAGTGACCCAGGATGTACTGGCGGTGCTGTATATCACCAGCCGGCTGCTGTACATCATCTGTTACCTGGCGGACTGGGCGGCGTTGCGCTCGCTGGTGTGGTTTGCCGGGTTGGCGTTGATCGTGTCGTTGTTCGTCGTATCGGCGTGAAGCCATCGCGGGGCAAGCCCGCGATAGCTTCACCACCGATCACGGCACCTTCGGCACTTCAGGCAGGGCAGCCCCCTTGGGCCACAGCATCCAGATCTGTCCTTGCTGCTTCATGTTGCCTGCCAGCTCGCCGGCCTCGGGGCCGGTGCCCCAGAACAAGTCGGCGCGCACTTCGCCGGTGATCGCGCCGCCGGTGTCCTGCGCACCCACAGGGCGCACCACCGGCGAGCCATCCGGCCGGGTGGTGGACAGCCACAGCAGGCTGCCCAGCGGAATCACCTTGCGGTCGATAGCCACGCTGTAGCCTGCGGTCAATGGCACGTTGAGCGAGCCGCGCGGGCCTTCGTTGCTGTCGGGGCCTGCGGCGAAGAACACATAGCTCGGGTTGCTCGCCAGCAGCTCCGGCACCCGCTGGGGGTTGGCCTGGGCCCAGGCGTGGATGCTGCCCATGGTCACGTCTTCTTTTTTCAATTGGCCCTGGTCCACCAGCCAGCGGCCAATCGGTCGGTAAGGGTGGCCGTTTTGGTCGGCATAGCCCAGGCGCAGTTGGCGACCGCTTTCCAGTTGCACGCGACCGGAACCCTGGATCTGCAGGAACTGCAGGTCCATCGGGTCGGTCAGCCAGGCCAGCACCGGCGCCTTCACACCCTGGCGGTTGATCACTTCGGCGGTGTCGTAGGGCTTGAGCACGCGACCTTCGAGACGACCGCGCAGGCGTTTGCCCTTGAGTTCGGGGTATACGCTGGCCAGGTCGACCACGATCATGTCGTCGGGCGGACCATAGACCGGGACACTGGCCTTTGCCGTACGTGTCAGGCTGCCGGGATAGACCGGTTCGTAGTAGCCGGTGATCAGGCCATTGGCGTTGTTTTCTGCAGAGCGCAGACCATAGACCTGCAGATTCTGTTGCAGGAAGGCGCGCACCTGGGCGGCGTCTGCCGGTACTCCGGCAGCGGCATTGCAGGTAGCGGCCCACACCGGATCACGCTTGAGTTTCTCGCAGCCGTTGCGCCAGGCCTGGAAGCCTGCGACCAGGTCGGTGTCAGTGACACTCGGCAAATCTTGCCAGGTGGCATCGGCATAGGTGGCGATGGCGTGGGGCTCAGGTTTTGTACCCTCACCGCCGTTGCAGCCGGCCAGCAGGGCCAGGGCCGGGAGTGCCCAGGCGAGAGGGCGCAAAGCAGATTTCATAAGCAGGGTCCTGTTGCGGGCAGAGATGAAAAATCGCCCTTGTCTTTTGTGTGGCTATTGGTCTTTACCCGGCGGGCAGCGATACTGGCGACCCGTTCATGCAGGCCGAAGAGACCGTGATGTTCAAGCGATTGACCGTAGTGCTGCTCGCCACCCTGGCCCTGACCGCTTGCGAGCGTGTCGATCCGAACTCGCCATTGGGCCAGCGCAAGGCGATCTTCAAGGACATGCTCAAGACCAGCGAAGACCTGGGCGGCATGTTGCGCGGCCGCTTGCCGTTCGACGGGATGAGGTTCGCCGAGGGGGCGGTGAAGCTCGATACCCTGGCCCACGAACCCTGGCAGCACTTCCCGCAGGCGCGTGACGGGGGGGACAGCAGCGCCCGGCCTGAGGTCTGGGAGCGCCAGGCGCGGTTTCATGACCTGGCCCGCCAGCTCGAGGGTGTTACCAGCGAGCTGGTCGGTGTGACCCGCAGCCAGCCACTGGATGCGGCTGGGCTGAAGGCGCCGATGGACCGCGTCGAGGCGGCGTGCAAGGCCTGTCATACCGAGTTTCGCAATCATTGATGATCTGCAGTGCCCTGTGTGGGAGCGGCCGCGCTTGCCGCTGGCCTCAGCGTTCGAGCTCGTCGACCGCTTCCTGCAGTTCTTTCTTCGCCTCGGCGAGCTTCTCCTTGCGCTTGTTGATCTTTTCCGCGTCACCTTTTTTCATGGCCTTGTCCAGGTCCTTGGTGCGCTGGTTCACCTCGTGGCGGGCATCGAGCACCTTCTGCTCGCGTTCCTTGCGCAGGCCCGCATCGGTGCAGTGTTCGGTGACTTCGCTCAGTGCCTTTTCCAGGCCCGCCTGCTGATCGGCGTTGCCGTGGGCGCGGGCTTGCTCGATCTGGGTGCTGATGGCCTGGCGCTTGGCGGCGCAGCCGGTCAGCTCCGGCTGCACCTCTGCGGCCAGGGCGCTGTTGGCGACCAGGCCCAGTGCGGAAGACAGAATGAAGGTCGAGAGCAGTTTCATGAAGGGCTCCAGTCGGGAGGCGGCAGAAACGGAAATGCTGCCCTGATCTGCGAAAATTAGAAACCCTCTATTGCATGCCGACGCAGTTCTCCGGCCACGGCCAGCACTTCCTCATGGGCGAAAAAGGCCCGCAACTGCCCGGCCCTGCCACGGCCAACCCCCGGTTCGGCAAGCCATTGCTCAATGTTTCGGCTGGCCAGTGTCTGCCAGTCCGGGCCCAGGCGCAGGTTACTTGGGGCCGGAACACCCAGGGCGCGCAGCCAGCGTTCGAACGGCTGTGTGCGGGCCGTCATGAAGGCCTGATGCAGTTTTTCGGCGCGTACGCTGCCAATCCCCGGGACCTGCAGCAGGTCATCCTGGCCAAGCTCCAGCCAGCGGGTCAGGGTGTCGCCCAGGCCTTGCTCGGTGAGTAACTGCCAGGTGCCGGGGCCCAGGCCTGGCATGTTCAACCCTTGCTTGCCCGAGAGCCGCGTGAGGCGAGCAAGGTACTGTTGGCTGCAGTCGTCGCGAGGTGTCCAGCAACTGAGCGGGTGGTAGCGGCCTGGGTCGGGTACTGCGACGGGGACGCGTTGCAGACTGCGCAGCACCACACTTTCGAACCGCGGGATGGTGAGCCCGGCCAGGCTCACCGCCACCTGGTCTCCGGGGCGGATATCCAGTTGCTGCCAGCGCTGCAGCGAGCCGAGGCTGACCTGGCGAACGAGGCGGTCGTCCAGCTTTACAGGCTGAACCTCCAGCAGCGGGGTGATGCGGCCGCTGCGGCCGATGCGGAAGCTGACCTGGCGCACTTCGGTCAGCACCTGGCGGTAGGGGTATTTCCAGGCAGCGATCCAGTAAGGCGCCTGGGCCCGCCAGCGCGTGGCGGACGGACGGCTGTCCTGGCGCAGAATCACGCCATCGGTGGCGAACGGCAGGGGTGAGCGGTACCAGTGTTGGCGCCAGTGGGCCGCTTGTTCGAGGTTGTCGATCGGCACGCTCAGGCGGCGGCTGTCAGCAAAGCCCAGCGCTTCCAGCTGGGCCAGGCGCTGCGCCTGGTTTTCGGGACCCTCGGGCCAGTCCCAGACGAACAGCCCGATCCCTGCGGCCTGGTCCGCAGGCAGTTGCTTGCGTGCCAGCAGGCCGGCGACGATGCCACGAGCGTTGACCGAACCTGCCTGTGCCTGCACATGGTCTTCGAGCTGCCAGTACAGCTCACCTTGGAGGACAAGGTCGTGCGGCCCGGATAGTTGCCGTATGTCGGCACGCAGGTGCGGGATATGCCGGCTCCAGTCGTGGCCGTGCACACCATCGCCGCGGCTGAGCAGCGTGCTCAGGCGTCCCTGTCGGTAGATCAGCGACACCGCGACGCCGTCGACCTTGGGCTGTATCCAGACAGCCTGCCGGCCCTGCAACCATTGGCCTACAGCGGCTTCGTCGGCCAGCTTGGCAACGCCGGTATGTGCCACCGGGTGGGCATGTGGACCTGCGGCCGTGGCCAGTGGCGAGTCGCGATGAGGTTGTCCGAAACAGCCTTGCAGGTGCTCCAGCCGATGCCGGCTCTGGTCGTAGAGTTCATCGGCCACTGTGGCAATGCCCTGGCGATGGTAGCGGTCGTCCCATTCGGCGAGGGTCTGGCGCAATTGTGCTATTTCCTCGGTGGCGCGCCGTGGCGGCTAATCGGGGCAGGGGGTGGCCAACGCTGCTGAGCTGAAGGCGATGAGTAGCAGTAGGGTGAGCAAGCGAATCGACATGGCCAGCATCCTTGCATGGCAGGAGGAAGGGCTCAGCCTAGGCGCCGATGTTCAGGTGTGCCGGGACAGGACTGTCAGGTGATGTGTCACAAAAAAGCCCCTGCCGATTGCTCGGCAGGGGCTTTCCGTTACTGCTGTAGGAGGCTTACAGGCCGGCGGCGTCGCGGAGGGCGGCGGCGCGGTCGGTGCGCTCCCAGGTGAAGGTGGTGAAGGTGTCGTCACCCACCGTCTTCTGCTGCGGCTCACGGCCGAAGTGACCGTAGGCGGCCGTCTCCTGGTACATCGGGTGCAGCAGGTCGAGCATGGTGGTGATCGCGTAGGGGCGCAGGTCGAAGCACTCGCGCACCAGCTGGATGATCTTGTCGTCGGACACCTTGCCGGTCCCGAAGGTGTTGATCGAGATGGAGGTCGGTTGGGCTACGCCGATGGCGTAGGAAACCTGGATCTCGCAACGCTCGGCCAGGCCTGCGGCAACGATGTTCTTGGCCACGTAGCGACCGGCGTAGGCTGCGGAACGGTCGACCTTGGAAGGGTCCTTGCCGGAGAACGCGCCACCACCGTGACGGGCCATGCCGCCGTAGGAGTCGACGATGATCTTGCGACCGGTCAGGCCGCAGTCGCCCACCGGGCCGCCGATGATGAAGTTGCCGGTCGGGTTGATGTGGTACTGGGTGTCCTTGTGCAGCAGTTCGGCCGGCAGGGTGTGCTTGACGATCAGTTCCATCACCGCTTCCTGCAGGTCTTTCTGCGACACTTCAGGGTTGTGCTGGGTCGACAGGACCACCGCGTCGATGCCGACCACCTTGCCGTTCTCGTAGCGGCAGGTGACCTGGGACTTGGCGTCCGGGCGCAGCCATGGCAGCAGCTTGGACTTGCGCGCTTCGGCCTGGCGCTCGACCAGGCGGTGCGAGAAGCAGATTGGCGCAGGCATCAGCACTTCGGTTTCGTTGCTGGCGTAGCCGAACATCAGGCCCTGGTCGCCTGCGCCCTGGTCTTCCGGCTTGGAGCGATCGACGCCCTGGGCGATGTCCACCGACTGCTTGCCGATGATGTTCATCACGGCGCAGGTGGCGCCGTCGAAGCCGACGTCGGAGCTGTTGTAGCCGATGTCGATGATGACCTTGCGCACCAGGTCTTCCAGATCGACCCAGGCCGAGGTGGTGACTTCGCCGGCGATGATGGCGACACCGGTCTTGACCAAGGTTTCACAGGCTACGCGGGCGTATTTGTCCTGGGCGATGATTGCGTCCAGGACCGCGTCGGAAATCTGGTCGGCGATCTTGTCCGGATGCCCTTCGGACACGGACTCGGAAGTGAAAAGGGAGTATTCGCTCATCTCGAGGGGTTCCTAAAATTTACCGATGTGTGTGTCGCCAGCGGCCCGCTGGAAATGACGGACCTGAATCTGGAAACCGTTACGCAAGCCAACATAGAGGCTGTCCCCGGGAGTCAGCCCCGCAGCATTGGCCCAGCGGGCCAGGTCGTCCTGCTCGAAGCCCAGCCAGAGGTCGCCGCAGGCGTCCCGCGCCCACCCCTGGTTATGGCTGCACAGCTCGGTGACCAGCAGGCTGCCGCCCGCTTTCACCCGTTTGGCCAGCAGGCGCAAGGCCAGGGCCGGGTCGCTGAAATGGTGCAGGACCATGTTCAGCACAACGCAGTCGGCTTCCACATCCGTTGCACCCAGTGCATCGGCCAACTGCAGGATTACATTATCCAGGCCTTCACGTTCGCAGACCTGGCGAGCCAGTTCGAGCATGGTCGGGCTGTTGTCCATCGCCGTGACCTGAGCGAAGCGCTGCGCCAGATCAGGCAGGAAGCCGCCATCGCCGGGGCCAACCTCCAGGGCGCTGGCGTCGCTGCCAAAGCTCAACTTGTCGAGCAGGGCCAGCAGGCTTTCGCGGTATTGCGGTACACCGGCGATCAGGTCCTGCTGGGCACGGAATTTTTCTTCGACGCGCTGGAAAAAGTCCTGGCTGGTGGCCGCGCGGCGTTGTTGCACCTGGGCAATACGCGCCTGCACGTCGTCCGGCAGGGCCAGTTCGTCGATTTCCTCGAGCAGGGCCGCATGCAGGCGTCCGCCTTGGCGCAGGCTGTCGGGCAGGGCGCGGCGATAGAAGATCGCGTTGCCTTCGCGGCGCGTGGCCACCAGTTCCGCCTGGGCCAGCACCTTGAGGTGGTGGCTCATGCCGGACTGGCCGATGTCGAAGATCTGCGCCAGCTCCAGCACGCCGAACGAATCGCTGGCCAGGGCGCGCAGGACATTCAGGCGCAGCGCATCGCCACTGGCCTTGCACAGGGCGGCCAGTGTATCGCTTTGTTGGGGGATCGCTTGCGCACGCAGGTTCATGGTGCGGCAGTCTAGACACGCGTCGTTGTCCTGGCAAGCCAATATCAAAAAGTTTTGATATTGGCTGATGGGTGGCCGATGCGAGGATTTGTAATCCGTGGGCGCGGGTTCATCCGCGAAAACTACGACGCCGATCTCGAGTTTTTTACCCGAAGTGCCCTCCAATCACAGGAAAAATCCCCGACTGCGACCATCCGTCATTGCCCCGAAGGCCCCCAGTGGGCGAAAATGGCCGCCTTTTTTCGTTTCACTACTTATTCAAGCCTCAGGAGATAAGCGATGCCCAGCCGTCGTGATCGTGCCAACGCCATTCGTGCCCTCAGCATGGATGCCGTGCAAAAGGCCAACAGCGGCCACCCAGGTGCCCCCATGGGCATGGCGGATATCGCCGAAGTGCTTTGGCGCGACTACCTCAAGCACAACCCGAGCAACCCGAATTTCGCCGACCGCGACCGCTTCGTGCTGTCCAACGGCCATGGTTCGATGCTCATCTATTCGCTGCTGCACCTGACCGGCTACGACCTGTCCATCGATGACCTGAAGGCGTTCCGCCAACTGCACAGCCGCACCCCGGGCCACCCGGAATACGGCTACACCCCGGGCGTCGAGACCACCACCGGCCCGCTCGGCCAGGGTATCGCCAACGCTGTCGGTTTCGCCCTCGCAGAGAAAGTGCTGGCGGCCCAGTTCAACCGTGAAGGCCACGACATCGTCGATCACAACACCTACGTGTTCCTGGGCGATGGCTGCATGATGGAAGGTATTTCCCACGAAGTCGCCTCGCTGGCCGGCACCCTGGGCCTGAACAAGCTGATCGCCTTCTACGACGACAACGGCATCTCCATCGACGGCGAAGTGCACGGCTGGTTCACCGACAACACCCCGGCGCGTTTCGAAGCCTACAACTGGCAGGTGATCCGCAACGTCAACGGCCACGACGCCGAAGAAATCAAGATGGCGATCGAGACCGCGCGCAAGAGCGACCGTCCGACCCTCATCTGCTGCAAGACCATCATCGGTTTCGGCTCGCCGAACAAGCAGGGCAAGGAAGACTGCCACGGCGCGCCGCTGGGCAACGACGAAATCGCCCTGGCCCGCAAGGAGCTGAACTGGAACCACGGCCCGTTCGAAATCCCGGCCGACATCTACGCCGAGTGGGACGCCAAGGAAGCCGGTGCCAAGGCCGAAGCCGAGTGGAACCAGCGCTTCGACGCCTACGCCAAGGCCTTCCCTGAACTCGCCGCCGAGTTCAAGCGCCGCGCTGCTGGCGACCTGCCGGCCGATTTCGCCGAGAAGGCCCAGGCCTACATCAATGAAGTCGCCGCCAAGGGCGAAACCATCGCCAGCCGCAAGGCCAGCCAGAACACCCTCAACGCCTTCGGCCCGCTGCTGCCCGAGTTCCTCGGTGGTTCGGCGGACCTGGCCGGTTCCAACCTGACCCTGTGGAAAGGTTGCAAGGGCGTCGAGGCCAATGACGCCAGCGGCAACTACGTGTTCTACGGCGTGCGCGAGTTCGGCATGACCGCCATCATGAACGGCGTGGCCCTGCACGGCGGTCTGGTGCCTTACGGCGCCACCTTCCTGATGTTCATGGAATATGCCCGCAATGCGGTGCGCATGTCGGCGCTGATGAAGCAGCGTGTCATCCACGTCTATACCCACGACTCTATCGGTCTGGGCGAAGACGGACCGACCCACCAGCCGATCGAGCAACTGACCAGCCTGCGCAGCACGCCGAACCTGGACACCTGGCGTCCGGGTGACGCGGTCGAGTCGGCCGTGGCCTGGAAAGCCGCCCTGGAGCGCAAGGACGGCCCTTCGGCGCTGATCTTCTCGCGCCAGAACCTGCAGCACCAGGAACGCAGCGCCCAGCAGATCGCCGACATCGCCCGTGGCGGCTACGTGCTCAAGGACTGCGCCGGCGAGCCTGAGCTGATCCTGATCGCCACCGGCTCCGAAGTGGGCCTGGCCGTTCAGGCGTTCGACAAGCTCAGCGAGCAGGGCCGCAAGGTCCGCGTCGTGTCGATGCCAAGCACCAGCGTGTTCGACGCCCAGGACGCTGCCTACAAGCAGTCGGTACTGCCGTTGGAAGTCGGTGCGCGTATCGCCATCGAAGCTGCCCATGCCGACTTCTGGTACAAGTACGTCGGCCTCGAAGGCCGCGTCATCGGCATGACCACCTACGGCGAATCGGCCCCGGCCGCCGCGCTGTTCGAGGAGTTCGGCTTCACCCTGGAGAACATCCTGGGTACCGCTGAAGAGCTGCTGGAAGACTGATGCATCAAGCCTGGGGGCAGTGATGCCTCCATCGATCGCGGGACAAGCCCGCTCCTACAGCGCATGTGTAGTGCTCTGTAGGAGCGGGCTTGTCCCGCGATGGCCGTTCAACGCACTAGCCACGTGAGTCCCGAATGCCCCAGCGTCCCTACAAAGTTGCACTCAACGGTTACGGCCGCATTGGCCGCTGTGTCCTGCGCGCACTGTTCGAGCGAGGGGCGAAGGCAGGTTTCGAGATCGTTGCGTTGAACGACCTGGCCGACCAGGCCAGCCTGGAGTACCTGACGCGCTTCGACTCCACCCACGGGCGTTTCCCCGGCGAGGTGAAGGTCGACGGCGACTGTCTGCATATCAATGGCGACTGCGTGAAAGTCATGCGCAGCGCCACCCCTGAAGGCATCGACTGGGCCGCCCTGGGCATCGACCTGGTGCTGGAGTGCTCCGGTGCCTACAACACCCGCGCCGATGGCCAGCGTTTTCTCGACGCCGGCGCGCCGCGCGTGCTGTTCTCGCAGCCGATGGCCAGCGAGGCGGACATCGATGCCACGGTGGTCTACGGTATCAACCAGGACCGCCTGACCGGTGACGAGCTGCTGGTCTCGAACGCGTCCTGCACCACCAACTGCGGCGTGCCGCTGTTGCGCGTGCTGGACCAGGCGTTCGGTATCGAGTACGTGCAGATCACCACCATCCACTCGGCGATGAACGACCAGCCGGTGATCGACGCCTACCACCACGAAGACCTGCGCCGTACCCGTTCGGCGTTCCAGTCGGTGATCCCGGTGTCCACTGGTCTGGCGCGCGGCATCGAGCGCCTGTTGCCGGAACTTGCCGGGCGAATCCAGGCCAAAGCGGTACGTGTGCCGACCGTCAACGTCTCGTGCCTGGACATCACCCTGCAGACCGCACGCGACACGACGGCTGCCGAGGTCAACCGGGTGCTGCGCGAGGCGGCGCTGGACGGCCCGCTCAAAGGCCTGCTGGCCTACACCGAACTGCCGCACGCCAGCTGTGATTTCAACCATGACCCGCACTCGGCCATCGTCGATGCCAGCCAGACCCGCGTCTCAGGCCCCCGCCTGGTGAACCTGCTGGCCTGGTTCGACAACGAATGGGGGTTCGCCAACCGTATGCTCGACGTTGCCGAACATTATCTGCACGTCGTCCACCAAACCCGCAGCAAACAGCCCTGAAGGACTGCATTCATGACCGTGTTGAAGATGACCGACCTCGACCTGCAAGGTAAGCGCGTACTGATCCGCGAAGACCTCAACGTGCCTGTGAAGGACGGTGTGGTAACGAGCGATGCGCGTATCCTGGCAGCGCTGCCGACCATCAAGCTGGCCCTGGAGAAGGGCGCCGCGCTGATGGTCTGCTCGCACCTGGGCCGTCCGACCGAGGGCGAGTTCTCCCAGGAAAACAGCCTCAAGCCGGTCGCCGACTACCTGAGCAAGGCCTTGGGCCGCGCAGTACCGTTGGTCGCCGACTATCTCGACGGCGTCGAGGTCAAGGCCGGTGAGGTGGTGCTGTTCGAAAACGTACGTTTCAACAAGGGCGAGAAGAAGAACGCCGACGAGCTGGCGCAGAAGTACGCCGCCCTGTGCGACGTGTTCGTCATGGACGCCTTCGGCACCGCCCACCGCGCCGAGGGTTCCACCCACGGTGTGGCCAAGTTCGCCAAGGTCGCTGCCGCTGGCCCGCTGCTGGCGGCCGAGCTGGACGCCCTGGGCAAGGCCCTGAAGGCGCCGGCCAAACCCATGGCGGCCATCGTTGCCGGCTCCAAGGTCTCGACCAAGCTCGACGTGCTCAACAGCCTGTCGACTGTCTGCGACCAGCTGATCGTCGGTGGTGGTATCGCCAACACTTTCCTCGCCGCTGCCGGGCACCCGGTCGGCAAGTCGCTGTACGAGCCAGACCTGGTCGAGACCGCCAAGGCCATCGCCGCCAAGGTCAGCGTACCGCTGCCGGTCGATGTGGTCGTTGCCAAGGAATTCGCCGAGAGCGCCGAAGCCACCGTCAAGGCCATTGCTGACGTGGCCGCCGACGACATGATCCTGGATATCGGCCCGCAGACCGCCGCCAACTTCGCCGAGCTGCTGAAGTCGTCGAAGACCATCCTGTGGAACGGCCCGGTCGGTGTATTCGAGTTCGACCAGTTCGGCAACGGCACTAAAGTGCTGGCCAAGGCCATCGCCGAAAGCGCCGCGTTCTCCATCGCCGGTGGCGGCGACACCCTGGCGGCCATCGACAAGTATGGCGTCGGCGCTGATATCTCCTACATTTCTACCGGTGGCGGTGCGTTCCTCGAGTTCGTCGAGGGCAAGGTCCTGCCTGCCGTGGCAATCCTGGAAGAACGGGCCAAGGCCTGATAGTGACGGCGCCTGGCAAAGGGAGCGACCTGATGGTCAAGCAATTGCCTGTGATGATCGTGGCCTTGTTTTTGGGGGCCTGCTCCAGCGGCGGCGCCCCCGACAGCGAACCGGCACGTGAGCCCAAGGGCGGCTGTTACCAGTCGCAGTGGCAGGCGGAGACGGTGCCGGTGATCAACAAGCGCCTGGGGCCGGACGGGCTGGAGAAGTACGACGAAGAACACCAGCGCAAGGCGCCCGGCTGCCCTTGATCGGACAGCGGGCAACCGATGGGCTGTTTTGTGGTCTTGAACAGAAGGTCCGTGGTGCGGCCTTCGAAGCGAGGATACTCAATGAAAGCGCTGCTGGCCGTACTGGCCCTGGCGACCCTGGCAGGCTGCTCCCTGCTGCAACCGTCGCGACCTGCCGCGACGGACAACTGGACCCGCTGGGTCTGCGACAGCCAGGCCGAAGTGCTGTGGCGCTTCGCCGATGCTTCGCAGCAGTCGGTCGATGTCCGCCTCGGCGGCGCTGACCAGGTCTACCGGCTCAAGGCCGAGCCCGGCGCCTCGGGCGCGCTGTACAGCGATGGCGTACTCGCCTTCCACACCAAGGGTAATGAAGGCCTGGTGTACTGGGAAGCGACCAACGATCTGATTGGGCGGGGCTGCAAGGCGCCGTGATTGGCCGGACCGCGACGGTGGTCCACAACTACTTGAACAGCAACCGCCCCTGCGGCAGGCTTGCACGAAACAACGACGCTTGTCGGGAGAGAGATACACAATGGCACTCATTAGCATGCGCCAGATGCTGGACCACGCCGCCGAGTTCGGCTACGGCGTTCCAGCTTTCAACGTCAACAACCTCGAGCAGATGCGCGCCATCATGGAAGCCGCCGACAAGACCGACTCTCCGGTCATCGTCCAGGCCTCCGCCGGTGCCCGCAAGTACGCCGGTGCTCCCTTCCTGCGTCACCTGATCCTGGCGGCGATCGAAGAATTCCCGCACATCCCGGTGTGCATGCACCAGGACCACGGCACCAGCCCTGACGTGTGCCAGCGCTCGATCCAGCTGGGCTTCAGCTCGGTCATGATGGACGGCTCGCTGCGTGAAGACGGCAAGACCCCGTCCGACTACGAATACAACGTGCGCGTCACCCAGCAGACCGTGGCATTCGCCCACGCCTGCGGTGTGTCGGTGGAAGGCGAGCTGGGCTGCCTGGGCAGCCTGGAAACCGGCCAGGCCGGTGAAGAAGACGGTGTCGGCGCCGAAGGCATCCTGGACCACAGCCAGATGCTGACCGACCCGGAAGAGGCTGCCGACTTCGTCAAGAAGACCCAGGTCGATGCCCTGGCCATCGCCATCGGCACCAGCCACGGCGCCTACAAGTTCACCAAGCCGCCGACCGGCGACATCCTGGCGATCGACCGCATCAAGGCGATCCACCAGCGTATCCCCAACACTCACCTGGTGATGCACGGTTCCTCGTCGGTTCCGCAGGACTGGCTGGCGATCATCAATGAGTTCGGCGGCGACATCAAAGAAACCTACGGCGTGCCGGTCGAAGAGATCGTCGAAGGCATCAAGCACGGCGTGCGCAAGGTCAACATCGACACCGACCTGCGTCTGGCCTCCACTGGCGCGATCCGTCGCTTCCTGGAGCAGAACAAGTCCGAGTTCGACCCGCGCAAGTACTTCGCCAAGACTGTCGAAGCCATGCGTGACATCTGCATCGCGCGTTACGAAGCTTTCGGTACCGCTGGCAACGCGTCGAAGATCAAGCCGGTTTCGCTGGATGAGATGTACCTGCGTTACGCCAAGGGCGAGCTGGCCGCAAAGGTCAACTGATCCGCTGATGGCACTGAAGAAACCCGCAGAAATGCGGGTTTTTTTTCGCCTGTGAAATGATCGCAAAGCGCAGTGACCATTAGTCGGCTATTTTCATTTTATCCATTGATAGCGAACTGATTGCATTGCGTCCTGCAAAGTCGCGTCTAGAGTAGAGAATCGGATCCAATTACAAGACGAAGTCGGTCGGACAAGAGAAGCGGCATGGATGGAGCTCAACCCGCGGCACCGGAAGGCAGCTCAGTGCTGCTGGTGGTCGATGACTACCCGGAAAACCTGATCAGCATGCGGGCTTTGCTAGCCCGGCAGGATTGGCAAGTACTCACCGCAGGCTCAGGGATGGAAGCACTGAGCACCTTGCTGGAACACGAAGTGGACCTGGTCCTGCTCGATGTACAGATGCCCGAGATGGATGGCTTTGAGGTCGCCCGCTTGATGCGCGGCAGCCAACGCACCCGCCTTACCCCAATCATCTTCCTTACCGCCAACGAGCAGTCCGAAGCTGCCGTGCTCAAGGGCTATGCCAGTGGCGCGGTGGACTACCTGTTCAAGCCCTTCGATCCGCAGATCCTCAAGCCCAAGGTGCAGGCCCTGCTCGAACAGCAGCGCAACCGCCGCATGCTGCAGCGGTTGAGTCGTGAGCTGGAGTCGGCCCGCGCATTCAATGCCTCGATTCTTGAGAACGCCGCCGAGGGTATCCTGGTGGTCGACGAGGCGGGTGATATCAGCTTTGCCAACCCTGCTATCTCGCGTCTGCTGCAGATGTCGGTGGACAAACTGCAGGGCGCCCATCTCCTGGACCTGATCCAACTGCCCAGCGCTGCGTTGTGGCGCGACTCGGACTTCTACCAGGCCTATCTGGGGCGGCAGATCTTCCGCGTGCACGATGCCCAGTTGCGTCCGCCCGCGGGGCCGCTGGTTCCGGTGGCGCTGTCGTGTGCACCGCTGCCCGCTGAACAGAAGGCCATGGTGGTGACCGTACTGGACATGTCGGTGGTGCGCAGCCTGCACCAGCAACTGGAACACCAGGCGGTGACCGACCCGCTGACTGGCTTGCTCAACCGCCGCGGTTTCTACCAGACGGCAGAAGGTGCGTTGCTTCGCAACGAACGGCCCGGCAAGGTCCAGGCCTTGATGTACATGGATCTGGATGGTTTCAAGCGAATCAACGATTCCTTGGGTCACGAAGCGGGCGACCGGGTCCTGCGCTGGGTCGCCGAGCAACTCAAGGACTGCCTGGGCAGCCAGGCGATGCTTGGGCGTATGGGCGGTGATGAGTTCACCGCGTTGTTCGACGGCTTGCCCTATGCGGAGCAGACCGGCCGGTACGCCGAGGCCTTGATCGAGCGCATGTCCAGTTGCCCGCAGGTTGACGGCCAGGATGTCAGTCTTGGGGTCAGTATCGGCATCGCCACCTACCCTGATTGCGGTGCCACGGTCGAAGGCCTGCTGCGTGCTGGCGATGCGGCGATGTATGCCGCCAAGCGCGCCGGGCGCCAGCAGTATCGCTTCTATGACCAGGAGCTCAACGGCCGCGCGCGTTCGCGGCTGATGCTCGAGGATAGTGTGCGCACTGCCATCGAGCAAAAGGACTTTACCTTGGTCTACCAGCCGCAGGTGGGATTTGCCGACGGACGTCTGCGTGGCTTCGAGGCGCTGCTGCGCTGGCGGCACCCCAGTGTTGGCGATGTGCCGCCGGGGCTGTTCATTCCGTTGCTGGAAGAAGCGCGCCTCATCCATCGGCTGGCGAGCTGGATCTACAGCAAGGGCGCGGCCCAGCGTCAAGAATGGCGCCAGGTATTCGCCGACGATGTGGTGCTGGGCATCAGCCTGAGCCGCGCGCAGTTCACCCAGCCGAACCTGGTCGATGAACTGCGGCGGGCGATCCAGGAGCACGGCCTGGAGCCTGCGCAACTGGAAGTGGAGGTGGCGGAAACCTCATTGATGTATGACATCGACGCGGCTGCCAAGCAGGTCAAGCGTTTGCGCGAGCTGGGCGTACGCGTGGCGCTGGACGACTTCGGCGCCGGAGATTGCTCGCTGCGCATGCTGCGCGACCTGCCGATCGACACCCTGAAGCTCGACCGCCACTTGGTGGCACGCCTGCCGGATTCGAAGGTCGATGCGGCGCTGGCGCGCAGCGTCATCGCGCTGTGCGCCGACTATGGCATCACGGTGATCGCCGAGGGCGTGGAAACCGACGTTCAGGCGCAGTGGCTGCGCGACAGCGGCTGCGCCTACGTGCAGGGCTTCCTGGTTGCACGGCCGATGACGGCGAGGGATGCGCGTGGTTTTCCGACGGTGTATCCGTGGGTGCCGACCCGATCAGCCACTCCCCAGACCTGATAAAACTGCCAGTTGCCCGTTCGGCTCATGATGAGCGACTGTCGTCTCTCCAGTCATGACCCGCAGGTGTACAGGTTGTGAGCAGCGCACTGTTCCAGCAGACGCCCTTGATCAAGGTCCTCGACAACCGCGGCCAAACGGTGCGCGAGATCGAGTATCAGCGTGCTTCGCTGCTGGATGCCGCCGATACGCGTATCACGCGGCAGGTGTTCAGCCCGGCAGGCCGACTGGCGCAGATCACCGACCCACGGTTGCATGGCGCAGGCCTTGCCAACTTCATTCATCGGCATGATCTGACAGCTCAGGTGATACGCACGCAAAGCGTCGATGCGGGCGTGAGCCTCGATCTGAAAGACGCAGTCAGGCGTGACCTGTTCTCGATTAGTCGTATTGGCAGGACGTTGGATGGACAGGGCGATTTCGCTGAAGCCGTGACCCGTACCTTGCGCTATGAGCCGGTCGATTTGCCTGGGCGTCTGCTGGCGGTGAGCGAGCAGGTTGCCGGTGATACCCCTCGTACCCGTGAGCGGGTGTTGTATGGCGGCAATGAGCCGCAGGAGAAAGCCCGTAATCTGGCGGGCACCCGGATCGTTCACTACGACCCGGCCGGGTGCGTTTCTACCCTCGCCAACGCCCTCGGCGGCGCAGCCCTCTGTGTGCAGCGCAAGCTGCTGAAGGGGGGCGACGACGATGCGGTGCAAGTTGACTGGCAAGGTGAGGCTGCTGAGGCCTGGGACGCACTGCTGGATGATCAGCGCTACACGACCCGTAGCCACGTAGACGCCACCGGCAAGGGGCTCACGGCGCTGGACTGCGCAGGCCATCAGCAGCGAAGCGCCTACGATGTGGCAGGCGCCCAGGCGGCCAGCTGGTTGACACTCGAAGGTACGCTCGAGCGTGAGATCGTCAGGTCGGTGAGCTATTCGGCGGGTGGACGCAAGCAGCACGAGGTACATGGCAACGGCATCATCACGGTGTACACCTACGAACCGATGACCCTGCGCCTGGCGACCGTGCGGACTGCTCGCCAAACCACCGAAAGCACGCGCTTGCAGGACCTGCACTATCGCTATGACCCTGTCGGTAACGTCGTCGTGCTGGCCAACGACGCCGAGCCGACGCGCTTCTGGCGCAACCAGAAGATCAGCGCGCAAAGCGAGTACCGCTACGACAGCCTGTATCAACTGGTCTTCGCCAGCGGCCGCGAGATGGCCAATGCCGGGCAGCAGGGCAATCATCTGCCAGGCGTGCTGGTGCCGCTGCCGGTGGATGATTCGGCCTATACCCTCTACACCCGGAGTTACACCTACGACAGCGCGGGCAATCTCACGCATGTCCGTCATAGTACGCCGGCCACGAACAACAACTACGTCACTGCAATCACCGTCAGCCAGCGCAGTAATCGCGGCGTGTCGAGCGTTTTGGCCAGCGACCCGAGCAAGGTCGAGGCGCTGTTCACCGCAGGGGGCGAGCAGCGTGTGCTGCTGCCGGGACAGCCGCTTGAGTGGACGGCACGCGGTGAGTTGCGCAGGGTTGCAGGCGGTACTCAGGAAAGCTATCGCTACGATGCTGGCAGGCAGCGTGTGCTCAAGGTGAGTCATCAGCAGCAAGGTGGATCACTGAAGGTGCAACGCACGCTGTATCTGCCGGGGCTTGAGCTGCGTATCACGACGGTCGACGGCGCCGTGCGGGAAAGTCTGCACACGGTGGTGCTGGGCGAGGCAGGGCGTGCCCAGGTGCGGGCGTTGCGCTGGGAGGCCGGTAAACCGGAGGGGATCGATAACGACCAGGTACGTTTTGGCTATGACAACCTGATCGGCAGTGTCGGACTGGAGCTCGATGGCGAGGGCAGTGTCATCAGCCTCGAAGAATATTACCCCTATGGGGGAACGGCGATTCTGGCGGGGCGTCATCGCATAGAGGTGGAGTACAAGACGGTGCGTTATTCGGGGCGGGAGCGAGATGCGACAGGGCTTTATTACTACGGGTATCGCTATCATCAACCCAGGGTTGGACGCTGGCTGACGCCCGACCCCGCAGGCATCGTCGACGGTATCAACACCTTCCGCATGACCCAGAACAATCCGGTCTCGCTTGAGGACTCTGCGGGGCTTGCTACCTTCAGCGACAATCTCCAGCCAGCACGGGGTGACCTAGTGTATGGGCTGGGCGAGTGGCGCGAGAGCTATTTTAATCATGTAGGAATCGATTACACCAAGTCAGCGCTGACGATCGATCACTACAATCAGGCAATCGCTAGAGTCATCAGGGAGAACGCGCTTGCACGCTCAGGTTTGACCGAAACAGCGCCTCATACCGAAGTGATCAAGTTCGTCAGGGCGAATGCATCCCTGTTTGCCCAGGTCAAGGAAACCTTTCCTGGCTACCCGTTATGGAACCGGTATGTATCAGCCGGTCTCTTCAACAATAAGTTCGATATCGACCAAATTTATTCCGAGGTCAAAGGGCGGCCCGGAAAAACCCAGTTCCATGAGTGGCTGGAGGGGGACCCAGGCCCGCAGTTGTTATGGAAGCGCGGGAGCAAGATTGGGCTGTCGATAACCGCGAGAAGGGCGGATCATCATGTTCATTTCATCCTCGATGGTATCGACGAGGCCGCAGTGATCAACAAATCAATGACCCACGGGCAGTCATACACCTCCAGCGAGCTTCGCTATGCATTTAGGCAGTGGGCACAGCTTGAAGCACGACTCCACTTCTACAAAAACGGTCATGAGGTGTCTGCGCCGTGGGTCAGCAATCCAACGGGTTGGAGCAGTTACACGTCCAAGGCTGAGCAACAGCGAAAAATGAAAACCCTCCAGGTAACACGGCGTGCGCAGCACTGACTCACTCACCACGTTTACCTGGTGGACTGATCTGGTCCCGCTCACCGTGTAACGCTAAAGCTCCCGGGCAAACGGCAAATCCGGCCCAACCCGCGAACAGGTGATGGCCGCCGCTCGAATGGCGAATTCGAGGATGCCGTCGATCGCTTCGCGCGTCAGCGCCGCCAGTGCCTGTGGACTGTCCGCGTGCAGCTTGGCCAGACAGCTCAGCACCGCCGCCTGGAAGGTATCGCCAGCACCGACTGTGTCTTGCACCGTCAGCGAGGCATCCGCCGGTCGTGTCCACGAGCCGTGCGCGCAATGCACGCTGGCGCCGTCTGCACCGTGGGTGACGAACACCAGTCGGCAGCGGTCGTTCAGCCAGCCACGGGCCACTTCGGCCGGCGCACGGTCCGGATAGAGCAGCGCGAGGTCTTCCTCGCTGGCCTTGATCAGGTGGGCGTGGGCCGCGAAGGCTTGCACCTGGCGTCGCCACAAGGCCACGTCGGGTTGCGGATTGAGGCGTACGTTGGGGTCGAGGCTGATCAGCCGATGTGCGCTCTCACGCTGCACCAACGCCAGCAAGGTGTCTGCCACGGGTGTGACCACCAAGGTGTAGGAGCCCACATGCAGCCCACGGATCTGGTCACCGAGCAGCGGCAGGTGTTCGAGGCGCACCTGTCGGTCGGCGCAGCCCTCGCCACGGAACTGGTACTGCGCCGAGCCGCTCGCATCCAGGCCGACCATGGCCAGCGTGGTCGGGGCGTCATTGGTGACCAGATAGCCACACTCGACCTTTTCCTCTTCCAGCACCCGACGCAGGCGTGCACCCAGGTAGTCGCTGGACAGCCCGCCGAACAGCGCCGACTCCACGCCCAGCCGGCGCAGGCCCACCGCGACGTTGAACGGCGAGCCGCCGGCAATCGCCTTGAAGCCCAACTCGCTGCTGCGTGGGCTGTCATCCAGGCTGAACACATCGAACAGGGCTTCGCCACAGACCAGGTACATGAAATTCTCCGAAACGAAGTAAGCGGGCAGGATACCTGCGATCAGTGCGCAGGCAGATGCGAAACGTAACGTTGGTAGGCGGTTTCGTAGGCCGCCTGTTGTGCGGGCCGGGGTGTGGTGCGCGTGCTTTCGTCGAGTTCGACGCAGCGCTGGCACAGAGCCTCCAGGCTGTCACCTTCGCCGAGCTTGCGGCCCAGGCTCCAGGCAGCCTGGATCGCAGCACCCAGGGCGGCGGCTTCGGTCTGGCGCGGGCACACCACCGGCAGGCCGAGCAGGTCGGCGAGTGTCTGGCGCCACAGCGGGCTTTTCGCCGCGCCGCCGACCAGGCGGATCTCCTGGCCCTGCAGGCCGCTGGCGCGCAGCAGGTCGAGCCCGTAGCGCAGGCTGAAACAGGTGCCTTCGAGCACCGCCCGGCAGAGGTTGGCACGGGTCAGGTTGCTGCTGGTCATACCGTGCAGGCTGGCACTGGCCTCGGGCAGTGCGGGCACGCGCTCGCCATTGAAGAACGGCAGCAGCAACAGGCCGTCGGCGCCGACGGGGGCTTGTGCGGCGAGCTCGCTGAACGCCGACAGGTCAAGCTGCAACAGGTCTTGCACCAGGGCGCAGGCGCTGGTGAGGTTCATGGTGCAGATCAGCGGCAGCCATCCGCCGGATGAGCCGCAGAAGGTCGCGACCTCACCGTGGGGGCTGACACGTGGCTGGTCGAGGTGTGCGGCCAGGGTGCCGGAGGTGCCCAGGCTGAGGGTGATCATGCCGGGGCGAATGTTGCCGGTGCCGATGGCGCCGAGCATGTTGTCGCCCCCACCGCTGGCCACCCAGGCGCCAGTGTCCAGGCCCAGCGCCTGGGCTGCCGAGGGCTGCAGGGTGGCGATGCAGTCGCCGGACTCGACCAGCTCGGGCAGTGCCGCCAGCAGGCGCTTGCCGGGCTCGATCAGCGCCAGCACATCGGCGGCCCAGGTGCGTTTGCGCACATCGTAGTAGCCGGTGCCCGAGGCGTCGCCCGGTTCGCTGCAGGCACGGCCGGTGAGCCAGTGGTTGAGGTAATCGTGGGGCAGCAGCAGGTGTGCGGCGCGGGCGAACAGGTCTGGATGATGGCGCTGGCTCCACAGCAGCTTGGACAGCGTATAGCCCGGCGCGACCACCAGCCCCAGGCGCTCCAGCGAGCCTGCGGCGCCGCCGAGGGCGGCCAGCAGTTCGTCATTTTCCGTAGTGGTTTCGGTGTCGCACCAGAGCTTGGCCGGGCGCAGCACCTGGCCTTGGTCATCGAGCATCACCAGGCCGTGCTGCTGGCCAGAGACGGCCAGTGCGCGGATGGCATGGCCCCCGACCCCGGCGTCAGCGAGGGCATTGGCCACCGCCGTGCGCAGGGCCTGCAGCCAGTCTGCCGGATCCTGTTCACGGCGGCCGTGGTCGCCCTGCGGCGCCGCATGTGCCGCGCTGCCCAGCCCCAGTACGCGACCGCTGTCTGCGTCGAGCACCAGGGCCTTGGTGCCCTGGGTGCCGCAGTCGATGCCGAGGAACAGTCCTTCCATCATTGCTGCGCTCCGTCTCAGTCGCCCAGTACCCGGCGCAGGGTTTCACTCACGCCGACTTCACGCAAGCTGTCGTACAGGCGCTCGAAGGCGTCGACGAAGGCCCGTGAGTTGGGGATCGCCGTGCCGAAGATCGCTTCGTCGCCGAGCACCCGGGCCGCCAGGCCTTCGCGCTGGACGACACGGGCCTGGCACTGTGCTGCGCGCGGATCGGGAATGCTGTAGACATTGCCCTTTTCATCCTTGCCGCCCAGGTACAGCGCCCAGGCTGCGACTACCAGCGCCACGCGCTCCAGCGGCTTGCCGTCGGCAATCAGGCGGTTGGCGGTGGGTACGATGAACTTGGGGAATTTCGAAGAGCCGTCCGAGCACACCCGCTCCAACTGGTCGGCGATGGCGCGGTTGGAGAAGCGCTCGGTGAGGCTGTCCTTGTAGTGCGTAAGGTCGATGCCTGGCACCTGCGCCAGTTGCGGCGTGACGTCCTGGTCCATGAAGGTGCGCATGTAGCGGCGCAGCAGGTCGTCGGCGAGGGTCTCGTGGACGAAGCGGTAGCCCTGCAGGAAGCCCAGGTAGGTCAGCGCCAGGTGGCTGCCGTTGAGCAGTTTGATCTTCATCTCTTCATAGGGCGTGACGTCGTCGGTGAACTGCACGCCGACCTTCTCCCAGGCCGGGCGACCGCTGACGAACTTGTCTTCCAGCACCCACTGCAGGAACGGCTCGCAGACCACCGGCCAGGCGTCCTCTACACCATGGCGCTCGGCCAACTGGCGGCGATGTTCGTCGCTGGTCATCGGTGTGATGCGATCGACCATGGCATTGGGGAAGCTGACGTGCCGGGCGATCCACTGGGCCAGGTCATGGTTGAGCAGGTGGGCGAAGGCCAGCAGTGCCTTGCGCGCCACGTCGCCGTTGTGTGGAAGGTTGTCGCAGGACATGACCGTGAACGCCGGGGTGCCGGCCTCGCGGCGACGGCGCAGGGCCTCGCAGAGAAAACCGAATACGCTGTGCGGCTGGTCAGGTCTGGCCAGGTCGTGCTGGATCAGCGGCAGGTTCTCGAGGAACTCGCCCGTGCTGTCGTCGATGCAGTAGCCGCCTTCGGTGATGGTCAGCGAGACGATACGGACTGCAGGGTCGGCAAGTTTGTCGAGCAGCGCCTGGCTGTCGCTTTCGGCCAGCAGCATGCCGCTGATGGCACCGATCACGCGCACCTCGGTGTTGGGTTTTTCGCCCAGTTCGAACAGGGTGTAGAGATGGTCCTGGCTTGCCAGGGCGTCGCGCATGGCGCGGTCTTCGCTGCGCAGGCCGGCGCCGCAGATCGCCCAGTCGAGGGCTTCGCCGCGGTTCATCAGGGCGTCGGTATAGGCGGCCTGGTGGGCGCGGTGAAAGCCGCCGACGCCGATGTGCACGATGCCCTGGCGCAGCTGCGCTGGGTCATAGGTGGGGCGGGCGACCGGGGCGGGCAGCTTGTCAAGATTGCGCTGGTTGAGTTTCATCGAGAAATCCTTGAAGACGGCTCAGGCCGCCTGTTGCAGTCGTTTGTCCAGGGCCTTGCCGGTGCTGTCGAACAGATGGCAGTGCGCCGGATCGAAGCTCAGTTCCAGTTGCTCGCCGTACTCGGGCGCGAAATCGCCGCGCACTCGCACGGTGAGCATCTCGCCGGAGGCGCTGCGCACGTGGCAGTAGCTGTCGCTGCCCAGGCGCTCGCTGACATCGGCGGTGACCTGCAGCGAACCCTGTTCACCGTGACCGCTGCGGCTGATGCTCAGGTGCTCCGGGCGGATGCCCAGGGTGATCTGGCTGCCGGCGGTCAGTTCACCTGCGCACAGCGGCAGGGCGATGCGGGCGCCGCACTCGAGGGCGACCTCGCACTGGTTGCCTTGGTTGCGGCTCAGGTGTCCGCGCAAAAAGCCCATCTTCGGTGTGCCGAGGAAGCCTGCGACGAACAGGTTGGCCGGATGGTGGTACAGCTCCAGCGGCGAGCCGACCTGCTCGATACGACCGGCGTTGAGCACCACCACCTTGTCGGCCAGGGTCATCGCCTCGACCTGGTCGTGGGTCACGTAGATCATGGTCGCGGCCAGGTCCTTGTGCAGGCGCGACAGCTCCAGGCGCATCTGCACGCGCAGGGCAGCATCGAGGTTGGACAGCGGCTCGTCGAACAGGAAGATCTTCGGGTTGCGCACGATCGCCCGGCCGATTGCCACCCGCTGGCGCTGGCCGCCGGAGAGCTGGCGCGGCTTGCGCTCGAGCATCGGTTGCAGCTCGAGGATGCGCGCGGCGTTGTCGACCTTGCTGGCGACCTCGGCCTTGGCCACGCCCGCCAGGTCCAGGGCGAACGACAGGTTCTTGCGCACGGTCATGTGCGGATACAGGGCGTAGGTCTGGAACACCATGGCCAGGTTGCGCTTGGCCGGAGCGGTGTCGGTGATGTCGACGCCATCGAGGGTGATGCTGCCGCTGCTCACCTCTTCGAGGCCGGCAATCAGCCGCAGCAGGGTCGATTTGCCACAGCCGGACGGCCCGACGAACACCACGAATTCACGGTCGTGTACGTCCAGGTCGATGCCCTTGATGATGGCGTGGCCATCAAAGCCTTTTTGCAGGTTGCGGATCTTCAGGTCAGCCATGTCGAGTTACCTGTGCAGTGGCCAGGAAAAATTGAGGTTTTGCAGAATCCTGTAGGAGCGGGCTCGCCCGCGAACACCGGCTTAGCCGGTGCCATGCACCGCAGTGTTTGCTTCGCGGGCAAGCCCGCTCCTACAGGAATGGTGTAGTTGGGGGTATTCATTTCACCGCTCCGAACGACAGCCCGCGCACCAGTTGCTTCTGGCTGATCCAGCCGAAGATCAGGATCGGTGCGCAGGCCAGTGTCGAGACGGCCGAAAGCTTGGCCCAGAACAGGCCTTCGGGGCTTGAGTAGGAGGCCACCAGCGCGGTCAGCGGTGCGGCGGCCGAAGAAGTCAGGTTGAGCGACCAGAACGCCTCGTTCCAGCACAGGATCAGCGACAGCAGCACGGTCGAGGCCAGGCCGCCACGGGCGATCGGCAGCAGCACGCGGAGGATTTCCTGCCAGGTGCCGGCGCCGTCCAGGCGCGCCGCTTCGAGGATGTCGACGGGGATGTCCTTGAAGTAGGTGTACACCATCCACACCACGATCGGCAGGTTGATCAGGGTGTACACGATGATCAGCGACAGCCGTGAATCGAGCAGCCCGAACTGCTTGGCCAGCAGGTAGATCGGCATCAGCACGCCCACTGGCGGCAGCATCTTGGTCGACAGCATCCACAACAGCGTGCGCTTGGTGTGGCGGGTCTCGAAGAAGGCCATGGAGTAGGCTGCCGGCACGGCGATCAGCATGCACAGCAGGGTCGCGGAGAACGAGATCAGCACCGAGTTCCAGGCGTAGGCGAAGTAGTCGCTGCGCTCGTTGATGTGCAGGTAGTTCTCCAGCGTCGGGTGGAAGATGAACTGCGGCGGCGTGGCGAAGGCGTCGAGTTCGGTCTTGAAGCTGGTCAGCAGCATCCAGAAGATCGGGAAGAAGATCGCCAGGGCAATGCCCCAGCACAGCAGGCCGATCAGCGCATCGCGCAGGCGGCGGGTTTGCTTGAGTGTCAGCATGGCGGGCTCCTCAGCTGCGCTCGGTGAGGTTCTTGCCGATCATGCGCACCAGCACGATGGCGGCGATGTTGGCGATCAGCACGGCGATCAGGCCACCGGCCGACGCCATGCCGACGTCGAACTGCAGCAGCGCCTGGTTGTAGATCAGGTAGGCGAGGTTGGTGGATTCATAGCCCGGCCCGCCGCTGGTGGTGGTGAAGATCTCGGCGAACACCGACAGCAGGAAGATGGTTTCGATCATGACCACCACGGCAATCGGCCGCGCCAGGTGCGGCAGGGTGAGGTGCCAGAAGATCGCCAGCGGGCCTGCACCGTCCAGGCGTGCGGCCTCCTTCTGCTCCTGGTCCAGCGACTGCATGGCGGTCATCAGGATCAGGATGGCGAACGGCAGCCACTGCCACGACACGATCAGGATGATCGACAGCAACGGATAGTGCGCCAGCCAGTCCACCGGCTGGGCGCCGAACAGGCGCCAGACCGCCGCGAGGATCCCGGACACCGGGTGGAAGATCAGGTTCTTCCACAGCAGCGCGCTGACCGTGGGCATGATGAAGAACGGCGAGATCAGCAGCACGCGCACCACGCCGCGGCCCCAGAACTCACCCGCCTCCAGCAGCGCGGCGATGAGCACGCCGAACACCACGCTGATCGCCAGCACGCTGCCGACCAGGGTCAGGGTATTCAGGGCGCCGGGCAGGAAGCCGGCATCGGTGACGAAGAAGCTGAAGTTCTCCAGGCCGACGAAGTCGTTCTCGCCGGGATACAGCAGGTTGTAACGGATCAGCGAGAAATACAGGGTCATGCCCAGGGGCACGATCATCCATAACAGCAGCAGCGCCACCGAAGGGCTGACCAGGAACCAGCCGGGGCCGACGCGGCGTTTGCCGGGGCGCGCGGTGGCGTGGGTCGGGGTGTCGAGGGCCGAGGTGTTCATGACGACTCCGTGTTCGGCAGAAAGAGGCGAGCAGCCGGCCGCCGGCACACCGAGGGCGGCGTGCTGGCGGCCAGGGGCGGTCTACTTGGGGTAGCCGGCGCGTTTCATCTCGCGTTCGGTGGACGACTGGGCGGCGGCCAGCGCCTGTTCAGGCTTCATCTGACCGGTCAGGGCGGCGGAGAACAGCTTGCCGACCTGGGTGCCGATGGCCTGGAACTCAGGAATGGTCACCAGCTGGATACCCACGTAGGGCACGGGCTTGAGGGTCGGGTGGTTGGGATCGACCTTCTTCAGCGACTCCAGCGTGACCTTGGCGAACGGTGCGGCCTGCAGGTAGGCCTCGCTGTAGGTGGAGGCGCGGGTGCCTGGCGGCACGTTGGCCACGCCTTCCTTGTCGGCGACCAGTTGGCCATAGGCCTGGGAGGTGGCCCAGGTGCTGAAGGTCCTGGCGGCGTCCTTGGACTTGGAGCTGGTGGGGATCGCCAGCGCCCACGAGTACAGCCAGGTCGCGCCCTTGTCGGTGACCTCCTTCGGCGCGAAGGTGAAGCCCACGTCGTCCACGACCTTGCTCTGGCTCTTGTCGGTGACGAACGAGCCGGCGACGCTGGCATCGACCCACATTGCGCACTTGCCGCTGTTGAACAGCGCCAGGTTCTCGTTGAAGCCGTTGCTGGAGGCGCCGGGCGGGCCGTACTGCTTCATGGTGTCGACGTAGAAGTTCAGGGCCTTGGTCCACTCGCTGCCGGTGAACTCCGGCTGCCACTGCTCGTTGAACCAACGGGCGCCGAAGGCATTGGCCAGGGTGCCGATCAGCGCCATGTTCTCACCCCAGCCGGCCTTGCCGCGCAGGCAGATGCCGTACTGGCCGGCCTCGGGCTTGTTGAGCTTGGCGGCGAATTCGCCCAGTTGGGTCCAGGTCGGTTGCTCGGGCATCTGCAGCCCGGCCTGCTGGAACAGGTCCTTGCGGTAGTAGGTGATCGAGGCTTCGGCGTAGAAGGGCAGGGCGTAGAGCGTGCCCTTGACCGACAGGCCGTCGCGCACCGAAGGGAAGATATCGTCGAGCTGGTAGTCGGCAGGCAGGTCTTTCATGGGTTCCAGCCAACCCTTGGCGCCCCACAGCGCGGCTTCGTACATGCCGATGGTGAGCACGTCGAACTGTCCGCCTTGTGTCGCGATATCGGTGGTCAGGCGTTGGCGCAGGACGTTCTCTTCGAGCACCACCCACTTGAGCTTGATGTCCGGGTGCTGCTCCTCGAACACCTTGGACAGCCGCTGCATGCGGATCATGTCGTTGTTGTTGACGGTGGCAATGGTCAGGGTTTCGGCAGCCTGGGCAAACACCGGCAGGCTCAGACAGGCAATGGCCACGCAGGCCTTGATCGAGTCGTTCATCGTTGAACTCCTCTTCCGGACCGCAGGGCGGCGCGGAAGTCACTATTGTTTTTTTTGTGTCGCTGGTTGCCGATTACACTCCTGCATCGCCAGCGCAACAAAGCCTCGACTGCACGCAGGCCGATACTTTTTTGCACTGGGGTATTGGCAGTGCGATGCACTGCTCAAGCGCTTCACTAAAGGTTTTGCTCGGTCAGGCGCTGGGTGACCAGGCTGCGGTAGCCCGACGGTGTCATGCCTTTGAGCTGCTGGAAACGCCGGTTGAAGTTGGACAGGTTGCTGAAGCCGGACTCGAAGCACACCTCGGTCACCGGCAGGTCGCTGCGCGCCAGCAGTTCACAGGACTTGCTGATCCGCAGGCGATTGACGAACTCGACGAAGCCGCGCCCGGCGGCCTGCTTGAAGAAGCGCGAGAAGTAGGTGGGGGTCATGCCCAGGTGCTCGGCGACCTCGTTCTGGGTGAGGTCCTGGGCGTAGTGCTGGAAGATGTAGTCCACCGCGCGGTTGATGCGGTCGACGTTGTGTTCGTCGGCCAGCTGCGAGGAGGTGACGGTGGACAGCAACTGGTAGTCCTCGCAGCCAGCCAGCTGTTCCATGAGGATAAAAAAGTATCCCAGGCGCGTCATGCCGGCACTTTGCGAGATACGTTGCATCAGTTGCTGGCTCTCGGCGATCAGGCGCGGATCGCGGAATTCGATGCCATAACTGGCGCGGGCCAGCAGTGGCGTCAGCTGGTTGAGCTCGGAGAACACCTGGCTGCCTTGCTCGAGCACTTCGTCAGTGAAATTGACCAGCATGTCGCGGGTGTCGACGACCTCGTCGGCGGCCACCTGGCTGATCCAGTTGTGTGGCAGGTTCGGCCCGGTGAGAAACAGTGTGCCCGGGGCGAAGTTGCCGATGTAGTCGCCGATGAACACCTTGCCGGAGCTGGCGACGATCAAGTGCAGCTCGTATTCCTTGTGAAAGTGCCAGCGCACCAGCGGGCTCGGGAAGCCGTGCTGGCGATAGATCAGCGAATGGCCTTCGTGGTCGTCCATCAGTTCGTAGGACGGGTCGGTGATCTTGCTGGCTTTGGGCATGGTGAGTGCTTCGAGCAGGGGGTGAATACTGCATCCTAGCCAAATTTTGCGTCCTGTAGGAGCGGGCTTGCCCGCGAAAGGGCCAGCCCTGCCAACCACAGGCCCCCGCCAATTCGGTAAACTCCCACCCCATGACCACCCTACGCTACTTGCAAGCCTATCCCCCGCACCTGCAGGAACAGGTCCGTCAGATGATCGCCAGCGATCGCCTGGGCGGCTACCTGCAGCAGCGCTACCCCGCCCGCCACGAGGTGCAGAGCGACAAGGCGCTGTACCTCTATGCCCAGGACCTGCGCCAGCAATACCTGCGCAGCGCGCCGCCGCTGGACAAGGTGCTCTACGACAACCGTCTCGACCTCACCCACCGGGCCCTGGGCCTGAACACGGCGGTGTCACGGGTGCAGGGTGGCAACCTCAAGGCCAAGAAGGAAATCCGCATCGCCTCGCTGTTCAAGGACGCGGCGCCGCAGTTTCTGCGCATGATCGTGGTACACGAGCTGGCGCACCTGCGTGAGCGCGACCACAACAAGGCGTTCTACCAGCTGTGCCAGCACATGGAGCCGGACTACCATCAACTGGAGTTCGACTTGCGTGTCTACCTGACCTGGCGCGAATTGCCAGGCAATGCATGAGGATCCCACCAGCATGGACGTGAGCAAGACCAAGAGCAGCTTCTATCGCCGCCTCTACGTGGCCTGGCTGATCGACAGCCAGACCGCCACCAGCGTGCCCGCGCTGATGGAAGCCACCGGCATGCCGCGACGCACGGCCCAGGACACCATCGCCGCCCTGGCGGACCTGGACATCGTCTGCGAGTTCGAGCAGCAGAGCGGTGCGCGCAACCACGCCGGGCATTACCGCATCCACGACTGGGGTGCGATCGACAAGCAGTGGATCATCCAGCACCTGCGCACTATTCGCGAAGTGCTCGGCTATCCATGACCACCCTCCAGGACCCGTTCATGTCGTCCAGCCGCTTCAGCAACTACGCCGCCATGGCCGAGGGCATCGCAGCCCTGTTGTTCCCGCATGCCGAAGTGGTGGTGCACGACCTGGCCAGCCAGACGGTGGTGCATATCGCCAACAACATTTCCAAGCGCCAGCTCGGCGATGATTCCGGGCTCGACGACCTGCCCAGCCAGCTCGATGACAGCACCCGCCTGGGGCCGTATGAAAAGCTCAACTGGAACGGGCAGAAGATCCGTTCGATCAGCAGCGTGATGCGCGACGCCAGCGGCCAGCCCGAGGCGCTGATCTGCATCAACCTCAACGTCTCGATTCTCGAGCAGGCGCGCGATGCGCTGGAGGCGTTCTTCCAGGCCAGCCGCCTGTTGCCGCAACCGCAGGCGTTGTTCCGCGACGACTGGCAGGAGCGCATCAACACCTTCCTGCATGCCTGGTTGCAGGCGCGTGGATTGAGCCTGGGCGGGCTGGACCGCGAGCAGAAGCGGCAGTTGGTCGAGGCGCTGCACGGGGAGGGCGCGTTCCGTGGCAAGAGCGCCCATGACTACGTGGCCAACGTGCTGGGGATGGGGCGGGCGACGGTATACAAGTATGTGAAGGCGTTGCGCCAAGGCTGAGGCCATCGCTGGCAAACGACAGGCTTTCAGTGCGTGGAAAAATAGTCTACGGTAGAATTTAATTCTATATCGTGGCGTTTGCCCCTGCGCATCGCCCAAGGAGCCACCATGACTATCCTGGACACCCTGCCACACGCCATCCGCGAAGCCCATGAAGCCCTTCGCCCCCAGGTGGCTGTCACGCCGCTCAGCCACAGCCCGGGGCTTTCCCGTCAGAGCGGCTGCAATGTCCATCTCAAGTGCGAGCACCTGCAGCACACCGGCTCCTTCAAATTCCGAGGGGCCAGCAACAAGCTGCGCCTGCTCGACCCTGCGCAGCGTCAGGCTGGCGTGATCACCGCCTCTTCCGGCAATCACGGACAGGGCCTGTCACTGGCCGGGCAATTGCTGGGTGTG
This sequence comes from Pseudomonas sp. RW3S2, assembly GCF_014268955.1. Taxonomy (NCBI): domain Bacteria; kingdom Pseudomonadati; phylum Pseudomonadota; class Gammaproteobacteria; order Pseudomonadales; family Pseudomonadaceae; genus Pseudomonas; species Pseudomonas sp. RW3S2. The sequence goes on along the minus strand of NZ_JABWRM010000012.1, from coordinate 107,113 downwards.
CCGGTCACCGTGTACGTCAGCAGCAGCGCCTCGCCGCTGAAGATCCGGGCCATGCGCGGCCTGGGGGCCGAGGTGATCGAACTCGACGCTGACCCGCTGTCGGTCGAGCTTGAAGCGGCTCGCCAGGCCAATCTGCAGGGCAAGCCTTTCGTCTCCCCCTACAATGACGCGCAGATCATCGCTGGCCAGGGCACCATCGGCATGGAGCTGTTCGAGCAGGCGCCGGATCTGGACGCGGTTTTCGTCGCTGTCGGTGGTGGCGGCTTGATCTCGGGCATTGGCGCTGCATTGCGCGCGCTTGCACCCTCGGTGCAGGTCATCGGCTGCTGGCCGGCCAACGCGCCCACCCTGCAGCGCTCGCTGGAGGAGGGACGGATCATCGAGATGCAAGAGCTCGATACCCTGTCCGACGGCACGGCCGGCGGCGTCGAGCCCGGCGCCATCACCTTCCCCCTGTGCCAGCAGTTGCTGCATCGCACCGTGCTGGTCAGCGAGGCTGAGATCAGCGCAGCCATGCGCGACGTCGCAGGCCACGACCGCTGGATCATCGAAGGGGCGGCAGGGGTTGCCGTCGCAGGCATGCAGAAACTGGCCGGTGAGTTCCAGGGCAAGAAGGTCGCGGTGGTGCTGTGCGGGCGCAACATCGTGCTGGAGAAGTTCCTGGAGGCGATCCAATGAGGATCATCGACAAGGCGCAACTGGTCGAAATCCTCGACCGGGATTTGGCGGTACGCCTGATCGAAGAGGGTTTTATCGCCTTTTCCGCGGGCAAGGTCCATGTGCCACCGGTGCAGAATTTCGCCTTCCCTGAACAAAACGGCGACTGCTGCGTGAAGTCCGCCTGGCTGCAGGGCAGCGATAGCTTCACGGTGAAAGTCTCCACCGGTTTCTACGACAACCCTTCCAAGGGGCTGGAAAGCAACGATGGCTTGATGCTGGTGTTTTCGGCCAGTACCGGCCAACCGCTGGCGCTGCTCCAGGACCAAGGCTGGCTGACCTGCCTGCGCACCGCGCTGGCCGGGCAAATCGCCGCCCGCCTGTTGGCGCCGCGCAAGGTACGGGCAATCGGTGTACTGGGCAGCGGGGTGCAGGCGCGGATGCAGCTCGAACAACTGCTACCGGTCACCGACTGCCGTTGTCTGATCGCCTGGGGCCGTGATGCCGGGCGGCTTGCGGACTACCGACGGTTCGCCGAAGGGCTGGGCTTCGAGGTGCGCACCACCCATGATGCCCGCGAGCTGGCCGAGTCCGCCAACCTGATCGTCTGCACCACGCCTTCGCGCGAGCCGCTGCTGCAGCGTGAATGGATACAGCCCGGCACCCATATCACCGCCGTGGGAGCCGATGGCCCTGGCAAGCAGGAGCTCGATCCAGCGCTGGTGGCCGCCGCCGATTGCATCGTGGTGGACGCTATCGGCCAATGCAGCCGCTACGGCGAGGTGTCCCACGCGCTGGAGGCCGGGCTGATTGCAGCTACCGATCTGATCGAGATCGGCGCGTTGCTGGCTGGGCAGGCGAGTGGTCGCACGCAGGATGCCGCGATCACGTTGGCTGACCTGACCGGCGTGGCGGTGCAGGACGCGCAGATCGCGCGGTGTGCATTGATGTCCCTTGGGGCAAGCCGCCAAGGAGACCTGCTCGCACAGCTCGGCTAAAATAGAGGCTAAATGACATCATTGTCCGCTGCCGTCGACTGTCGCCTTTGTGTACTCTCGCGTAATCAGTGTGGGGCCCTCAACTGCGAAAGGAACTGAGCATGCGGCCACTGCTTTGCGTTCTGGGATTGACCGCAATGATGTTCACGGCGCTCGCGGCGGCGCAGCCACCGCTGCGCCTGGTGGCTGACAAATGGCCGCCGTTCTCCGACAGCGCCATGCCGGGCGGAGGCCTGGCCACCAGCATCGTCACCACGGCACTCACCCGCGCCGGTTACGCCAGCGAGTTCGAGGAAGTGCCCTGGGCGAGGGCGCTGCTGGGGATTGGCGAAGGGCGCTACGACGTGCTCATCAATGCGTGGTACAACGAATCGCGTACTCGCCTGGGCCAGTTCTCCGGGGCCTATCTGACCAACCGTATCCGCCTGCTCAAGCGTCAGCGCGAGGCACTTGGCTTCAAGCGATTGGCCGATCTGTATCCCTACAGCATCGCCGTGGTGCGTGACTACGCCTACTCACCGGCGTTCGATGGCGACAGCCGGCTGAACAAGGTGGCGGTGCGCAGCTTCCCGTCGGCGATCCGCATGCTGGCGGCAGGGCGCGTGGACCTGGCGGTGGAGGACGAGTACGTGGCGCGCTACAACCTGCAGCGTGAGCCGCAGGAGGTGCGCGAGGCGGTGGATTTTGTCGAGCGGCCGCTGGGGGAGAACAGCCTGCATATCCTCGTCAGCCTTCAGCACCCTGAGCATCGGCAGATCGTCGAGCGTTTCGAGCGAGCGATTGCAGCGATGAAGGCCGATGGCAGCTATGCGCGGTTGTTGAAGCAGTATGGCTTGTGACCTGGGGTGTCGGCGCCGGCCTCAAGCCGGCTCCCCTTCCTTGATCAGATGCGCTGCCAATGTACGCAACGGCCCCAGTTGCCGGCAGATCAACGCCAACTGGGTCTGTACCAGTCGCTGATGCTCATCCAGCTCCTCGGGCATCTGCTCCAGCTGGTTGGCCAGCGCTTCTTCTTCATCGCTGTGAATGGCCACCGGCAGCCGCGCCGCCAGGCCATTGGCGATCTCGTCGAGACTGCGTGCCAGGCTGCTGCCGACCCCATCGATCAACTGTTCGTGCACCTCGGCAGGCAGTGCCGTATCCCGGTGTGCGCCGAGCCCTGACAGATAGCTGAGCAGGGTGTGCGACAACACCAGGAAGCGGAAGCCCACATCGGCCTCCTTGCGGAAGTGCCCCGGCTCCATGAGCATGTTCGACAGCGTGGTCGATAACGCCGCGTCGGCATTGTGGGCGTTGCGCCGGGCCAGGCGGTAGGCGAGGTCGTCGCGCTTGCCGTTGGCGTACTGCTGCATGATCTGGCGCAGGTACAGGCTGGCGCAGCTCAGGGTGTTGGCCAGCACCTTGTTCAGGCGCCGCCCCTGCCAGTCTGGCAGGAACAGGAACACCGCGAGGATCGCGATCAGGGCGCCCACCAGGGTGTCGAACAGGCGCGGCAGGAACAGCCCGTAGCCATCGCCGATCTGGTTGAAGCAGAACAGCACCATCAGCGTGATCGCCGCCGTGGCCAGGGTGTAGCGGGTGGTGCGGTTGACGAAGAACACCACGCCAGCGACCACCGCGAACAGCGACTGGACGATCGGGTTTGGGAACAGGTCGAACAGCGCCCAGCCAACCGTCAGGCCGATGGCGGTGCCGAAGATCCGCTGCACCAGCTTGCGTCGCGTCGCGCCATAGTTGGGCTGGCAGACGAACAGGGTGGTGAGGATGATCCAGTAGCCTTGCGTGGGGTGGATCAGGTGCACCATGCCATAGCCGATCGACAGCGCCAGCGGCAGGCGCAGGGCGTGGCGGAACAGCAGCGAGGTGGGCGTGAGCTGGGTGCGCAGGCGTTTCCACACCTCCTTGAAGGTGCGCGGCGAGCGGTCGAGCAGGCTGCTGTCGCTGGCGTCGGCAAGGCTGTCGGGGTTGCTGGCCGCGCCAAGCAAGCGGTCCAGCGTGGCCAGGTTGGCTGCCAGCGCCCGCAGCGAGCGCAGCAGGCTGCGCCAGGCCGGGTTGTTCTGAGTGCGTAGATGCTCCAGCGAGGCGTTCAGGTCTTCCAGCGCCTCGGGGTAGCCGCTGGCGAGCACGAATGGCTGGCGCAGGCGGATCGAACGGGCCAGCTCCTGGCAGGACGAGCCCTGTTTGCGCAGCAGGCGCTGGCAGCGGAACATCACATCGCTGTGGAAGAACGCCTCGCTCAGGGCGTTGTAGGGGTAGTGCGAGGCGCTGACGCGCTCGTGGATGTCCTGGGCCAGGAAGTACAGCTTCAGGTAACGACTGACCTTGGAGTTGGGCTGGCTGTTGCCGACCCGGTGCAGGATGATTTCCTTGGCGGCATTGAGCGCGGCCACCACCTTGCCGTTCTGCTTGGCCAGCTCCAGGCGCGTGGCCTCGACATCGAGGGTGCGCACCGGCTCGAACAGGCTGGCCTTGAGCTTGAGGTAGCTGCCCAACTCGTAGAACAGCTTGGCCAGGCTCTGCTGCACCGGCTGGTTGGAGAACAGCGCCTGCCAGAGCACCGAGAGCGCCCCGTACCACGCGGCTCCAGCCACCAGCAGCAGCGGCTCGTGCCAGAAATCAGTGACCACGCCGCCGCGCTGGTCAACGCCGATCATGGTGTACACCGACAGGATCAGCGTCGCCGAGGCGATGGCGCCATAGCGTTCGCCCAGTGCTCCGAGCATGGTCAGGCCGAAGGCTGCCAGGGCCAGGGAGCCGGCGAAGAGCCAAGGGTAGGGGAACAGTAGCTCGACCGACAGCGCGGCGATGGCGAAACACACGAGGGTGACGGCCAGCGCACTGAGACGGCCCTGCCAGCCGTCGTCGGTCTCGGCCAGGGCGCTGGCGATGATGCCGAGGAACAATGGGATGAGCAGGCTCATCTCGTTCTGGTACCAGCACCAGGCCATGGTGCCGGTCAGGGCGATGGTCACCCGGATGGCGTAGCTGAACTTGTCTTGGCCCCACAAGCGACGCAATGAATGGCGGAACGAGCTCGATGACATAGTGGCCTGCTGGACAGAGTTCGAATGAGGACCTTGGGACCGACGCGGCTGCGCTGCCTTTCGCGGGCAAGCCCGCTCCTACAGGGCCAGCGCAATCCTGTGGGAGCGGGCTTGCCCGCGAAGGGCAGCGCACTCGGTCAAACCTTCCCGGCACAGACCAGCAAGAAGCGTTCCGTGCTGAAAGGATTCTACTCTAAACGAACTGCGCCGCTGCGTTGGCAGAAGCCCACGCCCACTGGAAATTGAACCCGCCCAGGTGCCCGCTGACGTCCAGCACCTCGCCGATGAAGAACAATCCCGGGCTCTTGAGCGACTCCATGGTCTTGGACGACACCTCGCGGGTGTCGACGCCGCCCAGGGTCACTTCCGCGGTGCGGTAGCCCTCGGTGCCTGCCGGTACCAGTTGCCAGGCCGCGAGCTGCCCGGCGATCTGGGTCAATTCTGCCGGGGTGTACTGCTTCAAGGGTTTCGAAACGAACCACTGCTCGGCCAGCAGGGTCGCCAGCTTGCGGGTGAACACCTCGCCCAGCACGGTCTTCAGCTCGCTGTTGGGGCGTTCGGCCTGCACGCCTTGCAGCCACTCCAGCGCGTCGCGGTCGGGCAACAGATTGATCTCCAGGGTGTCGCCCGCTTCCCAGTACGAGGAAATCTGCAGGATCGCCGGGCCGCTCAGGCCGCGATGGGTGAACAGCAGGTTTTCGCGGAAGCTGGTGCCGTTGCAGCTGGCGATGCAGTCCAGCGAGGTGCCGGAGAGCTCGGTGCACAATGCCTTGAGCTGGGGCTCGGTGATGGTGAACGGCACCAACGCAGCGCGGGTCGGCAGCAGGGCGTGGCCGAACTGGCGGGCGACCTGGTAGCCGAAGCCGGTTGCGCCCAGGGTTGGGATCGACAGACCGCCGGTGGCGATCACCAGCGACTGGCAGGCAAATACACCGGCACTGGTCTGCAGGAGATAACCGCTGTCGGTCTTCTCGATCTGCTCGATGCTGGTGTTCATCCGCAGCTCGGCGCCGGCGTCGTCGCATTCGGCCAGGAGCATGTCGAGGATGTCGCTGGACTTGTTGTCGCAGAACAGCTGGCCGAGCTTCTTCTCGTGGTACGGCACGCCGTGTTTGGCCACCAGCTCGATGAAGTCCCACTGGGTGTAGCGGGCCAGCGCCGACTTGCAGAAGTGCGGATTCTGCGAGAGGAAATTGGCGGGCTCGGTGTACAGGTTGGTGAAGTTGCAGCGCCCGCCGCCGGACATGAGGATTTTCTTGCCCGGTTTGTTGGCATGGTCGAGCAGCAGCACACGGCGGCCACGGCGCGCGCTGAGTTGGGCACACATCAGGCCGGCGGCGCCGGCGCCGAGGATGATCACGTCGGTGGAGTGCACGGTGTTACCTCATGGATTTCCGGGGCCGCTTCGCAGCACCTCAGCGCTCACAGAGAATGCACTCGGCCTTAGGCCTGTGGAGATCCTGTGGGAGCTGGCTTGCCTGCGATGGGCTGCAAAAGCAGCCCCAGAATAGGTCAGACGATACGGACTTTCAGGGCCCGGCCCTTGATCTTGCCGCTGTTCAAGCGCTGCATCGCCTGCTTGGCCACGGCCCGCTCCACCGCCACGAAAGCGACGAAATCGAAGATGGCGATCTTGCCCACCTGCTTGCCCGGCAGCCCGGCATCGCCGGTCAGGGCGCCAAGGATATCGCCCGGACGCAGCTTGTCCTTGCGCCCGGCGGCGATGCACAGGGTGGTCATGGTCGGCAGCAGTGGCTCACCGCCCTTGTTCTTCAGGCTGTCCAACTGCTCCCAGCGCAGCGGGCGCTTCTGCAGGTCTTCGATGGCTTGCGCGCGGTGGCCTTCGGCCGGGGCCACCAGGCTGATCGCCACGCCTTTCTCGCCGGCACGGCCGGTACGCCCGACGCGGTGCACATGGATCTCGGCATCACGCGCCAGCTCCACGTTGATCACCAGGTCCAGGCCGTCGATGTCCAGGCCTCGGGCGGCGACATCGGTGGCCACCAGTACCGAGCTGCTGCGGTTGGCGAACATCGTCAGCACCTGGTCGCGGTCACGCTGTTCCAGATCACCGTGCAGGGCCTGGGCGACGATGCCCTTGGCGGTCAGGTGGGCGACCAGGTCCTCGCACTGCTGCTTGGTGAAGCAGAACGCCACGCAAGACTGCGGGCGGTAGTGGCCCAGTACGCGGGTAACCGCCTCCAGACGCTGCTGTGGATCGATCTCGATGAAACGCTGCTCGATCTGGCTGTCGCTGTGCTGGCTCTCGACCGTGACCTGCTGCGGCTTGCGCATGAAGTCGGCGGCCAGTTGCTCGATGCCGGCCGGGTAGGTGGCCGAGAACAGCAGGGTCTGGCGGCGCGACGGGGTCTTGCCGATGATGGCGGCAATGGCGTCGAAGAAGCCCATGTCGAGCATGCGGTCGGCTTCGTCGAGTACCAGGGTGTTGAGCCCTTTCAGGTCCAGGGTGCCCTTGTCCAGGTGCTGCTGGATACGGCCCGGGGTGCCGACGATGATATGCGCACCGTGCTCCAGCGAGGCGATCTGCGGACCCAGCGAGACGCCACCGCAGAGGGTGAGGATCTTGATGTTGTCTTCGGCGCGGGCCAGGCGGCGCAGCTCCTTGGCGACCTGGTCGGCCAGTTCGCGCGTCGGGCACAGCACCAGCGCCTGGCAGCCGAAGAAGCGCGGGTTGATCGGATTGAGCAGGCCGATGCCGAAGGCGGCGGTCTTGCCGCTGCCGGTCTTGGCCTGGGCGATCAGGTCCTGGCCCCTGAGGATGACCGGCAGGCTCTGGGCCTGGATCGGGGTCATCGAGGCATAGCCCAGGGCGTCCAGGTTGGCCAGCATGGCGGCGGACAGCGGCAGGGAGGCGAAAGCGGTGGATTCGGTGGTCACGAGGCGGGCCTGCGGTGCGAAGCGAAAAATGCCGCACAGTCTACCAGCCTCATGGCCATTCGCCCTACGTTTCCACGTGCTCTTCCGGACGACGGGCACGCCTTCCGTCCGTCGGCGACAGTTGCAGGAAGATCGCCGCGGCCAGCATCGCCATCAGGCCGATGGTCAGGAAGGTCAACTGGAACGCGCCCAGCGTGGTTTCCACACCCTCGGCGCTGCCGGAGGCGGTAAAGCCGCCGAGCAGCGCACCGGCGCAGGCTACGCCCAGGCTCAGCGACAGTTGCGCGACCACCGACAGCAGGCTGTTGCCGCTGCTGGCGCTGGCGTCGTCGAGGTCGATCAGCGTCACTGTGTTCATTGCAGTGAACTGCAGCGAGTTCACCGCCCCCAGCAAGCCCAGTTGCACCAGCAGCAGCCAATAGGGTGTCTGTTCGTCGACCAGCCCCAGGCTGGCCAGCAGTACGCCCAGCAACAGCGTGTTGCCGGTGAGGATGATGCGGTAGCCGAGGCGCTCGATCAGCGGCCGTGCCACCGACTTGGCGATCATCGCCGCGGCGGCCAGCGGGATCATGCTCATGCCGGCCTGGGCCGGCGAGTAGCCTAGCGCCACCTGCAGCAGCAGCGGCACCAGGAAGGGCAGGGCGCCGCTGCCCAGGCGGGCGAACAGGTTGCCGAGGATGCCGATGGCAAAGGTGCGCACGCGGAACAGGCTGGGCGAGAACAGCGGCTCCGGGTCACGCCCGGCGCGCAGCCAGTAGGCGGCAAGGCAGGCCATGCCAGCAAACAGCAGCAACATCACCCGCAGGTGCGGCAGGTGCAACTCGCCCAGGCCCTCCATGGCGATGGTGATCAGCACCATCGCGGCACCGAACAGGATGAACCCGGGCCCGTCGAAGGTGGTGCGTTCGCTGCCGCGCAGGTCGGGGATGAACTTCCATACTGCGTAGCAGCCCAGTGCGCCGACCGGCAGGTTGAGCAGGAAGATCCAGTGCCAACTGAGGATTTCCACCAGCCAGCCGCCGACGGTCGGACCCAGCAGCGGACCGAGCAGGCCGGGGATGGTGATGAAGCTCATGATCCGCACCAGCTCCGAGCGCGGGTAGGCGCGCAGCACCACCAATCGCCCGACCGGCAGCATCAGGGCACCGCCCAGGCCCTGGATGACGCGGGCGATGATCAGGAAGCCCAGGCTGTTGGCCGCCGCGCACAGCAGCGAACCCAGGCTGAACAACAGGATGGCGCCGAAGAAAATGTGCTTGGTGCCGAAGCGGTCGGCGATCCAGCCCGAGGCCGGGATCAGTAGCGCCACGGTGAGCATGTAGGCGATGATCACACCCTGCATGCGCAGCGGGTCTTCTGCCAGCGAGCGGGCCATGGCTGGCAGTGCGGTGTTGAGGATGGTGCCGTCGAGCGACTGCATGAAGAAGGCGATGGCCACCACCCAGGGGATCCAGCGGGCGGTGGTGGGGTCGAGCGGGGCGCGTTCGGGCATGGCCTCAATCCTGAAAAGTGCGCAGTTCCCTGCGGGCGCGGCGAACCGCCGCTCCCACAGGGGCGTGACGTTACAGTGTCAGCGTCAATCCTCTGACCAACGCCCCGGGCAGATGACTCGATCCGGTTTGCCGCTGCCCATAGGTACTGGTCGACAGGATCAGCTCGCGGTCACGGGTCAGCTCTTCCAACTGCTTACCCAGCAGGTTATAGAGGCTGTCGTCGAAGCGCATGGTGCTGACCGGGCCCTGGATCTGGCCGTTTTCCACCCAGAAGGTGGCGAAGCGCGTCAGGCCGGTCATCCGCGCTGCCGGCAGGTCTGAATAGTTCAGGTACCAGAGGTTGCTGATGTACAGCCCGGTATCCAGGCGCGCCAGGATATCCGCCGACGCCAGCTCGCCCGGTGCCAGGCTCAGGGCGCACGGTGCCTCGTAGCTGTCGGCGCCGTTGCCCGGCAGGTCGAACTCTACTGCGCTGCGGGGGCTGACCAGGCGTGCGTGGCCCCGGCCTTCGACGATCAGCGCTACGTCCTTGCGGGGCGAGCCCTCGCTGGAGAACGCCGGGCTCAGCGAACCGCTGACCTGCTCCGAGAAGCTGACCCGCGGATCGAGCTTGTCATCACCGGTGTACAGACGCTGCAGTGGGCTGTTGCCGGTGGCCAGGGCCTGGGCCGAGAAACCGCCCCAGGCCAGCATGCCGGCGATCTCGTCCATGGCCGCGGGTGCCAGGTAGGCGCGGTAGCTGCCAGGCTTGAGGGTGATCGTCGGGCGCCCCAGGTACTCTAGCTGTTCGCGGGCCAGTTGCAGGCGTGCACTGAAGGCCTCGCCGCTCCAGACCTGGCCTGCATAGTTGGCCTTCACGGCCTGGCCATTGGTGTGGAACAGGCTCCAGTCGAAATTGAAGCTGTTGGCCTGGTGCCAGCCGAAGGCGCCGAACGAGCTGGCAAAGCCCCGGCAGATCGGGCCGGCGGCGTAGATGCCGACCAGGTCGAGGTCGCCTGCCTGCTGCTCGACCAGCGTCAGCACTTCGCTGAAGTCGGGCAGTGTTGGATCTTGCACGCTGTGGCTGTGCCAGGCGCTTTCGTCGAGTTTCAGGTAGGGGTCGAGCGGCAGCAGCGGCAAGGTCTGGCGCAATTGCTTCAGGGCATCCTGCAGGCGCTGGCGATCCAGTTGCGCATCGTCACCGAGGGTGAACTGCTGTTCGGCCTGGCGTCCTTCACGTATCAGGCGCAACTGCGCGCTAGCTTGGGCCACATCGCCCGCCTGGCGCACCTTGGCATGGTTGAAACGCACGAAGCGCGACTGTTCGGCGTTGTAGCCGAGGGTGAATTGCTCGCCGGGGTGCAGCGCCTCGCGCAGGGCACTGACCAATGCCTCGAAGCGTTCTTGATAGGGGGTACTCATCAGGCGTCTCCTCCGAATACGTCGATCTGGCGGAACACGCAGGCCGGCGAGGCATGGCCGACCCGGATGACCTGGTTGGGTTCGCCCTTGCCGCAGTTGGGGGTGCCAAGCACCTGGAAGGTGCTGCTATCGCCCACGGCCGACAGGTTGCGCCAGAACTGCGCGGAGATGCCGCGATAGTTGGGGTTCTTGACCACGCCCTTGAGCTCGCCGTGTTCGATCAGTTGGCCCCATTCGCAGCCGAACTGGAACTTGTTGCGCGCATCGTCGATGGACCAGGAGCGGTTGGTGCGCATCAGGATGCCGTGCTCGATCCCCTTGATGAGCTGGTCGAGCGACTGGTCGCCCGGCTCGATGTTGAGGTTGGCCATGCGGTCGATCGGAGCGCGGTTCCAGCCGCAGGCGCGGCTGTTGGCCACGCCGTCGAGCCCCGAGCGGAACTGCGACAGGGCGCCGCCCAGCGGGCGCAGCAGCTTGCCCTCGCGGATCAGGAACTGCTTGCTGGCCGCGGTGCCGTCGTCGTCGAAGCTGTAGCTGGCCAGCTCCTCGTCGATGGTAGGGTCGAAGGTCACGTTCAGCAGGGGCGAGCCGTATTGCAACTGCCCGAAATCGCTGGGCTTGACGAAGCTGGTGCCCGCGTAATTGCGCTCGTCGCCGAGAATACGGTCCATCTCCAGCGGATGGCCGATGGACTCATGGATCTGCAGCATCATCTGGTCGGGCATCAGCAGCAGGTCGCGCGCACCGCTCGGGGTGTTGGGCGCCAGCAGCAGTTGCAGGGCTTCGTCGGCGATACGCCGGGCGGCGCCGACCAGGCCGCAGCGCTGGACGACTTCGAAGCCACCCTGCTGGCCAAAGTTCTCCCGGCCCAGGCTGCGGCTCTGGCTGTCGCGGCCATCGCTGGCAGTGACGCCAAGGCCCGGAAAGATGAAGCGCTGCGCGTTGCGCAGCTCGGCGCCGGCCGAGTTCAGGTAAGTCTGCTCGACCAGGGTGATGCCCAGGCTCGCCTGCCAGTCCACCAGACGTTCGTCCTTGGGCACGCTGGCCGATTCGGTGGCGAGCAGCTCGAGGCAATCCGCAAGGTTTGGCAGCGATTGGTCGAAGTTGGGCGAGATATGGTCGTGGCGCGTGCTCGGCACCGGTTGGTCGCGCAGGTCGAGCAGGTGGTGGCCGGTGATCTGCCGGGCCAGGGCCTCGGCGTGTTCCAGGGCGCGTTGCAGGCCGCTCTGCGACAGGTCGGCGGTGGCGGCGTAGGCCTCGACGCCGTTCAGGCGCACGGTGAGCATGGCACCTTCGTCCTGGCTGAAGAATGGCGGTTCGGCGACGTTGCGCCGCACCGACAGCGATTGATGCGATTGCTTCACGTGGCGAAGCGAGAACAGTTCGGCCTTGCTGCGCAGCGCTGCGAAGCGCTGGCGCAGCAGGGCGCTGGAATCGAACATGCGGGAACCTCCTGTTCGCGGTGGCTCCCCCTAGAACCACCCCTCTTGCATGCCCAGGCAGGTGTCGTCGCGTGCCTCGAGCAGTGCGAGCTCAGTATGGCAGCCTGGCACTTCCCAAGTCAGGAAATAACGTGCGGCCTGCAACTTGCCGTAGTAAAAATCGCGGTCGACCTCGACGCCTTTCATCAGCCCGAGCTCAGCATGGATGGCCTGCTCCAGCCAGCGCCAGCCGATCACGCAATGGCCGAACACCTTGAGGTACAGGGCCGAGTTGGCCAGGGCTCCGGCAACCTTGCCCTGGGCCAGGTCGCCGAGCAGTGCCAGGGTCACGGCTTGCAGGCGGTTGACCAGTTGCTCCAGCGGCTGGCGCAGTGCGTCCAGGTTGGGGTGATGGCTGGCGCGCTCGGCAGTGGTGGCGATCAGGCGAATCAGTTGCTTGAGCCCGGCGCCGCCGTTCTGCGCCAGTTTGCGCCCGAGCAGGTCGAGCGACTGGATGCCTTCGGTGCCTTCGTGGATCGGGTTCAGGCGGTTGTCGCGGTAGTACTGCTCTACCGGGTATTCGCGGGTGTAGCCGTGGCCACCGAGGATCTGGATCGCCAGTTCGTTGGCCTTGAGGCAGAACGTCGAAGGCCAGGACTTGACGATCGGGGTGAGCAGGTCGAGCAGTTCCTGGGCCTGGGCGCGTGCCGCCTCGTCGGGTGCGCTGTGGGTGTCGTCGAACAGCCGTGCGGCGTACAGACCCAGGTCGAAGGCGCCTTCCACGTAGGCTTTCTGCGCCAGCAGCATGCGTTTTACATCGGCGTGCTCGATGATCGGCACTGCTGGGCTGTTGGGGTCCTTGTTGTCCACCTGGCGGCCTTGCGGGCGCTGGCGTGCGTAGTCCAGCGAGTACAGGTAGCCGGCGTAGCCGAGCATCACCGCACCCATGCCGACGCCGATGCGCGCTTCGTTCATCATCTGGAACATGCACGCCAGGCCCTGGTGCGCCTGGCCCACCAGGTAGCCGACGCACTGGCCGTTGTCGCCGAAGTTCAACGCCGTGGAGGTGGTGCCACGCCAGCCCATCTTGTGGAACAGTCCGGCCAGCAGCACGTCGTTGCGGGCGCCGAGGCTGCCGTCGTCGTTGACCCGGTACTTGGGCACGATGAACAGCGAAATGCCCTTCACCCCAGGCGGTGCATCCGGCAGCTTGGCCAGGACCATGTGCACGATGTTCTGCGACAGCTCGTGGTCGCCGCCGGAGATGAATATCTTGTTGCCCTTGAGCCGATAGCTGCCATCGCCAGCGGGCTCTGCACGGGTGCGGATATCGGCCAGCGACGAGCCGGCGTGGGGCTCGGTCAGGGCCATGGTGCCGAAGTAGCGGCCTTCGATCATCGGCTGCAGGAACAGGCGCTTCTGCTCCTCGCTGCCGAAGCTCTCGATCAGGTTGGCTGCGCCCATGGTCAGGAAGGGGTAGGCCGTGGTGCCAGCGTTGGCGGCCTGGAAATGGGCGAAGCAGGCTTGCGAGACCAGGCTCGGCAACTGCATGCCGCCGACGTCGAAGTCGCGGTTGGCATTGAGGAAGCCCGCCTCGAGGAAGGCCTCTACCGCAGGCTTGACCTCGGGAATCAACTCGGCGCGGCCGTCGACATAACGCGGCTCGTGCTCGTCGCCCTTGCGGTTGTGCGGGGCGAAGTACTTCTCGGCAATCGCGCGAGCAGTACCGAGCGCGGCGTCGAAGGTCTCGCGGTTGTGCTCGGCGAAACGCGGGCGCTGGGTCAGGGCCTCGGCGTCGAGGACTTCGTAGAGTTCGAAGGCGAGGTTGCGGCTGCTGAGGAGATGCTCGGACATGGCGGGATTCCTGGGTTCGAGATGCTGCGAGTCTAGAGCCAGTGGGAGGGGCTGCACAGGCTCATGGGTGCGCGTGATGACACTCCAGAAGGCTGAGCATAGGTGTGCGATTGGTGGCGCTCGCTGCTTCTCGAGATCCTTTGCGCTGCTCTACTGGTATTTCTGTCAGGTGTGGCCTGTACATCACTGGCGTAGCCTAGGCCTTTGCCGGATCCCCGTTGAGCCCTGATTGGGGGCTGCATGCCATCTAGACCTGAGCCGGAGCATCGCCCAATGACCAGCAACGCGCCATTAGTCCATCGCCAAACCCCATCGGTATCGGCGTTTGCTCGCAAGCTGAAGGTACGGGAAATCGCCTGCCATCGTGATGCGCTTGCGCTTGGACAGACCACACTGCTCATCACGCGGCACAGGTACGATCCTCGTGGTTTCCTGGATCGGAGCGTCGACCCGCGTATGGCTGGGCGCGGTCTGGTGAACTTCGCGTTGGGCAACGATTTCACTGGCAAAGTGCTGCGTGTTCAGAGTGTCGACGCGGGCATAGAAGTTGCCTTGGCTGATATCGATGGTCGGCCTTTGGTGCATGTCAGTGCAATCGCGGCAGGCGCAGAAGGGCGTGACGACTACAGCCAGGCGGTGGTACGTCGATCGATGTACGAGGCTCACGGTCTGGCGGGTCGTTTGTCGAGCATCAGCGATACAGTTGGCGGTGGTGTTCCCCGCATGACCCAGCGCTTTGTCTATGGGGGGAGCAGTGCACTGGAGCGGGGGCGAAACCTGGCTGGTCGCTGTACACGTCTTTACGACACTGCTGGCCTTGCGTTGCACGACGCCATCGCCATGACCGGTACCACGCTGTCTGTCACCCGTCGTCTTCTGGGGCAGGGAGATGAAGTACAGACAGTGGTTGATTGGCAAGGTGAGAGTATCGATGAATGGGACCGCGCACTTGAAACGACTGCGCAGGCACACACTACGTGTTCGGTCGTGGACGCAACCGGAACCGTATCGAGCATCGTCGATGCAGCCGGGAACCGGCGGCGTGTCACCTATGATATTGCGGGTCGGCTCCAAGCAAGTTGGCTGAGACGCAAAGACTCTCAAGAGTGCGAGATCGTCCGGTCGACGAGTTACCTGGCAGGTGGACATAAGACCCGTGAACTGCAGGGTAACGGTGTGTCGAGCACCTATTTCTTTGAGCCACGAACGCAACGCCAGGTTCAGCTACGGATCGAGCGGCCTGCGAGTCATGCCCTGGGGGCGAGGCTCCTGCAGGATTTGCAGTATTCGTTCGACCCGGTGGGCAATGTGGTGAGCGAACGGGACGAGGCCGACAACAGAAGATTCTGGCGGAACCAGGTGGCGGAGCCGCAGACCACGTACTGTTACGACAGCCTTTATCAATTGGTCGGCGCCTGCGGAAGAGAGCAGGTCAATGCGTCATCGCGGGCGGGAGAGTACAACACACCGTCTCCCTCTCCCTACGATGAGACACTCGTTACCCGTTATACCCGCAACTATATCTATGACACTGCTGGCAACCTGACGCGCATCGTGCACCGGGTGCCGGCCAGCAATCACTGTCGTGTCGTCGAGATCACAGTCAGTGGCCGCAGCAATCGGGCGGTGCTGGGCATAATGGCGAAGACACCCGCCGAGGTGGAGGCGTTGTTCACGGCAAAGGGTCAGCAGATCTCGCTGTTGCCCGGCAATCCCCTGTGCTGGACGCCTCAAGGGGAGTTGCATCAGGTCATCTCCCAGCAACGCGAGGAGGGGCGGCATGACCATGAGCACTACCGTTATGACAGTGCCAGCATGCGAGTCCTGAAAGTCAACACGCAGTGGGCCGCTGCAAGCCGGCACACGCTTCGAGTCACTTATTTACCCGGGCTTGAATTGCGCTGCACTACCCGCGATGCCTCCCTTGAGGAGGAGTTGCAGGTTATTTCGGTCGGTGAGCCCGGTCATGCACAGGTGCGAATGTTGCACTGGTGCAGCGAGGTGCCAGACGGGTTGGAGAACGATCAACTGCGCTACAGCTACGACACGTCATTGGGTAGCGGCATCCTGGAGGTTGACGGCGCGGGCAGGCTGATCAGCCATGAAGCGTATTACCCTTTTGGGGGAACCGCGTTGTGGGCAGCCCGTAGCGAGCTTGAAGGGAGTTACAAGACCTTGCGTTATTCAGGCAAGGAACGAGATGCGACTGGGCTGTACTACTACGGTTATCGCTACTACCAGCCGTGGGTCGGGCGGTGGCTGAGCGCAGACCCGGCGGGTGCGGTGGAGGGCCTCAACTTGTATTGCATGGTGCGCAACAACCCGGTGACGCGCAGGGATGCCAATGGATTACACAGTTTTGAGACGGAGTTCGGGTCTGACTTCGCTGCGTTGGACAAGTTGATCGAGTTTCCGGAGATTTTTAAAAATCTGAAGCCTGGTGTTGTACTAAAGGGCAATGTCAGTCAGGACACGCAACGTCGAAAGAAATTAACGGTGTATTGGATGCGTGAGAGTGAAGCGTATCAACCCACTGAACTGGAAAGGGTCATAGGTCCGTCGGGCAACAGCGAGCAAGAAGCTCTTGGCCCGGCTTCGCAGCTCGCGCAGGATCTAGGGGTGACTGAACAGTTTGCCAAGGACTTTACGCGTGACACGTACACCCTGATAGAAAACGGCGAGGAAACTCCCTTGTTTGTACACAACGTTGAGAAGTATTTCAGCTCGCAGCAGCTAGAGATTATTTCGATGCTTGCACATCAAGCACTGGCTGCCGAGATAACAAGCTTACTCTACTCCATCGAGCCAGCCGGCGGTGCGTTCAACGAGCAAGGCCAGGTGCGCGGCATATGGTCAGCGGCCCCGGGCGCGGCCTCTGAATACCAGATTCACAGGGGCGCAAGAGGCGAGCCGGACGAGGTCTCGATCAGCTCGAGACAGGTCTTCAGCCTGAAGGACGTGGCGACAGGTGAGTTTATAGCTAAGGTTGATGCGATTACCCAGCACACTGTATTTCTGGCCACATCTATCGAGAACGGAGAGGTAAATTATAACCTCCAGAAGCATGTGCCCAGCCTGCAAAAGATAACGCTTTTGCATGTTTTGCCGGAGCAACCGGTGCCCAAAAAGTCGCCCGTTTTATCCAGATTCAAATTCTGGAAATCGAATAAACAACAATAGGCGGGTTGCCCGCTGCCACCGTTTCGCTGCTGAACCGGTGGGAGCGGGCTTGCCCGCGATGGCGTCAGTACGGTCAGCCGATGGTCATCAGGCTGGCGTTACCCCCTGCAGCCGCGGTGTTCACGCTCACCGCACGCTCGATCACCAACCGCTCCAGCGCGATCTGCTGATCGCCGCTGGACAGCCCATGCACACCAACGATGGCACCGGCGCGTTTGGCGACCTGCTGGCACACCGCGCGCAGCTGGTCGGAGTCGCCGTGGTGGATGACCGCGTCGAACGCCACGTCATCCTTGCTCCAGTCGGCCACCAGCTTGATCTTGCCTTGCAGGTCTTTCGGCAGGCGACCGCGCAGGCCCTTGGCCGGCTCGCCGTCGGCCCACACCGCCGAGCTGCCAACCGCCAGCACCGCGGCGAACTGCGCGAGCAGGTCGGCCTCGTTGTCAGCCAGGCACAGCACATGCTCGCGAGGCAGCACGGTGTAGGTGTTGCGCTCGCCGGTCGGGCCAGGCAGTACACGGGTGATGCCACTTTGCGACTGTTCGGCGAACTGCTCGCACAGTGCCACCAGCTCGGGCTGGTTGCTCGAAGCCCAGGCCTTGAGCACCTGCAGCGGCTTGATCAGCTGGTCGCGCAGGGTGGTGTCGGCCTTGGTCTCACCGTCGGCACGCTGGAAGTGGCGGGCGATGGCGTCAGCCGGGCGGGTCGACAGCAGGCGGTACAGGTACAGCGGGCCACCGGCTTTCGGGCCGGTGCCCGACAGCCCTTCACCACCGAATGGCTGCACGCCGACCACGGCACCGACGATGTTGCGGTTGACGTACATGTTGCCGGCGTTGACGTTGTCCACCACCTTGGCGATGGTTTCGTCGATGCGGGTGTGCACGCCCAGGGTCAAGCCGTAGCCGGAGGCGTTGATCTGCGCGATCAACTGGTCGAGGTGCTTGCGGTTGTAGCGCACCACGTGCAGCACCGGGCCGAAGATCTCGCGCTTGAGCTCGTCGAAGCTCTCCAGCTCGATCAGGGTCGGCATGACGAAGGTGCCGCGCTTGCACTCCTCGGATTCGGCAATGGCCACCTGGTAGACGCTGCGACCTTTCTCGCGCATGGCCTGGATGTGCTTCTCGATGCCGGCCTTGGCTTCGGCGTCGATCACCGGGCCGATGTCCATCGACAGGCGCTCGGGGTTGCCCATGCGGTTCTGCGCCATGGCGCCCTTGAGCATCTCGATCACGCGGTCTGCGGAATCCTCTTGCAGGCACAGTACGCGCAGCGCCGAGCAACGTTGACCGGCGCTGTCGAAGGCCGACGACACCACATCGATCACCACCTGCTCGGTCAGCGCCGAGGAGTCGACGATCATCGCGTTCTGCCCGCCGGTTTCGGCGATCAGCGGGATCGGACGACCCTGGGCATCCAGGCGGCCGGCGACGTTGCGTTGCAGCAGGCGCGCCACTTCGGTGGAGCCGGTGAACATCACGCCCTTGACCCGTTCGTCACCGACCAGGCCGGCACCGACGGTTTCGCCGCGCCCCGGCAGCAGTTGCAGCACACCTTCGGGGATGCCGGCTTCGAGCAGCAGACGCACGGCCTGGGCCGCGACCAACGGGGTCTGTTCGGCCGGCTTGGCCAGCACCGGGTTACCGGCGGCCAGTGCGGCGGCCACCTGGCCGGTGAAGATCGCCAGCGGGAAGTTCCATGGGCTGATGCACACCACCGGGCCGAGCGGGCGGCAGGCGTCGTTGCTGAAATCGTTGCGTGCCTGCACGGCGTAGTAGCGCAGGAAGTCGACGGCTTCGCGCACTTCGGCGATGGCGTTGGCGAAGGTCTTGCCGGCCTCGCGGATGAGCAGGCCCATCAGCGGCTGGATCTCGGCTTCCATCAGGTCGGCGGTGCGCTCCAGGATCGCGGCGCGCTCGGCTGGTGGGGTGGCTTGCCAGATCGGCGCGGCATTGAGGGCGCACTGGATGGCGTTGTCGACGTCGGTGACGCTCGCCTCTTGCACATGGCCCACCACGTCGCGGTGGTCGGCAGGGTTGAGTACCGGTGCGGCGGCTTCCTGGCTGGTGGCGCAGGCCAGCAGCGGGGCAGCCTTCCAGTCGTTGTGGGCGGTTGCCAGCATGGCGCAGGACAGCGACGCCAGGCGGTGTTCGTTGGCCATGTCGATGCCGGCCGAGTTGGCCCGTTCGCTGCCATAGAGGTCGCGCGGCAGCGGAATGCGCGGATGCGGCAGCCCGATGCTGCCTTCCTGGGTGGCCATGCGCTCGATACTCGCGACCGGGTCGGCGACCAGTTCCTGGATGGAGATCGAGTGGTCGGCGATACGGTTGACGAACGAGGTGTTGGCGCCGTTTTCCAGCAGGCGGCGTACCAGGTAGGCCAGCAGGGTTTCGTGGGTGCCGACGGGTGCATAGACGCGGCATGGACGGTTCAGCTTGCCATCGGCGATCTTGCCGACGACCTGCTCGTACAGGGGCTCGCCCATGCCGTGCAGGCACTGGAACTCGTACTGGCCTGGGTAATAGTTCTGGCCGGCAATATGGTAGATGGCCGACAGGGTGTGGGCGTTGTGCGTGGCGAACTGCGGGTAGATGGCTTCCGGCACCGACAACAGCTTGCGGGCGCAGGCGATGTAGGACACGTCGGTATAGACCTTGCGGGTGTAGACCGGGTAGCCCTCCAGGCCTTCGACCTGGGCGCGCTTGATCTCGCTGTCCCAGTAGGCGCCCTTGACCAGGCGGATCATCAGGCGGTGACGGCTGCGCTTGGCCAGGTCGATGACCGAGTCGATCACGTACGGGCAGCGCTTCTGGTAGGCCTGGATGACGAAACCGATACCGTTCCAGCCCGTCAGCGATGGCTCGAAGCACAGGCGTTCGAGCAGGTCCAGCGACAGCTCCAGGCGGTCGGCTTCCTCGGCGTCGATGTTCAGGCCGATGTCGTACTGCTTGGCCAGTTGGGTCAGCGACAGCAGGCGCGGGTACAGTTCTTCCATCACACGCTCGTATTGCGCGCGGCTGTAGCGCGGGTGCAGCGCCGAGAGCTTGATCGAGATGCCCGGGCCTTCATAGATGCCGCGCCCGTGCGAGGCCTTGCCGATCGAGTGGATCGCCTGCTCGTAGGAGGCCAGGTATTTCTGGGCGTCGTGCTCGGTCAGCGCGGCCTCGCCGAGCATGTCGTAGCTGTAGCGGAAGCCCTTGGATTCGAAGCGGCTGGCGTTGGCCAGGGCTTCGGCGATGGTCTCGCCGGTGACGAACTGCTCGCCCATCAGGCGCATGGCCATGTCGACACCCTTGCGGATCATCGGCTCGCCACTCTTGCCGATGATGCGGGTGAGCGAGGAGGTCAGGCCGGATTCGTTGTGGGTGGAGACCAGCTTGCCGGTCAGCAGCAGGCCCCAGGTTGCGGCATTGACGAACAGCGACGGGCTGTTGCCCAGGTGTGGCTGCCAGTTGCCCGTGCTGATCTTGTCGCGGATCAGGGCGTCGCGCGTACCTTTGTCGGGGATGCGCAGCAGGGCTTCGGCCAGGCACATCAGCGCCACGCCTTCCTGGGACGACAGCGAGAACTCCTGCAGCAGGCCCTGGACGATGCCGGCGCGGCCGCTGGCGCTCTTCTGGTTGCGCAGCTTGTCGGCAAGGCCTGCGGCCATCTTGTTGGTCGCTTCGGCCAGCGGGGCCGGCAGGCGGGCCTGCTCCAGCAGCATCGGCACCATTTCCTGCTCGGGGCGACGGTAGGCTGCGGTGATCGCTGCGCGCAGCACGGACTGGGGCAGAATGCTCTCGGCGAATTCGAGGAAGCACTGGTGGGTGTGGTCGGCCGGGAGTTCGCCAGCGTCGTCACCGAACTGCGCAGCGTGGCCGTTGATTTCGTTCAGGGTTGCACCACCCTCGAGCTTCTCCAGGTAATTGAAGATCGCTTGCTTGATCAACCAGTGCGGGGTGCGGTCGATGGACTGCGCAGCCGCTTTGAGTCGCTCACGGGTCGGGTCGTCGAGTTTGACCCCAAGGGTGGTCGTCGCCATTTCTTATCCTCGTTATTGCCACGGGCGTGGCTAAGCTGGCGGCAAGATTAGCGCCAGGCACCTCTCGGGTGCAACCGGGTGCAACCCGAATTTTTCATGAAAAAGGTGCAACTCGTCTGGCGTAAAACGCTAAACAGCGGAAAGGGTCGTTTTTGCTGCTCTTGCTTATTAAAAGCGACGTTTTTGCTTCAAAAAGGAGCAAAAAAGGGGTTTTGACTGAAAAGACATTTCCAGGTGCAACTTGCAAATGAAAAATGGTTGCACCCGCTTCATGTTGTTGCATAGGATTCGCCGCCTGGGTGCAACCGTCTCACGAAGGTCGGCTGCAAGAGATAACAACAACGCCAGGGCACAACCATGGGCAATCCAATCACGATCACCTTTGTGGTCTACATCGCGGTAATGGTGCTGATCGGCTTCGCGGCCTATCGCTCCACCAAGAATCTCTCCGACTACATCCTCGGCGGTCGCAGCCTCGGCAGCGTGGTCACCGCGCTTTCTGCTGGCGCTTCCGACATGAGCGGCTGGCTGCTGATGGGCCTGCCGGGCGCCATCTACATGTCGGGCCTGTCGGAGGCCTGGATCGCCATCGGCCTGACTGTCGGTGCCTACCTGAACTGGCTGTTCGTCGCCGGCCGTCTGCGGGTGCAGACCGAGCACAACGGCGATGCGCTGACGCTGCCCGACTACTTCGCCAGCCGTTTCGAAGACCACAGCGGCCTGCTGCGGGTGATCTCGGCCATCGTCATCCTGGTGTTCTTCACCATCTATTGCGCCTCGGGCATCGTGGCGGGTGCGCGCCTGTTCGAAAGCACCTTTGGCATGTCCTACGAGACAGCCCTGTGGGCCGGTGCTGCGGCGACCATCGCCTACACCTTCATCGGTGGTTTCCTGGCGGTAAGCTGGACCGACACCGTGCAGGCCTCGCTGATGATCTTCGCGCTGATCCTCACGCCGATCATCGTGCTGATCTCCACTGGCGGCTTCGACACCACGATGTTGGCGATCGAGGCGCAGAACCCGGCGAACTTCGACATGTTCCGCGGCGCCACCTTCATCGGCATCATCTCGCTGATGGGCTGGGGCCTGGGCTACTTCGGCCAGCCGCACATCCTGGCGCGCTTCATGGCCGCCGACTCGGTGAAGTCGATCGCCAATGCCCGTCGTATCTCCATGACCTGGATGATTCTGTGCCTGGCCGGCACTTGCGCCGTGGGCTTCTTCGGGATTGCGTATTTCTCGGCCAACCCTGATCTGGCTGGCCCGGTCACCGAGAACCACGAGCGTGTGTTCATCGAGCTGGCGAAGATCCTGTTCAACCCGTGGGTTGCCGGTGTGCTGCTGTCGGCCATCCTGGCGGCAGTCATGAGCACCCTGAGCTGCCAGTTGCTGGTGTGCTCGAGTGCGCTGACCGAGGACTTCTACAAGGCTTTCCTGCGCAAGGGTGCTTCGCAGACCGAACTGGTCTGGGTCGGTCGCCTGATGGTGCTGGCCGTGGCATTGATCGCCATCGCCCTGGCGGCGAACCCTGACAACCGTGTGCTGGGCCTCGTGGCTTATGCCTGGGCGGGCTTCGGTGCTGCGTTCGGGCCGGTGGTGCTGCTGTCGGTATTGTGGAAGGGCATGACCCGCAACGGTGCCCTGGCGGGGATCGTGGTGGGTGCGCTGACCGTGATCCTGTGGAAGAACTACGTCGGGCTTGGCCTGTACGAAATCATCCCGGGCTTCCTGTTCGCCACCATCGCCATCATCGTGGTGAGCAAGCTGGGGCGTCCGAGCGGCAGCATGGTTTCGCGGTTTGAAACGGCTGATGCTGCATATCACGCAGACAAGTAACATCTGCTGATTCGGCGACGGCTGCTTCGCGGGCGGGCCCGCTCCTGTGGGGGCGGGCCTGCCCGCGAGTGGCCCTTGTGCCGATCGACGGCCAGGCCTGACTCCGCCCGCAAGGCAAGGTAAACTTGCCGCCCCCGCAGGAGTTGCCATGAACTATCGTCACGCCTTCCACGCCGGCAATCATGCCGACGTCCTCAAGCACATCGTGCTGACCCGCCTCATCGCCCTGATGTCGCGCAAGGAACAGCCGTTCGCCTATATCGACACCCACGCCGGCCTGGGGCTGTACGACCTGCAAGGCGACCAGGCGACGCGTACCGGTGAGTATCTCGAAGGTGTTGCCCGCCTGTGGAATCGCGAAGACCTGCCGGCTGCGACCGCCGACTACCTGCGCATCATCAAGCGCCTGAACGCGGATGGCGAGTTGCGCTACTACCCCGGCTCGCCGGAGTTGGCACGGCGCCTGATGCGCCAGCAGGATCGCGCACTGCTCAACGAGAAGCACCCTGAAGACGGGCCTTTGCTCAAGGAAAACATGAAGAAGGATCCGCGGGTCACCGTGCACCTGGGCGAGGGCTGGCATGTGCCGCGCGCCCTGCTGCCGGTGCAGGAAAAGCGCGCGATCATGCTGATCGACCCGCCCTTCGAGCAGGCCGACGAACTCAAGCGCTGTACCGTGGCGATGAAGGAGGCGATCGGCCGCATGCGCCAGACCGTCGCGGCCATCTGGTACCCGATCAAGGACCAGCGTTCGCTGACCCGCTTCTATCAGGACCTGACCAGCACGGGCGCGCCCAAGCTGCTGCGCGTCGAACTCTATGTGCATCACCAGGACAGCCCGCAGGGGCTGAACGGCTCGGGCCTCGCCATCGCCAACCCGCCATGGGGGCTGGAGGATGAGCTCAAGGAGTTGCTGCCCTGGCTGGCCAGGGAGCTGGCGCAGACTTCGGGCAGCTTCCGCATGGACTGGCTGATCGCCGAATAGCCCCGCGCGACAAGGGGCGGTGTGCCCCTGATCTTTGCGTTATAATCCCGCCCTTTAGCCGCCAGCCGCCCACGAGGCCGCTGGCGCATCTCTACCGAATGAAGAGGCTAGTCCCTTGGCATTGACGATTCTTGGCCTGTCCGGCGCCCTTAGCCATGACCCTTCCGCGGCCTTGTACATCGACGGCAAGCTGGTTGCCGCCGCAGAAGAAGAGCGCTTCGTGCGTGACAAGCATGCGAAGAACCGCATGCCCTACGAATCGGCGAAGTTCTGCCTTGAGCAGGCCGGTATCAAGCCGTCCGACGTCGATGTGGTGGCCATTCCGTTCGCCCCCATCAGCCTGTTCGGCAAGGCCCGCTGGCACTACGCCAAGCGCTACTGGTACGCCCCGGATCGCGCCCTCGACGCGATCCTGATGGGCAACCGTCGCTACAAGCGCTACCGCAAGAAGATCGTCTGGTGCCTGGAGCAACTGGGCTTCGACCCGAAAAAGGTCAAGATCGAGCCGGTCGAGCACCACCTGGCCCACGCCTCCAGCGCCTACCACTGCTCGGGCTTCAAGGAAAAGACCGCGATCCTGGGCATCGACGGCAAGGGCGAGTACGCCACTACCTTCTTCGGCTACGGCGAAAACGGCAAGATCCACAAGATCAAGGAGTTCTTCGACCCGGATTCGCTGGGAGGCCTGTATGGCGCGATCACCGAGTTCCTGGGCTTCGAGATGCTCGATGGCGAATTCAAGGTCATGGGCATGGCCCCGTATGGCGACGCCAGCAAGTATGATTTCTCCCGCCTGGCCAGCTTCGAGAACGGCGAACTGGTGATCAACACCGAGTACGCCAACGTCATCGGCCTGCGTCGCTATAAAGAGAAGGGCAAGGGCTTCTACTTCTCGCCCAAGCTGATCGAATGGCTGGGCCCCAAGCGCGAAGGCGATATCGCCGACGAGCCGTACATCCATTACGCGGCCAGCATGCAGGCGCTGTTCGAGAAGCTCGCCTTGCAGATGATCGATCATTACCTGGGCGACATCCTCAAAGAGACCGGCAAGCTGGCCTTCGCTGGTGGCTGTGCGCTGAACGTCAAGCTGAACCAGAAGATCATCGTCCGCCCTGACCTCAAGGAACTGTTCGTCCAGCCGGCCTCCGGCGACGCCGGTACTGCGGTCGGCGCAGCGGCCTATGTATCCCACGCCCGTGGTGTGCCGGTCGAGAAGATGGAGCACGTCTACCTCGGCCCTGCGTACTCCAACGAGGACGTGATCGCCGCCTGTGCCCGCCATCCGAATGCACCGAAATGGCGCAAGCTCAGCGACATGCCGCAGCGCATCGCCAAGATCATGGTCGACGGCAACCCGGTGGCCTGGTTCCAGGGGCGCATGGAGTTCGGCCCGCGCGCATTGGGTGGTCGTTCGATCATCGGTTGCCCGAGCGTGCCGAACGTCGCCGACCGTATCAACGAGCAGATCAAATTCCGCGAGCGCTGGAGACCATTCTGCCCGTCGATGCTCGACACCGTTGCGCCGCAGATGATCAAGATCGACCATCCTGCTCCGTTCATGACCTTCACCTTCGAAGTGGCCGAGGAGTGGAAAACCCGCGTGCCGGAAGTGGTGCACGAGGACGGCACCTCGCGTGCCCAGGTGCTCAAGCGCGAGTACAACCCGCGCTACTACGACATGATGAAGGCGCTCGAGGAGCTGACCGGCAACGGCGTGTCGCTGAACACGTCGCTCAACCGCCGTGGCGAACCGATGATCTGCTCGCCTACCGACGCGCTGAACATGTTCTACGGTTCGGACCTGCAATACCTGATCATGGAAGACATCCTGGTGGTCAAGGACGGCGCGGCCCCGTATGACCAGCCGCTCTGACCTGCGCGTCCTGCAGTTCTGCCATGGCTACGACGGGCCGTTCCTCGACTGCGCCCGTCAGTACGCCAGCCTGTTCGAGGGGCGTGGCTACAAGGTCACCACAGTCTTCCTGACCGGGAAGGCCGACCCGCAGGTGGCCGCTGGCTGTGCCTCAGACGAAGTGCTGTTTCTCGAGTTCAGCTCCAAGGCCGTGCGCGGCCTGAAGCTGGGCGCGATCCGTGCGCTGCGCAAGATTGCGGCCGAGCGTCGTTTCAGCTTCTGCATCGCCCACCGCTTCAAGCCGATCTATGTCGCGCTGCTGGGCACCGGCTTGCCGGTGATCGGCGTGCATCATGCCTTCGGCGATTACCAGCGCAAGGGGCGACGCCTTTTCGCCAACCTGTTTCGCAAGCGCTTGAGTCTGCTGGGTGTGTCCGACGCCGTGCGTGACGACATGCGCCGCTGTCTGGCGCAGTGGCCGCACGAACGCATCCAAACGCTGTACAACCGTATCGACGTCGAGGCGTTGCAGGCCAGTCTCGTGCCGCGCGACGAGGCGCGGCGTGCCCTGGGGCTCGATGCCCAGGCGTGGATCGTCGGCAACGTCGGCCGCCTGCACCCGGACAAGGACCAGGCGACCCTGCTGCGCGGTTTCGCCGAGGCGTTGCCGGGCCTGCCGGCCAATGCGCGGTTGGTGGTGCTGGGCAAGGGGCGGCTGGAAGACACGCTCAAGGCCCAGGCGAGCGAGTTGGGGATTGCCGACCGTGTCGACTTCCTTGGCCAGGTGCCGGATGCCCGCCGCTATTTCCAGGCGTTCGATGTATTCGCCCTGAGCTCTGACCACGAGCCTTTCGGCATGGTCCTGCTGGAAGCGATGGTCGCCGGTGTGCCGTTGCTGGCCACGGCCTGTGGTGGTGCGCGCGAAGTGGTTGAAGGCGTAGGCGTGCTGTTCCCGCTGGGCGATGCCGGGCAACTGGCGCAGGGGCTGAAGCACATGGCCGGGCTGAGCGACGATCAGCGTCGCGAATGCGCGCAACTGATGCTGCAGCGCCTGCGCGAGCGGTTTTCCGACGCAGCCGTGCGCCTGGCGTTCTGGCAGTTGCCGCAGGTGCGCGCACTGGAGGCTCGGGCCTGATGCTCAATCATCTGCAAGCCTGGCGCGAACGCGGCTGGGCCGTTATCGATGCGAACCAGTACGCCGACGCCTGGCAGCGGTTCGGCGGCAGTGTCGCCACCCATCCGCTGGTGGTCGAGCAACTGGCTGAACTTGCACAGATTCCGGTGCGCTACCTGGGCTGGCGCCGGGGCGGCGAGCTTGTGGCGGCAGTCCCTACCTGGGGACGGCACCTGGCGTTGTCCAAGGATGTTCTCAAGCGTCATGGCAAGAAGGGGCTGTTCGACCTGGGCAATGCCGAGCTCATCCTGCCTGCAGCCGTTGAAGCGGGTGCGCCCTTGCGCCATGCCGGGCGCTACCTGTCGGAGCTCAATCACGGGCGTTTCGAGGGTTTGAAACCCCAGGCCGAGCAATTGGCCATGGCGCGCCCGCATGAAGACCTTTCGAAGAAATTCCGCTACAACCAGCGCCGCGAACTGCGCCTGCTGGAGGAGGCCGGTGGAGTGGTGCGTCCAATCAGCGACTTCAGCGCCGCGGAGATCGCCGCGATGTACTGCGACCTGTTCCAGCGCCGCTGGAGCTTCCCCGCGACCGGCGCTGCGCGCATGGCCGAAGTCGTCGAGCGCCTGCGCGAGCTGCTGATCGGCTCGGTGCTGTTTCTCGAGGACAAGCCGATCGCCATCCAGTTGATCTATCGGGTCGAGTCGCCCGAATGGATCAGTGTCGAGTACGTCAACGGTGGTGTCGATCCTGAAACCAAGGCCTTCAGCCCCGGCAGCGTACTGAGCTTCCTCAATACCCAGGCCGCCTGGGAAGACGCCAACGCCCGTGGCAAGGCCCTGCGTTTCTCATTCGGCCGTGCCGACCGCGAATACAAGGACCGTTGGTGCCATCCGGTCCCGGTGTATCAGGCATGAGTCGCAAGCAGCAATTGCTCAAGCGCCACCGGCGCAACAAGCGCCTCGGGTTGGTGATCGCGTTGTTGCTGCTGATCGCATTGGGAGCGCTGAGCTGGTGGTGGCTGCCACTGCTGCTGCTGCCGCTCGTCTGGGCTGCCCACGAAGCCTGGTTCGCCGACCATCTGTTCTACGCGCCCGGCGAGGATTACACCTTCGATTTCGGTGAGCACAGCCGTGTCGAGGCCGTCAGCATTCAAGGCGGCGTCCTGAACAGCGATGCATCGTTCGGCGATGATGACACGCTGATCCTCGAGATTCGTGTGAAGTCCGGGTGGCTTGGTCGCTTTCTCGATCCTCGGGTCGAGCTGGTCGCGGACGCCATGCGTGACAGCCAGACCTTCGAGCGCGGTGTCGATGGCGTGCGTTTTCTCAACCTGACCGGCCTTGCTGCGGCCCTGCGCGATGGGCGACTGCGCCTGTCGGGGCGTCACTGTCGGCTGCTGGGCGAACCACGCCTGTGGATAACCCCGGCGGTGGTGTTGCGCCAGCGTCGGATCATGGTGGTCGCGCCCCATGCTGACGATGCAGAGCTGGCGGCCTATGGGCTCTACAGCCAGGCCGACGAGGCCTGGGTGGTTACCTTGACCGCAGGCGAGATCGAGGCCGAGCACTATCAGCAGATGGGCCTGGCCAAGGCCGAGGCGGCGCAGCTCAAAGGGCGCCTGCGCGCCTGGGACAGCATCGCCGTGCCACGCTGGGCCGGGGTGCCGGAGGCCCGTTGCGTGCAGTTGGGTTACTTCTGTCTGCAATTGCCTGCCATGCAGGCTGCGCCGGATCAGCCAGCGGCCTCGCGCGAGGCGGATATGGCCGATATCCGGCCGTTCCGTCGCTTCAATCCGTTTCCGCTACCGGCCGATGCCGATGGTGCGCCGACCTGGAACAACCTGCTGGCCGACTTGCGCGTACTGCTGCAGATGGCTCGCCCGGAAATCCTGGTCATGCCGCACCCGCAGCTCGATCCGCACCCGGATCATCTCTGCGCCCAGGCCGCCGTGCTCGAAGCCCTGCAGGGGCTGGACTGGCAGCCGCAGACCTTGCTGTGCTACGCCAACCACCTGCACGACAACGACCGCTGGCCCATGGGTGACAGCGGCGACGGTGTTGCCCTGCCGCCGCAACTCGAAGCCGCTCAGCCCTGGGCGCCCTGCAGCCTGGTGCTGGACGTGCCGACCCAGCGCGACAAGGCCATGGCGTTGGGCATGATGCACGACCTGCAGCCGCCGGCCCCGTTCAAGCGTCGCCTGCGCCGTCTGTTGCAGCGC
This sequence comes from Pseudomonas sp. RW3S2, assembly GCF_014268955.1. Lineage (NCBI taxonomy): Bacteria > Pseudomonadati > Pseudomonadota > Gammaproteobacteria > Pseudomonadales > Pseudomonadaceae > Pseudomonas > Pseudomonas sp. RW3S2. The sequence goes on along the minus strand of NZ_JABWRM010000012.1, from coordinate 78,135 downwards.
TGGCTGGCCGGGCGGCGACCGTCGCCTTACGGGGAGAACGAATTCTTCCGCAAGGCGGTGCGTCGACATGAACTGTTCTGGCGCCGCGAGCTGTGAGTGCCCGATGATTGACCGCGATGGCGTCACGCCCCCAAGGAATGCAATGAAAGTCCTATTTCTGGTGCAGAAGGAACAACGGGCCATCCTCGATCGCCTGTACGACGGCGTCGCGGCCAACTGCGAGTGCGACTTGCGCTGGCTGTCGAGCGACGACCAGCGCAACCTGCGGCGCTACTTCAAGCGTGAAGTGGACGTCGAGCGTTATGACCGTATCGTCTTTTTCCTGCGCTTCAAGCAGGAGATTCGCCAGGTCGGCTTTATCCGCACGGTCCCTAATCTGGTGATCCTCGAGCACGATGCCTACCAGAACTACATTCCCTGCAAATACACCGGCAAGTTCAGCGCGCACTACCGCAAGCTGCCTTGGGCGCGAGTGATCAGCTCTGGCTACATGGTCAGCGAGCGCCTGCGCCAGGAAGGTTTCGATGCGGTGTTCGTGCCCAAGGGCTATGACGAGCAATTGCTGACCGACCAGGGGCGCGAGCGTGATATCGAACTGGCCTTTGTCGGCAGCACCAAGAGTGTCGCCTATAGCGGCCGCAAGGCGTTGCTCGATGAACTGGGGCAGGTGGAAAACCTGGTGGTGACTCGCACCAAGTCCGGTGAAGACTACTGCAACACGCTCAACCGTATCCGCTTCTTCGTCAGTGCCGACGTTGGCATGGGCGAGTACATGATCAAGAACTTCGAGGCCATGGCCTGTGGCTGCGTGCTGCTGGCCTTCGACCAGGGCGAGGCGGAAAACCGTGCGTTGGGTCTTGAGGACATGCACAACGTGGTGCTGTACGACAGCATCCCGGTGCTGCAGGAGAAGTTGCGGACATTACGCGCCGATCCGGCGCTCGCCGAACGCATCGCCGCCAATGGCCGCGAACTGGCGGTTTCTGGCTTTAGTTTTGCCCAGGTCGGGCGTAGCATCGTCGACCACATGATGCCCCCCCTCAGACCGCGAGCGCCGCTTAGTGCTTGGCAGCGCCTGCGTCTGAAACTGGGGCTTTGAACCACATCAACCTGTCCGTCGGACGGATCGGAAATGGCCGCAAGGCGGAGGGAGCCCAGTGCGCTTCTCGGAAAACAGTGACATCACGCTGGTGGTAACCAGTTGCGGGCGTTTCGACCTGCTCAAGACAACGCTGGAAAGCTTCGACCGCTACAACACCGCGTCGATCCGTGAGGTGTTCATCACCGAAGACTCGGGAGACGATGCGGTTCACGCGGCCGTTCCCGAGCATTGGAAGGCCCACTGCAAGGTGTTCGTCAACCGGCCCAAGCTGGGGCAGCTGGCGTCGATCGACCTGGCCTACAGCCACGTCAAGACGCCCTACATCTTCCACTGCGAGGATGACTGGAGCTTCTATCGCCAGCACTTTGTCGAGGACTCCCGGCTGATCCTCGAGGCCAGCCCACAGATCCTGCAGGTGTGGCTGCGCAGCCATGCTCACGACCTGGCGATCCATAGCCCCTACATTCGCCTGGGCGACCGGCAGGTCATCGCGCAGGTGCCGTGTTACCCGCTGCTTTCGGATAAAGCCGATTGGCAAGCGTTTTCGCTTAACCCAGGATTGCGCCGCCTGAGCGATTACCAAACCTGCGCACCATTTGCTGCCTATTCTGGAGAGAAGGCGCTGTCGCGTCGTTATGCCGAGCTGGGCCTGACTGCGGTCACGCTCGAGGGCGATGCGGTGCTGCATACTGGTTTCGGTAGCCATGTGACCTTGCCCGAGGAAGTTCAGCGCAAGGCCAAGCGTCGCCAGCGCGATCGGATCAAGCTGGTGGCCGCGCTCGTTGTAGGAACATTGGTCGGTATTGGAATCGGCTTTCTTGCTCATTGAATCGGTTGACCTGGCGGTCGGCCCGCCGGGTATGAGGGAGCTCTACCGATGAATGTTGTCAATGTGATGTGGTCGGGAGGTGCCCCGTACATGTCAGTTCACAAGGTGCACCGTCAGATGTTGTGCCATGTTGCAGAAGGGGCCGAGATCAGCAACTGGCTGCTGCTGGGCGATGGCCTGTGCTGCGGCGAGGGCACGACCCGAGAGTGGCACATGCCGCCTCGCACACTCAAAGGCCGAAGTTTCTGGCGCTGGCTGACGCCTGTGTTGCGGCGCCGTTTGTACAAGGCACTGCAGCAGACCCGCCCCGATGTCTTGCTGCTCGACGGCATGGGTGTTGCGCGCCTTGTCTTGCCGTTGATGCGCCATTTCCCTGATGCGCGAGTGACGGTGCTTTTTCATGGGTCGACTCGCTTGCGCGGCAGCGACATTCGCTTGCTGCGTGCGGTCGAGGCGCACCGCCTGAGCATCGCTGCGGTTTCCCACACCCTTGCCCAGGCGCTGGAGCAGGCGCTTGGACGTTCTGTCGAAACGCTGCGTGTCGCGCTGGACCCACAGGTGTTCGACGCAGCACTCTTCGAGCGTGACCACGCCAGACGAGAGCTTGCCCTCGTTCAGCGTCCGGGGCCTGTATTCGGCGCGGTAGGCCGGCTGGTGGAAAGCAAAGGTTTCGAGATGCTGATCGAGGCCTTTGCCCAGGTGCACCGGCAGCAGCCGGACGCTCGCCTGGTGATCCTCGGCGACGGCGAGCTGCGAGAGCGCCTCAGCGCCCGTATCCAGGCGCTCGGGCTGGGCGAAAGCGTGCAACTGTGCGGTTATCGTCCCGATCTATCTCAGCTCTATCGTGCCTTCGACTGGCTGCTGGTGCCTTCGCGTTCGGAAGGGCTGGGGCTGGTGCTACAAGAGGCGGTGCTGGCCGATGTGCCGGTGCTGTGCAGCGACCTGCCGGTGTTCCGCGAGCAATTGGGGCAGGCCGGACGCTACCTGCCGGTAGGGGACCAGGCCGCCTGGGCGCATGCCATCGGGGAGTGCAACACGCTCAGCGTCAAGGAGACGGCTGCCGGGCAGCGTGAGGCGCTGGCCCCGGAGCAGGCCTGGCGGGCATTCAGCCAGGGCTCGCGGACGTTGTTGCGGGGTTGAGGCTCAGCGCTCGAGCAGCGCCGACTTCAGTTCGGTGAGTGGGAAGTGGTCGCCGAGCCGCTCCCGTTCGATGTAGTTCGCCAGATGCTGCACGTTGCGCCGAACCATGCGTGCCGACAGCGGAGGGCGCAGGAAACGCATGTCGGCGACATCGATGAGGCCAAGCTGTTGCTCAGGGGTGACCACGACGTTGCCCAGGTGCAATGAACGGAAGTAGATCCCTGAGCGATGAAGGTGGCGGATCAGCGCGATCAGTGCCGGCAGGTAGTCATTCCAGCTGAACCCCGGCAGGCGCGAGCGCTGCAGCAGAGTTTCGCCCGGCAGCGGGCGGTAGAGCACCGCGGTGCGCCCCGGCAGGTCCAGCTTGTGATGGCTGATCACTTCCAGAGTGGGAATGCCCAGTTGCACCAGGCGCGCAGCGTTGTCGATGAAGCGCTGGGAGTAGGGACGCAGCAGCGCAGATGAAATCAGACGCTTACGACGAAAAACCTTGAGGATATTGCCATCCTCGAGCAGGTAGACTTTGGCGCCGTGACTGTCGGCCTCCAGAACCCTGGCGCCGAGTGTCAGCTGATCGAAGTCGGGCTGGGAGAGTCGGGAGCATTGCATGGATGGGTGCCTTGTCTTCTGCAAGCAAAATGACTGGCAATAATGCCGAAAATAATGCGGTTGCACCATGACGGTGTCATTGGACTGATCGGGGGAAGGAATGTTGTATGAAAAGCGCTGGGCCCAGGCCTGGCTCGGATTCGGTTTCGTCTGGTTCCTGGCTGCGATCGCCCTGGCGCCGAGCAACAAGCTCTACCAGCAAGGCCTCATCCTGTTCCTCTGGCTACCGACCCTGGTCTTCGCCTGGTCCGCCCGGCACCTGTTCGTGAGCGGGTGGCGACGTCAGCCGGCACTCTGGACGGCGATTGCACTGTTGTTGGCCTGGGGAGCGTTGAGCCTGGTGTGGTCATCCACCGCAGAGGGCGGACGCGAGGGTAAGCGGCTGGTCTATATCCTGCTGTTCCTTATGGCTTTCCCATTGCTGGCGCAGCTTGGTGCCCACCGTGTGCGTATGTTGTTGCGCATCGGTGGAGTCCTGATGGCGGTTGCTGCACTGATTTCGATCTACCGCTTCTATCATGTGGCCGGCAACGTACTGGTTTCTCGTCTTGAGGGAATCGGTGAAATCAGCCATCCGATCCTGGGCGCCTATGTCGTCGGTGTCATGGCCGTATTGATGCTCAACGATTGTCCGCGCAACCGCTTCGTGCAGTCGGGTTGGCTGCTGGCTCTGGCCTGCCTGGGGGCTTTCATTGCCTTTTGCCAGAGCCGCGGCGCGGGCGTGGCCTTGCTGCTCACTGTGCTGTTGGCGCCATTCTGGATGCGTGATCGGCTTAGCAAGCTGGTCTTCGTGTCATCGCTGCTGATCACTGCCGTCGCGATATTCCTGTTCCAGGACCTGATCATGCAGCGGGGTTCCTCTTATCGGCCCGAGATATTCCAGTCCTCGATGCAGATGATCGAACAGCACCCATGGACCGGCCTGGGGCTTGGCGCGTTCTACCGCGTGGAGGCACTGGGGATCCAGTTCGACCATACCCACAATATGCTCACCCACGTCGCCGTCGAGCTGGGGCTGCCCGGTATGTTGCTGTGGATAGCGGTATGGCTGTTCGCCCTGCGCGAGATCCTGCGTGCCCGGGAGACCATGTTGGGCAAGCTGGCGCTGGCGGTCTGGGTGTTTTCAACTGTGGCCATGCAACTCGATGCGGCAAGCCTGACTGGCACGCCACGGGCGGAGTGGTTCATCAGCTGGTTGCCGGTCGGTCTGGCGATGATGTTGCCGTGGGTGCATGCCGAGCGAAAAGCCTGTGGTAAAATTTCCGGTTCAACCTGAACAGCGAGCTCGATGATGGCCGAAACACCGCGACCGGCGGAGAACCCCACCAGCCTGAAGATCTATTTCAGGCTCCTGGGCTATGTGAAACCCTACATCGGCATTTTCCTGCTGAGCATTGTCGGTTTCGTGATCTTTGCCTCGACCCAGCCGATGCTGGCGGGGATCCTCAAGTACTTCGTCGATGGCCTGAGCAATCCGCAAGCGGTGTTGTTCCCCGACGTTCCCTATCTGCGCGATCTGCAATTGCTGCAGGCGGTGCCGTTGCTGATCATCCTGATCGCTGCCTGGCAAGGGCTCGGGTCGTTCCTCGGCAACTACTATCTGGCCAAGGTCTCCCTCTGCCTGGTCCACGATCTGCGCCTGGAGCTGTTCAACAAGCTGCTGGTGCTGCCCAACCGCTACTTCGACAGTCATAACTCCGGGCACCTGATCTCGCGCATCACCTTCAACGTCACCATGGTCACCGGTGCTGCCACCGACGCGATCAAGGTAGTGATCCGCGAAGGCCTGACGGTGGTGTTCCTGTTCGTCTACCTGCTGTGGATGAACTGGAAGCTCACTCTGGTGATGGTTGCCATCCTGCCGGTCATTGCAGTGATGGTGAGTACCGCCAGCAAGAAATTCCGCAAGCAGAGCAAGAAGATCCAGGTGGCCATGGGCGACGTCACCCACGTGGCCTCCGAAACCATCCAGGGCTACCGCGTGGTGCGCAGCTTCGGCGGCGAAGCCTACGAAGAGCGTCGCTTCAGAAATGCCAGCCAGAGCAACACCGACAAGCAGCTGCGCATGAACAAGACCGGCGCCCTGTACACCCCGGCGCTGCAACTGGTGATCTACAGCGCCATGGCCGCGTTGATGTTCCTGGTGCTGTTCCTGCGTGGCGATGCCTCGGCTGGCGACCTGGTCGCCTACATCACGGCGGCAGGTCTGCTGCCCAAGCCGATTCGCCAGCTTTCGGAGGTCAGCTCGACCATCCAGAAGGGCCTGGCCGGCGCCGAGAGCATCTTCGAGCAGCTCGACGAGAAGCCTGAGGTGGATGGCGGTACCGTGGAGAAGGAGCGTGTCGAGGGTCGTCTGGAGGTGCGCAACCTGAGCTTCACCTACCCAGGCACCGAGCGTCAGGTACTGACCGACATCAGCTTCGTCGCCGAACCCGGGCAGATGATTGCCCTGGTGGGGCGTTCGGGCAGCGGCAAGTCGACACTGGCGGCGCTGATCCCGCGGTTCTATCACCACAACAAGGGCGAGATCCTGCTCGACGGTGTGGAAATCGAACACTATCGCCTGCGCAACCTGCGTCGGCATGTGGCCCAGGTGACCCAGCATGTCACCCTGTTCAATGACACCGTGGCCAACAATATCGCCTATGGCGACCTGGCCGGTGCGCCGCGCGAGGCCATCGAGGCTGCCGCGGCCGATGCCTACGCCAAGGAGTTCGTCGACCAGTTGCCCAAGGGTTTCGACACCGAGGTGGGCGAGAATGGCGTGCTGCTGTCCGGTGGTCAGCGTCAGCGCCTGGCAATCGCCCGGGCGCTGTTGAAGAACGCCCCGCTGCTGATCCTCGACGAGGCGACCTCGGCGCTGGACACCGAGTCCGAGCGGCATATCCAGGCGGCGCTCGACCATGTGATGGAGGGGCGCACCACCCTGGTGATCGCGCATCGGCTGTCGACCATCGAGAAGGCCGACCTGATTCTGGTCATGGACCAGGGGCGTCTGGTCGAGCGTGGTACCCATGTCGAGTTGCTTGAGGCTAATGGCCATTATGCCCGCCTGCACGCCATGGGGCTCGATGAGCCGGACAAGGCCGATATCACCTGAAACCCTCATGAATCGGGGCGTGTGCGCCCCGATTGTCACTGGAATTGTCCCCACCGCAGTTGGCGTTAAAGCCGCCGGCTGCCGTGTGCTAATATCCTGCCCCTGTTCATTTTTTCATATGGGTTGCCCATGAAGTTGTCCATGCCGCGTTTCGATCAAGCCCCGGTACTGGTGGTCGGCGATGTGATGCTCGACCGCTACTGGCATGGCGGTACCTCGCGTATCTCGCCTGAAGCGCCGGTGCCGGTGGTCAAGGTCGACCAGATCGAGGATCGGCCTGGCGGTGCGGCCAACGTTGCCTTGAACATCGCGGCGCTTGGGGCCCCGGCTTCGCTGGTGGGTGTCACCGGCCAGGACGAAGCAGCCGACAGTCTGGCCAACAGCCTGCAGGCCGCAGGTGTGCGTTCGGTGTTCCAGCGTATTGCGCACCAGCCCACCATCGTCAAGCTGCGGGTCATGAGCCGCCACCAGCAACTGCTGCGCATCGATTTCGAAGAGCCCTTCGCCACCGATCCGCTGTCGCTGGGTGCCGAGGTCGATGCACTGCTCGAAGGCGTCAAGGTGCTGGTGCTGTCGGACTACGGCAAGGGCGCACTGAAGAATCACCAGTCGCTGATCCAGGCTGCTCGCAGCAAAGGCATTCCGGTACTGGCCGACCCCAAGGGCAAGGATTTTTCCATCTATCGCGGTGCCAGCCTGATTACCCCCAACCTCAGCGAATTCGAGACCATCGTCGGGCGTTGCGCCGATGAAGCCGAGTTGGTCGCCAAAGGCCTGCAATTGCTCGATGATCTTGACCTCGGCGCGTTGCTGGTGACGCGCGGGGAACACGGCATGACCCTGCTGCGCACCGGGCATCCGGCCTTGCACCTGCCGGCCCGTGCCCGCGAGGTGTTCGATGTCACTGGTGCTGGCGATACCGTTATCTCGACGCTGGCGGCTGCCATTGCCGCAGGCGAGGACCTGCCGCACGCGGTGGCCCTGGCCAACCTGGCCGCTGGCATCGTCGTCGGCAAGCTGGGTACGGCGGCCATCAGCGCCCCGGAATTGCGCCGCGCGATCCAGCGTGAAGAAGGCTCCGAGCGCGGGGTGCTGGGGCTCGAGCAACTGCTGCTGGCCATCGACGACGCGCGTGCGCACAACGAGAAGATCGTCTTCACCAACGGTTGTTTCGACATTCTCCACGCTGGGCATGTGACATACCTGGAGCAGGCTCGCGCCCAAGGGGATCGCCTGATCGTTGCGATCAACGACGATGCTTCGGTCAGCCGTCTCAAGGGGCCTGGGCGTCCGATCAACAGCGTCGATCGCCGGATGGCGGTGCTCGCCGGCCTGGGCGCGGTGGACTGGGTCATCAGTTTCCCTGAGGGAACCCCTGAAAACCTGCTGCGCCAGGTCAAGCCGGATGTGCTGGTCAAGGGGGGCGACTACGGGATCGACCAAGTGGTTGGGGCGGATATCGTCAAGGCCTATGGCGGCACGGTGAAAGTGCTGGGCCTGGTCGAGAACAGCTCGACCACCGCGATCGTCGAGAAAATTCGCAAGAACTGACCTGCCCTTGAAGGCGCAGGGCAGGTGGCAGCGGCCAAGCGCCGCTGCTGCTATTTATGCAGTGTGGTCTTCGCCCGCTGCAACAACGCCCGCGCCTTGTCGCTGAAACGCTGCAGGTGCGAAGGCTTCTCGGGCCGACTCTCCACCAGCCCTTGCTGACGCACCCATTCCCGCCAACGTACGCGTTCCTCTCTCACTACCCAGCCATCCTGCAGGGCGAAGCTTTCGGCCAGGTACAGCCCGCGCGTGCTCGCGGGAACAAGCTGATCCTTCTTCAGGGTGTACAGCTCCGCCAATGGCTGGCCGTCCTTCAGGGGCATCAGGTACAGGTCGGGGCGCTTGCGGTTGAGCCGGGCCACCAGTTGGTCACCTTCCAGGCGCTCGTCGACGTGAAACAGGCTGAGCGACTTGGCCTCCTTGGGTACTTGCAGGCGCAGATCGTAGATCAGTTGCAGCGAGGCGGTGGGCAGGTGCACATAGGCCCGTGGCCGCTCCAGTAGCATCAGGTTGCCGCAGTGTACCGGCCGCGCCGCGCCCGAGGCCGGGCTCAGGGTGAAGGGCAGGGCTTCGCGGTAGTGCAGGGCAGCGGCATACGGGGCGGGTAGCCAGGTGTCGTTGAAGCGTCCGCTCAGCCAGCCTTCCGGGGTTTCCAGCAGGCACTCTTCTGCCACTTCCTGAATGGCAGTGTGCAGTGGGAGGTTGAGCTCCTGGGCAGGTACGTAACCGGAGATCAGCTTGAGTACCACGTCGCCGCGGTCCTGGCGGCGTTGACGCACCAGCACCCAGTAGTCGCGGTTCTGCCAGTTGAGGGTCAGGCGTACCGAAACGCCCAGGTTGGCCAGTTCGATGACGAAGCGTTGGCTGTCATCCAGCTGGATCGCCTTGCGCCGTTGCAGGGTCTGGGCGAAGTTCAGCGGCATACCGATGCTCTGGTAACTCAGGCGTTCGGGGGTGGCTTCGACATGCAGCGGCAGGGTCTTGAAGTTGCTCGGGTTCTTGCGGATAAGCGTACGCGCCACGAGGCTCCTCCTTGCATTCGGCGGCCGCGTGAGCGGCTCAGGCCTGGCCCAGAATACGGGCGACGGTGGCCACGTTGTGGGCCAGGTGCAACGGATTGATGGTGCCGACAATAGCACTGCTCACCCCCGGATGGGTGAACAGCAGCTCGAAGCTGGCCTGGACCGGGTCCACGCCTGCAGACAGGCAGATATGCCCGCTGGCCAGGGCCTTCTTCACCAGGATGGCCTTGCCGTGTTCGGCAGCGTAGTCCAGCACCGGGCGCTCCGCCTGCTCGTTGAGGTTGTAGGTAACCATCGCGCAGTCGCCCTGCTCAAGCGCTTTCAGGCCGCCGGCGGCGGTCTTGCCGGAGAAGCCGTAGCCGAGGATCTTGCCCTCCTGCTTGAGTGCGGCGAGCGTCTGGTAGACCTCTTGCTGCTCGAGGATGGCCAGGTCGTTACCGTCGGAGTGCACCAGCACCAGTTCGATGCGGTCGGTTTCCAGGCGCTTGAGGCTGCGCTCGACTGAGCGTCGGGTATGGGCGGCGCTGAAGTCGAAGTGCGACAGACCGTTTTCGAACTCTTCGCCGACCTTGCTGACGATGATCCACTCGTCACGCTGGCCACGCAGCAGCGGGCCGAGACGCTCTTCGCTGCGGCCATAGGCCGGCGCGGTGTCGATCAGGTTGATGCCCAGCTCGCGAGCCTGCGACAGCAGCAGGCGGGCATCGTCGTCGCCGGGAATGGTGAAGCCGTTGGGATATTTCACGCCCTGGTCGCGGCCAAGCTTGACCGTGCCCAGCCCCAGTGGCGATACCTTCAGGCCGGTGCTGCCCAACGGGCGGTGGAAATCGTGCAGGGTCGGCAGGCTCATGGCAGCAGTTGCTCCCAGGCGGGCACGCCGAGCGGTGGACGCGGTAGGTCCGTCAGATCGACCTGGGCGCTCGGGCGAATACCATCGCGTTCGAAGGCGGCCAGGATGCGGTCGGAGAAGTCTGGCGCCAGCGCCAGTTTGGTCGGCCAGCCAACCAGCAGGCGATCCTGCTCGCTGAGGAACGCGTTGTCGGGGCGCACCAGGCCCGACTGTGCGGGCTCTGCGCGATCGACGCGCAAGGTCGCCCAGCGCACCTGGCTTTGATCGACCCAGGGCAGCAGGCTGGCGATCTCTTTTTGCGCCGCAGCGATCTGCGCGGCCGGCTCGCGTGCCACGCCATCGGCTTCGGCGAGGTCGCCGCCCAGATACCAGACCCACTGGCCATCGGCCGCCGGGTGGGTGGTCACGGTGACCCGTGGCTTGGGCCCACCGCCCAGGCAGTGGGCGTACAGTGGCTTGAGGTTGGGGCCCTTGGCCAGGACCATGTGCAAGGGGCGGCGTTGCTGCGCGGGCTGGCTCAGGCCGAGGGCATGCAACAGGTCCTCGGTGCCGCCGCCGGCACTGAGCACGATGCGTTGGGCACGGATCTCGCGGCCATCGACCTTCAGGCCGACCAGCGCCTGGCCGTCGCGCAGAGGCTCGATCCGCTCGCCGGCGAGCAGGCTGTCACCGGCGAGCTGCGCGAGGTTGGCGAGCAGGCTGGGCACATCGATGACCAGCTCGGCCAGGCGGTAGACCTTGCCTTTGAACGCGCGATCCTGCAGGGCAGGGGGCAGTTGCTCGCCCTTGACCTGGTCGACCCGGCCTCGCACGGCCTTGCTGGCGAAGAAGCTGGTGAGGTTGCCGGCCAGGGTGCCCGGCGACCAGAGATAGTGGGCGTCCGAGAGCAGGCGGGTGTCGCGCAGGTCCAGCTCGCCGCTGCCGGCCAGCGCCTCGCGCCAGCGCCGCGGCATGTCGGCGATGGCCTCCGAAGCGCCGGTCAGCGCGCCATGCAGGGCGTACTTGGTGCCGCCATGGATGATGCCCTGGGACTTGATGGTCTGCTCGCCGCCAAGGCTGGCGCGCTCCACCAGCACTGTCGAATAGCCCAGGCGACGTAGCCGGGCATTGAGCCAGAGGCCTGCGACCCCGGCGCCGACGATGAGGACGTCAGTGGAAATGGCGGATGGCATGCGGGCACCTCGAAAACTGGAACGATTGCCCAGTATACAGCCCGTGCCCGGCAATGTTGCCTATCGATCAATGCCCAGCAGTCTTGGAGAAGAGCTGGATCACCACCACGCCCCCTACGATCATCGCCATCCCCAGCATGGCCGGCACATCCAGCTTCTGCCCATAGATCACCAGCGCTGCGAGGCTGATCAGCACGATCCCCATGCCGGACCACACCGCGTAGGCGATACCCACCGGGATGCTGCGCACCACCAGCGTGAGCATCCAGAAAGCCACGGCATAGCCGCACACCATCAGCAGCAGCGGCAACGGCGTACTCAGGCCCTTGACCGCTTTCATCGAAGCGGTGGCGATGACTTCGGCGCAGATGGCGATGGTGAGATAGGTGTAGGCATTCATGATCAGGTTCCTCTGTTTACTGGTCGGGCATTCTAGGTTGTTCCTGATTGCGGTAAAGTCATTACCTATCGATTCTGGAGATAGGTAATGGCCGAACAGTGGAACCTTGAACAGTTGCGGCTTTTCGTCCAGGTCGCCGAGCTACGCTCGTTTTCTGCCGTCGCCCGTGCCCAGCGCAAAGCGCAGTCGGCCGTGAGCAACGCCATTGCGCTGCTCGAAGCAGACCTTGGCGTGACACTTTTCGAACGCAGCAGTGGTCGCCAGCCGCGCCTGACCGAAAGTGGCGAAGCCTTGCTGCGTGACGCCCAGGAGTTGTTGCGTCAGTGCGAGCGGCTCGATGGTCGCGCCCAGGCCTTGATGCGCGGCCAGGAACCGCTGCTGCGGGTGGCCCAGGATGAAGCCATGCCCTACCAGCCGGTGATCGACAGCCTCGATGAACTGGCCAGCCAGTTCCCCTTTCTCCAGGTGCAGCTGGCCAGCGGTGCGCAGGGCGACGTGGCGCGCAAGCTGGTTGAGCGACGCGCGGACCTCGGCTTGTTCTTCCATCACGAAAGCATCCCGGACTCGCTGGAGCGTCGCACCCTGGGCAGCGTCGAGATGGTCACGGTCTGTGCTACGCATCATCCGCTTGCCCATGCCGGGCGGGTAACCTGCCAGCAGCTGGCGCGCCACCGGCAGTTGCTCATCGCCCCACAGGACAGCGACTATCCGGGCGGCGAGCCGGTCAGCGCTCAGGTCTGGCGTGCCGACAGCTTCTATGTCATGGCCGAACTGCTGATGCGAGGCCTGGGCTGGGCCTGGCTGCCGCGTCATGTGGTGCAGTACCCGACGTACCAGGCGCACATGGTCGAACTCGACAGCGAATGGCGTCCGCCTGCGCTGGTCGCTGAGCTGGCGTGGCGGCGCGACGAGCCGCTTGGGCCGGCAGCTCAGTGGCTGGCTGAACGCTTTGCCATGCACCTGCGGGCAATCGGCTAGGCCAACAGCCCTTTTGCTGCCGATCCCAGGGGCCGTCTTCAACGCTCTATGGGCGAGTGCAGACACATTTCAGACAGACCCTAGTAAACTGCGACGCCATGAACAGAACCCTCTACACCCTGCTGTTTCACCTGGGCCTGCCGCTGGTTGCGCTGCGCCTGTTCCTGCGTGGGCGCAAGGCGCCAGCGTATCGCCAGCGCATCGCCGAGCGCTTTGCCTGCAAGCTCCCGGCCATGCGCCAGGGTGGCATCTGGGTGCATGCGGTGTCGGTGGGCGAGAGCATCGCTGCGGCGCCGATGGTCAAGGCACTGCTCAAGGCCTACCCGGACCTGCCCATCACGCTGACCTGCATGACCCCGACCGGCTCGGAGCGTATCCGCGCGATGTTCGCCAGCGAGCCGCGGGTCCAGCACTGCTATCTACCCTACGACCTGCCCTGGGCAGCGGCGCGTTTCCTCGATCATGTGCGTCCGAAGCTTGGCGTCATCATGGAAACCGAGCTGTGGCCCAACCACATCCACCAGTGTGCCAGGCGCGGTATCCCCGTTGCCCTGGCCAATGCGCGGCTGTCGGAGCGCTCGGCACGCGGTTATGCCCGCTTCGCCGGGCTGACTCGGCCGATGCTCGAAGAGATGAGCCTGATTGCGGTACAGACCGAGACTGAAGCAGAGCGCTTCCGCAGCCTGGGCGCCCGCGCGCAGTGCGTGCAGGTGACCGGCTCGATCAAGTTCGACCTGAAGGTGGATGATCAACTGCTGCCACGCGCACGCCAATTGCGCGAGCAGTGGGCGGCGACGCAGCGCCCGGTATGGATCGCCGCCAGCACGCATGAGGGTGAAGATGCGCTCATTCTCGAGGCTCATCAGCGCCTGTTGCAGGTTCATGGCGATGCATTGTTGATCCTGGTGCCGCGTCACCCGGAGCGTTTCGATGCAGTACACGCGCTGTGTCGCGAACGTTTCACTACAGTGCGGCGTTCTTCAGGAACGGCGGTGGACGGGCAGGTCCAGGTCCTGCTTGGCGATACCATGGGCGAGTTGATGTTCCTCTATGCCCTGGCCGATATCACCTTCGTCGGCGGCAGCCTGGTGCCCACGGGCGGACACAATCCGCTGGAACCGGCGGCGTTGGCATTGCCGGTGATCACTGGGCCCCATGTGTTCAACTTCCTCGAGATCACTGCGATGTTGCGTGAGGCCGGGGCGCTGCAGCAGGTGGACGATACGGAAGGCTTGACCGTGGCAGTGCGTCGTCTGATCGAGTTGCCGCAGGACGGCCGGCGCATGGGCAAGGCGGGCAGGGCGGTGATGCAAGCCAATCAAGGGGCCTTGCAACGCCTGCTCGAGGGGCTGGGCGGCTTGCTGGGGTGTCGGTAATTAAGTGAGGCCTCTGCCCACTGACCCTTGTTTACCTTGATCAAGACGCGCGCCATGCCGGCGCGCTTTGATCAAGGTAAACATCATGGTATTCAAGACATTAGCGCTATTGCTGTCGGTAGTGGTCCTGCCGGCTCATGCCTTCATCGTACCGCGGCCCTACCCGGGAAAGGCCGCCCCGGCGCCACGGGTCAGCATGATGGTCGATTACGCGGACTCCAAGGCGAAGATCGATCATGCCGGGGAATTCCTCACTCCGGATTGGAACGCCTCCTTCGCAGTGGACGATGAGTCCAGGGGGCGACTGTGGTTCCTGGAGAAAGCGTTTGGAGGGAAGAACTTCAAGGAATCCGTCACCCTGACCAGTGGTGGCAAGCGCTGCAAGTTCACCCTTCGTTTCGATGCATCGAGCCGCGAGGTGAGGGCCAGCACGACGTCCTCCGGGTCGGAGTTGGCAGACTGCAGGAGCTCGATCGAGATGAACGGTGAAGTGCTCGATGTGCGATTCACAATGAACTGAAGTGGCGAGCGGCCTGCACGTGGGGCGCACGTGCAGGCCGCTCCCTTGAAGTGCGTTGGGGTCTGGTTCAGGGTCGCCGTTCGAAGTTCTTCGCCGCTGCCGCAGCCAGATCCGGTGGCAGGAAGTCCTTGTCCGGGTTGTAGTCGGCTTTCAGGTAGCGCCCCAGGTCCTGCAAATCTTGCGGGCTCAGGGTGCCAGCGGCCTGTTTGAGGCGCAGGTTGTCGAGGATGTAGTCGTAGCGGCTGTTGTTGTAGTCGCGCACCGAAGTGTAGAGCTGACGCTGGGCGTCGAGCACATCGACGATGTTGCGGGTTCCGACCTGATAGCCGATCTCGGTAGCTTCCAGGGCGCTCTGGTTGGAGATGATCGACTGCTTGCGGGCCTGCACCTGCTCCACATCGGTATTCACCGCGCGGTGCAGGTTGCGGGTGTTCTCCACCACCTGGCGGCGCAGGCTTTCGCGCTGCTGTTCGCTTTGGCTCAGGCGGGCATAGGCTTCACGCACCTGCGAGCTGGTCAGCCCGCCGCTGTAGATCGGGATGTTCAACTGCAGGCCAATGCTGGTCTGCTCCACATCACCGCCGTAGCGCACGCCGGGTTGTGGCGCTGGGTTGGTGAAGCCGAGGTTGTCGTTGTCGCCTTTCTGGTAGCGCGCCACGGCATCGAGGGTCGGAGCGTGGCCGGCCTTGCGCTGGCGCAAGGTTTCCTCGGCGGCATCGACGGCGTGGTTGGTCGCCAGCAGGTTGAGGTTCTGCCGTGCGGCGGTCTCCACCCAGGCCTTGGCGTCGTTGGGCGCCGGCACCTGCACCGGCAGGCTGTGGACCACACCCTGCAGCGATCCGTACTCACGGTTGGTCAGGGTCACCAGCGCCTCGAACGCGTCCTGCACCTGGCGCTCGGCGATGATCCGGTTGGCACGGGCGGTGTCGTAGCTGGCCTGGGATTGCAGTACGTCGGTCTTGTCGGAGAGCCCGACGTCGAAACGCTCGTTGGATTGGTCGAGCTGGCGCTTGAATGCTGCTTCCTCGGCCTTGGTCGAGGCCAGGTTGTCCTGCGCGCGCAAGACAGCGAAGTAGTTTTCGGCCGTTTGCAGGATCAGGTTCTGCTCGGTGGCCGACAGCTCCAGCGCCGCTTGCTCGTTGACCGCCTCGGCGGCCTGCAGCTGGAACCAGCGGTCGGCACGGAAGATCGGCTGCGACAGCGTGGCACTCCAGGAGTTACCGCTGCGGTTGGAGGTGATCGAGGGTTCGTCCAGCTTGGTGCGGGTGTTCATCATTTCTGCACCGGCGGACAGATTGGGCAGCAGGCCTGCCCTGGCCTGGGGCACCACTTCGCGGCGGGCGCCGTAGTCGGCGCGGGCGGCGGCGAGGTCGGCGTTGTTGTTCACCGCTTCCTGGTAGACGCTGACCAGGTCGGTCTTCACCGTCGTGGGCACATCCGCTGCCCAGACCACTCCGTTGGACGCACAAGACACGGCAATCGCCAGTGAAAGTTTGCGCAGCATAGGGCAATCCTTGTACGAAATTGAATTTCTGAACTGTTGAGTATCGTGCGATGCGCCAGTGTAGTGCCGCGCGCCGTCGGCAACAATCCGCCTGTTGCGCCTTTCGTCTCCCGTGCATTTACGGGCTTGGCTTTGCCGACCACTCCAGTCTAGACTGCGCACGTTCTTGTCGGGGTGCCTTGAATCGAAGGCTGAGATCGGAGAGTTTCCGGATCCCGTTGAACCTGATCAGGTTAGCGCCTGCGTAGGGAACAAGATTGCTCGCCTTCCCGGGGAGCCTCTTGTGCCAGGTCCGGGAATGTCAGCGCTGTCATGCAGCCAAGGCACCCCCATGTATCCGGCACTGCACTCCATCCAAGGGGTGCGTCCGCGCCTTTCAGGTTCTCCCCGACATTCCGCCCGCTAGGAAGCTGTCTGGAGAGCCCGTGATGAGTAAACAAGAAAAAGCGATCAGCCTGAGCGAGTCGGCCAAAGTCGACCAGCAGTCCGTGCAACCCCTGCCCAATTCGCGCAAGGTCTACGTCCAGGGCTCGCGCCCGGACATCCGCGTGCCGATGCGCGAGATCAGCCTGCACGACACCCCTACCGACTTCGGCGGCGAGAAGAACGCCCCGGTGCTGGTCTATGACACTTCCGGCCCCTACACCGACCCCAACGTCATCATCGATGTGCGCAAGGGCCTAGGCGATGTGCGCTCGGCCTGGATCGACGCGCGTGGCGACACCGAGCGCCTGGAAGGCCTGAGCTCTAATTTCGGCCAGCAGCGGCTGAACGACGCCGAACTCGCCAAGCTGCGCTTCGCCCACGTACGCAATCCACGCCGCGCCAAGGCCGGCGCCAACGTCTCGCAGATGCACTACGCGCGCCAGGGCATCATCACCGCCGAGATGGAATACGTCGCCATCCGCGAGAACATGAAACTGCAGGAGGCGCGCGCTGCCGGCCTGCTCGACCAGCAGCACGCCGGGCACAGCTTCGGTGCCAGCATCCCGAAGGAGATCACCCCCGAGTTCGTGCGTGAAGAGATCGCTCGCGGTCGCGCGATCATCCCTGCCAACATCAACCACACCGAACTCGAGCCGATGATCATCGGCCGCAACTTCCTGGTGAAGATCAACGGCAACATCGGCAACAGCGCCCTGGGTTCCTCGATCGAGGAAGAAGTGGCCAAGCTGACCTGGGGTATCCGTTGGGGTTCGGACACGGTCATGGACCTGTCCACCGGCAAGCACATCCACGAGACCCGCGAGTGGATCATTCGCAACTCGCCGGTCCCGATCGGCACCGTGCCGATCTACCAGGCCCTGGAAAAAGTCAACGGCGTTGCCGAAGACCTGACCTGGGAGCTGTTCCGCGACACCCTGATCGAGCAGGCCGAGCAGGGCGTGGACTACTTCACCATCCATGCCGGCGTATTGCTGCGCTATGTGCCGCTGACGGCCAAGCGTGTCACCGGGATTGTCAGCCGTGGCGGTTCGATCATGGCCAAGTGGTGCCTGGCGCATCACAAGGAGAACTTCCTCTATACGCATTTCGACGAGATCTGCGAAATCATGAAGGCCTACGACGTCAGCTTCTCGCTGGGCGATGGCCTGCGTCCGGGCTCGATCGCCGACGCCAACGACGCGGCCCAGTTCGGTGAGCTGGAAACCCTCGGCGAGCTGACCAAGATCGCCTGGAAGCACGACGTGCAGTGCATGATCGAAGGCCCAGGCCACGTGCCGATGCAGTTGATCAAGGAGAACATGGACAAGCAGCTCGAGTGCTGCGACGAGGCGCCGTTCTACACCCTCGGCCCGCTGACCACCGACATCGCTCCGGGCTACGACCACATCACCTCCGGTATCGGTGCGGCGATGATCGGCTGGTTCGGCTGCGCCATGCTCTGCTACGTCACGCCCAAGGAGCACTTGGGTCTGCCGAACAAGGATGACGTCAAGACCGGCATCATCACCTACAAGATCGCCGCGCACGCCGCCGACCTTGCCAAGGGCCACCCGGGCGCGCAGATCCGCGACAACGCATTGTCCAAGGCGCGCTTCGAGTTCCGCTGGGAAGACCAGTTCAACCTCGGCCTGGACCCGGACACCGCCCGCTCGTTCCACGACGAGACCCTGCCCAAGGAGTCGGCCAAGGTTGCGCACTTCTGCTCGATGTGCGGGCCGAAGTTCTGTTCGATGAAGATCACCCAGGAAGTGCGTGAGTACGCGGCCAAGATCGAGACCGTGGATGTGACTGCCGAGCAAGGCATGCGCGAGCAGGCCGAGCGCTTCCGCCAGGAAGGCAGCCAGCTTTATCACAAGGTGTAAGTGATGCCGGCAGGGTGGTGGTGAGCCACTCTGCCGTTGCATTTGTATCGAGGCCTCTGGCGCTTTCGCGGGCAAGCCCGCTCCTACAGGTTTTTGGGAGCGGGCTTGCCCGCGAAAGGGCCGGAGACTTCACCACAGACCCCAACTCCTTTGGCGACCCTTCCAATGACCACCCCCAGCCATTTCTCCCCCGATCACCCGGTCCCTTCCAGCCAGCGCCTGTTCGGCGCCCGCGACCTGTTCTCGCTGTGGTTTTCCCTCGGCATCGGCCTGATGGTGCTGCAGGTCGGCGCCTTGCTGGCGCCGGGCCTGGGCCTGGCGGGCTCGGTGCTGGCGATCGTGCTCGGGACTGCGGTCGGGGTGCTGTTGCTGGCAGCGGTCGGGGTGACCGGCAGTGATACCGGCCTCTCTGCGATGGCCGGTCTGCGCCTGTCGCTGGGGCGCCATGGCGCGCGCCTGCCGGCACTGCTCAACCTGCTGCAACTGGTCGGGTGGGGATCGTTCGAGATCATTGTCATGCGTGACGCCGCCAGCCTGCTGGGCGCACGCACCTTCGGCGAGGGCAGTGCCTGGAACAGCCCGTTGCTCTGGACCCTGTGCTTCGGCGCACTGGCAACCCTGCTCGCCGTCAGCGGGCCGCTGGCCTTCGTGCGCAAGGTGCTGCGCAAGTGGGGGATCTGGCTGTTGCTCGGTGCCTGCCTGTGGCTGACCTGGAACCTGTTCGCCAAGGCCGATCTTGCCGACCTCTGGCGTCGCCCCGGCGATGGCTCGCTGTCACTGGCGGTGGGCTTCGATATCGTCATCGCCATGCCGCTGTCGTGGCTGCCGCTGATCGCCGACTACTCGCGTTTCGGCAAGCGTGCCAGCCGAGTCTTCGGTGGCACCGCGCTGGGCTTTTTCATCGGCAACGCCTGGCTGATGAGCCTGGGCGTGGCCTACACCCTGGCGTTCGCCCCGAGCGGTGAGGTGAATGCCCTGCTGCTGGCCCTGGCTGGCGCCGGGCTTGGTATCCCGCTGTTGCTGATCCTGCTGGACGAGTCGGAAAACGCCTTCGCCGACATTCATTCGGCGGCAGTGTCCACAGGCTTGTTGGTAAAGCTCAAGGTCGAGCACCTGGCGCTGGCGATCGGCCTGCTGTGCACCCTGATCGCGTTGCTGGCGCCGCTGGCCCAGTACCAGAACTTCCTGCTGCTGATCGGTTCGGTGTTCGCGCCGCTGTTCGGCGTGGTGCTGATGGATCACTTCGTGATCCGCCGTCGCCGCATGCCGCAGCAGGTGCCGGGGCTGCATTGGCCGGCGCTGCTGGCCTGGCTGGCGGGGGTGGTGGTCTACCACCTGCTGGCGAACAAGGCGCCGGAGCTGGGCGCGACCCTGCCAGCCTTGCTGCTGGCAGGTGGCCTATATGGGGTGCTGCGTGCTATCCGCGGCCGGGAAACAGTTCAGGCTTGATGACGCCGTTCAGGCGCGGATAAGGGATCTTCAGTTCGACGTGGCCCATGGAATAGGGCGCGATCGCGTAGACCTCATACTTCACCACCACCGCGCCGTACGTCAGGGCGATGTGCGGCGAGCGCTTGAATGGCCAGGTCTTCACGAACTCGGCGTCCTTGTCCATGCCGGTGCTGATCAGCCAGGCGCGGTGCGACTCCTCGACGGTCTTCCAGAAGGTCTCCTCCTGGCCGGGCACCAGCATGTCCTGCAGCGTGAGGACCTTGTCCTGCTTGCGTGAATAGTTGATGAAGGCCCGCCCTGGCATGCCGTGGGCGCCGCCGCTGTCCAGGTAACTGGACAGCTCGACGATCACCAGTCCGTCATGCTGCTCGCGTACCTTGGCCTGCAGGTAGCTGCTGTTGCGCGCTTGCGCGCTGGCCAGGTATTGCTGCTCGTACTGCTGCAGCGTGGTGGGTGCGGTGCCGCGCTGGTTGTCTTCGGTCAGTTGCAGCAAGCGACGCTCGACGATGGCATCGAGCTTGGGCAGCGCCGGGAAGTGTACGGTGTCGATGTTCACCAGCGGGCAATCGCGCTCGCTGCAACCGGGTTTGACGTGCTCCCAGGCTTCGCGCTTGACCTCGAGCGGTGCGCGATAGTTGGGCGTGAACAAGCTCTGGCAGGCGCCGAGGGTCAACGCCAGCAGGGCGACGGCAGTCAGTTTGACGAGCGTCATGGTGATCCTTGCAGAACATGGATGATCGGCCTTGGACCGTCGGCAGGGCCTTCGGTTCGCCACTAAGCTAACAGAGTGAGAACAGCCTGTCCCGGTCGCCGGAAAGGGATGAAAGCTGGCGGCACGCAGAGTAGGATGGCGCGACGCAGTCGTTGATGTAACGAGGAATTCCATGTCAGACACCTTGAATTCGGTGCCCAAGGCGGTCGAGATCGTCGAGCGGGCCAATTGCTTCCAGGGCTTCTACAAGCTCGACAAGGTGCGCCTGCGCCACGAACTGTTCGCCGGTGGCATGGGGCGCGAGATCAGCCGCGAGCTGTTCGTGCGCCACGACGCCGTCTGCGTGCTGCCCTACGATCCGCTGCGTGATGAAGTGGTGCTGATCGAGCAGTTCCGCGTCGGTGCGCTGGACAAGACCGACAATCCCTGGCTGATCGAACTGGTCGCCGGGCTGATCGACAAGGATGAGCAACCTGAGGAAGTCGCCCACCGCGAAGCCGAAGAAGAGGCAGGCTTGAGCTTCTGCGCGCTGTGGCCGATGACCCGTTACTTCCCGTCGCCTGGTGGCAGTGACGAGTTTGTTCATCTGTTTCTCGGGCGTTGCAGCAGCGAGGGTGCCGGTGGCCTGCACGGGCTGGAGGAAGAGGGCGAGGACATCCGCGTGCGTGTCTGGTCGTTCGAGGATGCGTTGCAGGCAGTACGTGACGGACGCATCGCCAACGCGGCAAGCATCATCGCCCTGCAGTGGCTGGCGCTGAACCGTGACGAAGTCCGGGGGATGTGGAAGTGAACCTGCTGCGCGAACGCTACCGGGTCGATCTCGTCGGCCTGCAGGCAGCCTGCGAGGCCAACTACGCGCGGCTGATGCGCCTGCTGCCGGACATGCGTACCACGCAAAGCTCGCGACGCATCGGCATGACCCAGGGCGACCAGATGCTCGGCGTGCTGGTGCTCGACGTGGTGCTGGCCTGCCCCTACACCACCACGCTGCGGGTATGCCAGGAGCACAGCCTGCCGTGGCTGCCGGTGCCGCAACTCGAAGTGCAGGTCTATCACGATGCACGCATGGCCGAAGTGGTGAGTGCCGAGCACACCCGGCGTCTGCGCAGCATCTACCCGTATCCCAACGCGGCCATGCACCAGCCCGACGAGAAGGCCCAGCTCAACCTGTTCCTCGGTGAGTGGCTGAGCCATTGCCTGGCCTGCGGCCACGAGTTCGAAACCGTGCGTTGAAATGTGACGCCGGTTGGTTTCGAGTATTTGCTCCAACTCTTTCTGCGGCCATAATCGTGCCGAATCCGATCAAGGAGACGGCCGTTGTCGCATTCACCAACCCCTCCCGCGCAGGCTCCGGTGCATGTGGTGCAGCTCACCGACGCCCACCTGTTCGCCGATCCGGCTGGCACTTTGCTGGGCCTCAACACCCGTGACAGCCTGCGTCACGTGGTGAGCCAGGTGCGGCGCGAGCAGCCGCGCATCGACCTGTTGCTGTGCACCGGTGACCTGTCCCAGGACGCCAGCGTGAACTCATACGCGGCGTTCCGCGAGCTGACCGACGGTTTTGCCGTGCCGACCCGTTGGTTGCCGGGCAACCATGACGAGGCCGAGGTCATGGCGCGTGTGGCGCCCGATCTGGTCCATGCCGTTACCGACATTGGCGCCTGGCGCGTGGTGATGCTCAACTCGGCGGTACTGGGTGCCACCCACGGGCTTCTTGAACAAGACCAGCTGGCGGCCCTCGATGCGGCTTTGGCGTCGGCGGGTGAGCGCCACTGCCTGGTGTGCTGCCACCACCAGCCGGTGGATATCGGCTGCGCCTGGATTGCGCCGATCGGCTTGCGCAATGCCGATGAGCTGCTGCAGTGTCTGCGGACTTATCCACAGGTGAAGGCGTTGCTGTGGGGGCACATCCATCAGGAGTGGGACGAGGTCCGCGACGGTATTCGCTTGCTGGCCACGCCCTCGACCTGCATCCAGTTCGCCGCGCACAGCGAGGACTTCAAGGTCAGCGAAGAACAGCCGGGGTATCGCTGGCTGCGGCTGCATGCCGACGGGCGGCTCGAAACCGGCGTCGAGCGGGCGAAGGATTTCGTGGTGACCCTGGATTTCAACAGTCCGGGTTACTGACAGGCTACCGCTCTTGCAAAGACCGCGGCAGCCGTGGGATTTGAAGATTGTGTTGCGAAAATCCCACCCTTGCGCCAAAACCCGGCGAACGCGCTACACTGCGCGTCCCTGTGCCCGCATCGTCGGGCGCGAAGCCACAGATTCCGGGGGCAGCATGTCGGGTTCCATCCTCTATATCCATGGCTTCAACAGCTCGCCGTTGTCCGCCAAGGCGCGCCAGCTCGAAGCGGTGATGCAGCAGTTGGGTCTGGGCGACCACCTGCGCGTCCCGGCCCTGCATCACCATCCGCGCCAGGCCATGGCCCAGCTCGAGACGGCTATCGCCGAGCTCGGTGCTCCGCTGCTGGTCGGCAGCTCCCTCGGCGGCTACTATGCCACGCACCTGGCCGAGCGCCATGGCCTCAAGGCCCTGCTGGTCAACCCGGCAGTGACCCCGCACAAGCATTTCGACGGCTACCTCGGCACGCAGCGCAATCACTACAGCGAGGAAACCTGGGAACTGACCCTCGACCACGTTCAGGCCCTGGCCGAACTGGAGGTGCCGCCGCCCCAGGACGCCTCGCGTTATCAGGTGTGGTTGCAGACTGCTGATGAAACGCTGGACTATCGCCATGCCGAACGTTATTACCGGGCCTGCGCCCTGCGTATCGAGGCGGGCGGTGATCACAGTTTCCAGGGTTTCGCCGAGCGCCTGCCGGCCCTGCTGGCCTTCGCCGGCATTGCCCGCGCGCAGTATGCGGCGCTTGATTTTTCTGTATTTTGACCTTTTTTGCACTCACCAGACTGACGACGAGAACCCATGGCCAATCCCAGCGCTAGCGCCTATAACGCAGACGCCATCGAAGTCCTCTCCGGCCTTGACCCGGTCCGCAAGCGGCCGGGCATGTATACCGACACCAGCCGGCCCAACCACCTGGCCCAGGAAGTCATCGACAACAGCGTCGACGAAGCCCTCGCCGGTCATGCCCGGTCGATCCAGGTCGTGCTGCATGCCGACCATTCGCTGGAAGTCAGCGACGATGGTCGCGGCATGCCGGTGGATATCCACCCTGAAGAAGGCGTCTCGGGTGTCGAGCTGATCCTTACCAAGCTGCACGCCGGCGGCAAGTTTTCCAACAAGAACTACCAGTTCTCCGGCGGCCTGCACGGCGTGGGCATTTCGGTGGTCAACGCCCTGTCGACCCAGGTCCGCGTGCGGGTCAAGCGCGACGGCAATGAATACCAGATGACCTTCGCCGATGGTTTCAAGGCCACCGAGCTGGAAGTAATCGGCACGGTCGGCAAGCGCAACACCGGTACCAGCGTCTACTTCGCGCCCGATCCCAAGTATTTCGATTCGGCCAAATTTTCCATCAGCCGTCTCAAGCACGTGCTCAAGGCCAAGGCCGTGCTGTGCCCGGGGCTGTCGATCAGCTTCGAGGACAAGGGCACCGGCGAGAAGGTCGAGTGGCACTACGAGGATGGGCTGCGCTCGTACCTGGTCGACTCGGTCAGCGAATTCCAGCGTCTGCCCGACGAGCCGTTCTGCGGCAGCCTGGCCGGTAATAAAGAAGCTGTTGATTGGGCGCTGCTGTGGCTGCCCGAGGGCGGCGACAGCGTTCAGGAAAGCTACGTCAACCTGATCCCCACCGCCCAGGGTGGCACCCACGTCAACGGCCTGCGCCAGGGCCTGCTCGATGCCATGCGCGAGTTCTGCGAGTTCCGCAACCTGCTGCCGCGTGGCGTCAAGCTGGCGCCTGAGGACGTGTGGGAGCGCATCACCTTCGTGCTCTCGATGAAAATGCAGGAGCCGCAGTTCTCCGGCCAGACCAAGGAGCGCCTGTCGTCTCGCGAGGCCGCGGCGTTCGTTTCTGGCGTAGTCAAGGATGCCTTCAGCCTGTGGCTCAACGCCCACCCGGAGCTGGGCATGCAACTGGCGGAGCTGGCGATCAGCAACGCCGGCCGTCGCCTCAAGGCGAGCAAGAAGGTAGAGCGCAAGCGCATCACCCAGGGGCCGGCATTGCCCGGCAAACTGGCCGATTGCGCCGGGCAGGACCCGATGCGTGCCGAACTGTTCCTGGTCGAGGGCGACTCGGCAGGTGGTTCGGCCAAGCAAGCGCGTGACAAGGAGTTCCAGGCGATCCTGCCCCTGCGCGGGAAGATCCTCAACACCTGGGAAGTCGATGGCGGCGAAGTGCTCGCCAGCCAGGAGGTGCACAACATCGCCGTGGCCATCGGCGTAGACCCAGGTGCCACCGACCTGTCGCAACTGCGCTACGGCAAGATCTGCATCCTCGCCGACGCCGACTCCGACGGCTTGCACATCGCCACGCTGCTGTGCGCGCTGTTCGTCCAGCACTTCCGTCCGCTGGTCGAGGCCGGGCACGTCTATGTGGCCATGCCGCCGCTGTACCGTATCGACCTGGGCAAGGAGATCTACTACGCCCTCGACGAAGCCGAGCGCGATGGCATTCTCGACCGCTTGGTCGCCGAGAAGAAACGTGGCAAACCCCAGGTCACCCGATTCAAGGGCCTGGGCGAAATGAATCCGCCACAATTGCGCGAAACGACCATGGATCCGAACACTCGGCGCCTGGTGCAGCTCACCTTGGATGACCTGGCCGGCACCACCGAGATCATGGACATGCTGCTCGCCAAGAAGCGTGCGGGCGATCGCAAGAACTGGCTGGAGACCAAAGGCAACCTGGCCGAGGTCCTGGTTTGATTCGTCTGCTTGTCGCAGCCTTGCTCGCGCTGGCCAGTTTGGCGAGTTTCGCCAGCGACTGGCCGGAGCTCAAGCTCACCGCCGAGCACCCGATCGAGGGCATGCGCGGCGGCAACCTGTCGGGCCTGGCCCTGTGCCGTGGCGCCCTGTGGGGTGTCTCGGACCGCGACGACGATCGTATCTACCGGCTGGAGCAGCAGGAAGGTGTGTGGCGGGCAGAGGCCCTGGCTTTCACCCCGCCACCAGTGCCGGAGAGCGGGCTGCCCTGGGGGCTGAAGTCACGCAACTGGGCGGTATCGTTCATTCGTGGCGGCGAGCTGGATTTCGAAGGCATCACCTGTGACAGCGCGGGCAACTTCTTTGTGGTCAGCGAGGCACATGCGGCGGTGCTGCAATTGCCGGCCGAGGGCGAGCCGAACTGGTTGAAGATCGATCCGGCCATGGTTCGCCAGGCCCGTGCCAGCGGCATGCTGTTGCACTTCAATGCCTTGTTCGAAGGCCTGGCCATCAATCCGGCCGGTGACCGCCTGTGGTTGGCTGCCGAGCGCGAGCGTCGGGGGCTGATCGCCGTGCAGCGCCAGCAAGCGGTATGGACCTGCGGACGCAGTTGTGTGCTACTCAGCGAGGCCGGAGTGGAGATGCAACCGTCACAGATGCCCGGCTCGCGGGCACTGTCGCGGGACTTCGCCGACCTTGCACTGTTCGACGGCAAGCTGTTCACCCTGGAGCGCAATGCCTTCCGCATTTGCCGGCGTGATGCCGACACCGGAGCGGTCGAGCGCTGCTGGTCGTTCGCCGCCGATGCCCTGGTCGACACGCGTCGCTACGACCAGCCGTTCGGCCTGGCCGAAGCGCTGGTGATCGACAAGGACGGCGCCTGGATCGGCCTGGACAACAACAACGGCACCCGTGCCGATGGTGAAACCCGCCCTATCGTCTGGCGCTTTGCCGCGCCAGCGGGCGGCTGGAGCGCGGAGCCTTGAGCCAGCCAGCGGGCAAGCGGGCGGGCCGGGTCCTGATGGTCCTCGCCTGGGCGGCGGCGATGTTTCTTGCCACGCGCTTTTTCGGGCAGTGGGAGGATCGCCAGCAGAACCCCAACAGTGTCGTGCAGTCCGAGCGCGGCGAAGGCTTTGTCGAGGTGCGCCTGCTGGGCAATGGCCAGGGCCACTTCGTCGCCGATGGCGCGATCAACGGCAAGGTCGTGCATTTCATGCTCGATACCGGTGCCACCGATGTGGCGATCCCCGAGGCACTTGCCCGTGATCTGGCGCTGCAGCGCGGCGCGCCGGTGATGCTCAGCACCGCCAATGGCCGCACCGAGGGCTATCGCACACGGCTCGACAGCCTGCAGTTGGGCGATATCCGCCTGCGCGATGTGCGTGCCCTGGTGGTGCCCGGGCTGGACGGACAGACGGTGCTGCTCGGCATGAGTGCTTTGAAACAACTTGAATTTACTCAGCGCGGCGGCACCATGCTGCTGCGCCAGAACCTGAAATGACGAGGCTCGCATGAGCGACTTACTGGACAGTCTCGAAGGCGTCGAACGCCGTTCCCTGGCCGACTTCACCGAACAGGCCTACCTCAACTACTCCATGTACGTGATCATGGATCGCGCCCTGCCGCACATCGGCGACGGCCTCAAGCCGGTGCAGCGACGTATCGTCTATGCCATGAGCGAACTGGGGCTGGATGCCGATTCCAAGCACAAGAAGTCGGCGCGTACCGTCGGCGACGTGCTCGGCAAGTTCCACCCCCACGGCGATTCGGCGTGCTATGAAGCCATGGTGCTGATGGCGCAGCCGTTCAGCTACCGATACACGCTGGTCGACGGCCAGGGCAACTGGGGTGCGCCGGACGATCCGAAGTCGTTCGCTGCCATGCGCTACACCGAGGCGCGGCTGTCGCGCTACTCCGAGGTGCTGCTCAGCGAACTGGGCCAGGGCACCGTCGACTGGGTGCCGAACTTCGACGGCACCCTGCAGGAGCCGCAGGTATTGCCAGCGCGCCTGCCGAACATCCTGCTCAACGGCACCACCGGCATCGCCGTGGGCATGGCCACCGACGTGCCGCCGCACAACCTGCGTGAAGTCGCCAGCGCCTGCGTGCGCCTGCTCGACGAGCCGAAGGCAACCATCGAGCAGCTGTGCGAGCACATCCAGGGCCCTGACTACCCAACCGAAGCCGAGATCGTCACGCCACGGGCCGAGATCCAGAAGATCTACGAAACCGGCAAGGGCTCGATTCGCATGCGCGCGGTGTACCGTGTCGAGGACGGCGACATCGTGGTCACTGCTCTGCCGCATCAGGTGTCCGGTGCCAAGGTGCTGGAGCAGATCGCCGCGCAGATGCAGAACAAGAAGCTGCCGATGGTCGCCGACCTGCGTGACGAGTCGGACCACGAGAACCCGTGCCGCATCGTTATCATTCCGCGCTCCAACCGTGTGGACGCCGACGAACTGATGCAGCATCTGTTCGCCACCACCGATCTTGAAAACAGCTACCGGGTCAACGTCAACATCATCGGCCTCGATGGCCGTCCTCAGTTGAAGAACCTGCGCACGCTGTTGCAGGAGTGGCTGCAGTTCCGCATCGGCACCGTACGCCGCCGCCTGCAGTTCCGCCTCGACAAGGTCGAGAAGCGCCTGCACCTGCTGGATGGCTTGCTCACAGCGTTCCTCAACCTGGATGAAGTGATTCACATCATCCGCACCGAGGATCATCCCAAGCAGGCGCTGATCGAGCGCTTCGAGCTGACCGAGATTCAGGCCGACTACATCCTCGAGACCCGCCTGCGTCAGCTGGCGCGCCTGGAAGAGATGAAGATCCGTGGCGAGCAGGACGAGTTGCTCAAGGAGCAGGCCAAGCTGCAGGCCCTGCTGGGCAGCGAGACGAAGCTGCGCAAGCTGGTACGCAGCGAACTGATCAAGGACGCCGAAACTTACGGCGACGATCGCCGCTCGCCAATCGTCGAGCGCGCCGAGGCCAAGGCTCTGTCGGAAAACGAGCTGATGCCGACCGAGCCGGTCACCGTTGTGCTGTCGGAAAAAGGCTGGGTACGTTGTGCCAAGGGCCACGATATCGATGCCACAGGCCTTTCGTACAAGGCCGGCGATGGCTTCAAGGCTGCAGCGGCGGGGCGTTCCAACCAATTCGCGGTGCTTATCGACTCCACCGGGCGCAGCTATTCGCTGGCAGCCCACAGCCTGCCATCGGCCCGTGGCCAGGGCGAGCCGCTGACCGGGCGTCTGACGCCGCCGCCGGGCGCCACGTTCGAGTGCGTGCTGCTGCCGGACGATGATGCGCTGTATGTGGTGGCATCCGATGCTGGCTACGGTTTCGTGGTCAAGGGCGAGGATCTGCAGGCCAAGAACAAGGCGGGCAAAGGGCTGCTCAGCCTGCCCAATGGCGCCAAGGTGATGACGCCGCGGCCCGTCGCCGATCGTGAGCAGGACTGGCTGGCGGCGGTCACCACCGAAGGTCGCCTGCTGGTGTTCAAGGTTGCCGACCTGCCGCAACTGGGCAAAGGCAAGGGCAACAAGATCATTGGCGTACCGGGTGATCGCGTGGCCAGTCGTGAAGAATTCGTCACCGATCTGGCGGTGATCGCCGAGGGATCGACGCTTGTATTGCAGGCTGGCAAGCGTACCCTGTCACTGAAGCCGGATGACCTTGAACATTACAAAGGCGAACGCGGACGTCGTGGTAGCAAATTGCCACGTGGTTTCCAGCGGGTCGACGGCATGGCGGTAGAGCGCCCGGAGTAAACCGGTGGTTCGCCTGGAACGGCGTTTTCAGCGTCGTTCCGGGCGGAAATGCTGGAGTCTGGCGACTATTTCGCGGATGATACACCCCTTGCGGGGCCGGCGTGGCCGTGTGCCCGCGGGAATCCACATGAGTATCACTGCGGTTGCCGGGCGGCGGCCGCTTGGATGGGATGATGAAATTTCTGCGCCTTCCATTTGCGCTGCTGATGACGGGGTTGCTGGGTCTGAGCGGGTGCAGCATGCACCAGCCGGTGGCCCTGTACCAACTCGACAGCGGCGACCCCGGCCAGCCTTCGCAGGCTGCCGGCATGGCGGTCGTGCTAGGTCCGGTATCGGTAGCCGACTACCTGCAACGTGAAACCTTTCTGCAACGCCAAGCCGATGGCAGCCTGACTGCGGCGACCGACGGTCGCTGGGCCGGCAGCCTTTCGTCGGATATCGACCAGTTGCTGGTGCGCCAGCTCGCCTGGCGCCTGGACAGCCAGCGTGTCGTGCTTGCACCTGCCAGCGCCGGCTTCACGCCGGATGTGCAGGTACTGCTGTCGATCACCCGCCTGGACTCGGGCGCCAACCAGCCGGCGATCCTCGATGCCCAGTGGCGCGTGCTGGACCGTCGTGGCCATGTGCGCGACAACCGTATCGTCCACCTCGAGCAACAGCATGAGGGCAGCGAGGCCTCGCAGGTCCAGGCCCAGGGGCAGTTGCTGCAGAAGCTGGTCGAGCAGTTGAGCGTTGCCGTCAAGCCACTGGCGAACCAGCCAGCGGTCGCTGAAGAGACGCCGAAAAAGCCGGCGGCTCCAGTTCAGGTCAAGAAGGAGCCGGAGAAATCGAGGATTCCGATGGCTTCGCCGATCCGCACCGATATGGAAGTCTATCGGTTCTGATTCAGCAGACACGAAAAAGCCCGCAGCGATGCGGGCTTTTTTGTGGGTGCCGGATTGCAGGCCTTTCGCGACACAGGGCCGCTTCTACAACCGCACCGCGGATCAGGCCATTCAGGCCCGACGCTCATGCATCCGCGCCAACTGGCGCTCGAGCATCGACGGGTAGGGCTCCATCAGTCGCTCGACACAGCAGGCGCCTTCAGGGCTGGCGATCGGGCGAATGCGCGCGCGCTGGCGGATCAGGGCGTCGTCGCTGACCTGGCGCTCGACCAGCAGCAGGTTGCGGCTGTGTTGCGACAGGGCCAGGGCATCCTGGGCCTTCTCGGTCATCAGCAGTTCGACCTGATCCATGCCCAGCAGGTCTTCACCCAGCGCCAGGCCCAGCTGCAACTGCAGGGTGATACCGCTGTCGGCGACCTCGATCTGCAGGGCGTGGCCCAGGGCGCGCAGCAATTCGCCACAGCAGATGGCATTGGTGAGGTAGTCCTCGCCGCTGTCACGGCTGTGGAACAGCAGCAGTGTGCTGCCATCGTCGAGGGTGTGCACTTCACCTTCGTACAGCGACGCGGCCTGGTCGAGGCAGTCGCGATAGCGCTCCAGCAATTCGGTCAGGCGCGTGCGTGGCAGACGGCGCAGTTGCTCCTGGGAGCCGAGTTGCACGGCGAGCACGGCGCTGGTGTTCGGCTCGTCAGATTCCGGTGCGGCCAGCGCCTTGGGGCTGTGCTCGGTGTCGTCGAGCAGGTCGGCAAAGGCGTCGTCGTCTGCGTCGTCGTCCTGGGCGGCCACCCTGGCCGCTACGGGCTTGGGTGCGGCCTTGCGTGGCGGCTCCTCGACATGCAGGTCGGCGAAATCATCCTCGTCGTCTTCCTCTTCTTCCGGCTCCGGCGGTGGCGGCGGGGCCAGACGGGCGTGGAGCTGACGAGCGAGATCGCCGATTTCGTCCTGGCGCTCGATGGCCGGGGTATAGGGGTGCGGGTCACGCAGCCAGACACGCAGTTGCAGCAGCGGCGTCGAGATGAAGCGACCCAGGCGCAGGCTGAGGGTGAGCGCCAACGCCAGCAGGATGGCCGCGAGAATACCCATGCTCTGCAGGCTGATCAGCATGGGTTGCTGGAACTGGCTCATGTCCAGGCTGATGCGCAGTTGCCCGGCGGTCACGTCCTGGAAGGTGATCTTGGTCTGGTAGACCCCTTCGGCCTCGCCCAGCAGGCTGTTCTTCGGCCGTTGCCCGGCCTCGGCGAGGATGCGGTTGTCGACGCTGTAGATCGCCGCGTGGGCCACCAGCGGGTTCTTCACCAGGTTGCCCAGCAGCACGTTGAGGCTGAGGATGTCGTTGGACACCAGCAGCTCGGTAGCCGAGGTCGCGGTCTGCACGGTCAGGCTCTGGCCGACGGCATCGGCCTGCTCGTGCATGGCCTGCTTGAACTGCAGGCCCATCACGCAGGCATAGATCACCAGAGCCAGCGCCACCAGGAAGATGTTGTGGCTGGCGATGCGCAATGCCAGGGGAATACGACGCTGGCGCAGGGCTCGGAAGATCATCAGAAAGAAGTTGTCGGTTTTGACAGGCGTGGGCCGGTTCACAGAGCGCGGCTCTTTATGGCGGAATAGATGCTGGGCAGTATAGCGACCCGCGTTTTGTCGGCAAAGTATCGATGGCGCCCGATGGTCATGGAAAGTGGGTAGAATGCGCATTTTTCATCGAGTTGGAGCCCGGTCTTGCGCGAAATCGTCCTGATCAACATCACTGGTGAAGACCGTCCGGGTCTCACTGCGGCCATCACCGGCGTCCTGCTCCAGGGCGGTGTGAACATCCTCGACATCGGTCTTGCGGTCATGCATGGCACGCTGTCGTTCGGCATTCTGGTCGATATTCCCGACAACGAAGTCGCCACCGGCTTGCTGCAGGGGGTGCAGTCCAAGGCCCATGAGCTGAACCTGCAGGCGCGCTACACGCCGATCTCCGAGGCAGACTACCAGCAATGGGTGGACGGCCATGGCGATAATCGCCACATCGTCACGCTGCTCAGCCGCAAGGTCACGCCTGAGCAACTGCAGCGGGTGAGTGCGGTCATCAGCCGATATGGCCTGACCATCGAACGTATCGAGCGCCTGTCGGCACGTGTGGCGCTCGACGCCGCCACCGACAAGAGTCGCGCCTGCCTGGAAATCTCGGTGCGTGGTGAACCGACCGACGCCCAGGCCCTGCGCACCGATTTCTTCGCATTGTCGGCCGAGCTGGGTGTCGACATCGCCTTCCAGCAGGATGACCTGTTCCGTCGCAATCGCCGCCTGGCGGTGTTCGACATGGATTCGACGCTGATCGAGGCCGAGGTGATCGACGAGCTGGCCAAGGCTGCCGGTGTCGGCGAGCAGGTGTCGGCGATCACTGAGCGCGCCATGCGTGGCGAGTTGGATTTCCGTGCCAGCTTCAAGGAGCGCATGGCGCTGCTCAAGGGCCTGGACGTCGGCGTGCTGGACGAAATCGGCGCGTCGCTACGCCTGACCGAAGGTGCCGAACACCTGTTTGCCGAGCTCAAGCGCCTGGGTTACAAGACTGCGATCCTCTCCGGCGGTTTTTCCTACTTCGCCAAGCAGGTGCAGGCACGCCTTGGCATCGACTATGTGTTCGCCAATGAGCTGGAAGTGGTGGATGGCAAGGTGACGGGCGTGGCGGTCGAGCCGATTGTCGATGCCCAGCGCAAGGCCGACCTGCTGAAGGAGCTGGCGCACAAGGAAGGATTGCAACTGGAGCAGACCATCGCCGTGGGCGATGGCGCCAACGACCTGCCGATGCTGTCGCTGGCCGGCCTGGGCGTGGCCTTCCGCGCCAAGCCGCTGGTGCGTCAGTCGGCCAAACAGGCGATTTCCACGCTGGGCCTCGATGGCGTGCTGTACCTGCTCGGCTGGCGTGACCGCGACGGTCGCGCGTAAGGCCCTGAAACAGCGGGGCTGCAAAGCAGCCCCGCCAATCCTGAGTCAGCCCTGTGCCGGCAGCGCCAGTTGCTCACCCATGCGTACGGCAGACCCGGCGCCCAGGGCTTCGGCCCATTTCACCTGCTCTGGTCCGAACAGCACGATCGCGGTCGATCCCAACTTGAAACGCCCCAGTTCCGCGCCTTTTTCCAGATGGATCGGCGCGCGGCTGGCTTCGTCGTAGCGGAAGGTCTTCAGCTCGCGCTTGGGCGGCGTGACCAGCCCGGCCCAGACCGTCTCGATCGAGGCAACGATCATCGCCCCCACCAGCACTACGGCCATCGGCCCGCGTTCGGTGTCGAACAGGCAAACCACGCGCTCGTTGCGGGCGAACAGTTCCGGGACGTTTTCTGCCGTGGTCTGGTTGACCGAGAACAGGCGGCCCGGTACGTAGACCATTTCACGCAGGGTGCCGGCCAGCGGCATGTGCACGCGGTGGTAGTCCTTCGGCGACAGGTAGATGGTGGCGAACTCGCCGCCCATGAACGGCGCGGCCAGTGCCGGATCGCCACCGAGCAGCTCGAGGGCGCTGAAGCTGTGGCCCTTGGCCTGGAAGATGCGACCGTGCTCGATCGGGCCGAGCTGGCTGACCGCGCCGTCGGCCGGGCACAGGATCGCGCCCGGGGTTTCATCCAGGGGGCGCGCGCCGGGCTTGAGGGCACGGGTGAAGAACGCGTTGAAGTGCTCGTAGGCGGTCAGGTCTTCGACCAGCGCCTCGGACATGTTCACCTGGTAGCGTTTGGCGAACCAGGCGGTGAAGGCATTCTTGAACCAGCGTGCGCGGCACTCGGCGACGCAGCCGGCCAGGCGCGACAGCAGGTGATGCGGCAGCAGGTGCTGGCTGATGATGAACAGACGGGATTTCATGCAGGTTCCTTAAACTTCTACAGGCGTGTCCGGGTGATTGCCCCACTCGCTCCACGAGCCGGCGTAGGCCTTGACCCGTGGATAGCCGAGTGACTTGGCCACCAGGTAGGTGAATCCGGAGCGACGGTGGGTCTGGCAGTGGGTGATCACTTCCTTGTCAGGGGTGATGCCCAACTGCTGCAGTACTTCGGCGATGTCCTTGCGAATGCGCAGGTGGTCGTTGAGGTCCATACCGGCAGTCCACTCGAAGTTGACCGCGCCGGGGATATGGCCGCCCTTGGCTGCCAGGACTTTCTCGCCATTGAATTCCTGCGGGCCGCGGGCGTCCCAGACCACCAGGTCGTCTGCGCCCAGGCGGCTTTGCAGGTATTCGCGAGTGGCGGTGGGTTCGGCGCGCAAGCGCAGGCGTACAGGCGTGCTGGCGGCTGGTGGCACTTCAGTGACGAGCTTGTCCGCGGGCCAGGCCTGGATGCCGCCGTTGAGGTAGTGGTAGCGCGTGTGGCCGATCACGTCGAGCAGCCAGATGAAGCGCCCGGCCCAGCCGCCGCCTTCGTCGTCGTATACCACGTACACCGCGTCGTCCCGATGGCCAAGCTCGCTGAACAGCTTTTCCAGGTCGGCCTGGGTCGGCAGCAGGCCGGGGGCCGGGGGCTGGCCCAGTTGGGTGCGCTTGCCCTCGACGAACCGCGCGCCGGGAATATGGCCGCTGACATAGCGGTTGGCGCTGCTCAGGTCGACCAGGATCAGCTCAGGCGAATCCAGGCGTGGCAGCAGGTCGGCGGCTTCGATCACCAGGGGCAAGCCGGAAAAATCAGTCATCCACGGTCTCCGGGGAGCAAGGGAGGTGCGATTGTAGCGCAAGGCTCAGGCATTGCGGTTGGCGAAGCTGGCCAGCGCGCGCTCGATACACTGTGCGGTTTTCCCGAAGGCCTGCACGCTCACGTCGGCAAGCGGCTTGCCGCCCTGGTCGGCGATCGCCAGCATCAGCACCTGGTCGTTCACGGCCAGCGAGCGCAACAGCAGGTGTTCGCTGGGGAACAGCGCACGCAGCGGTGCGGGCAGCAGGGCGGAAAACTGGGCATGGTTGTCGGGTGTCAGGCGCAGTTGCGCGGCTTTGCTCAGCAGTTTTTGCAGCAGCTTGCTCTGGCCCAGTGCCAACGTCAGCCCTGAGGCTTCGCGCGGCAGGCCGGCGCTTTGCTGGACGTGCAGGCAGTCGTTGGGTTTGTCGAGCAACAACAACAGCACCCGCTGCATGCCGCAAGCCAGCAGCGCCTCGCGTGCCTGGGTGGCCAGGTGCACGGTGTTGGTGAAGGGGCTGGGCTGTGCAAGAAGGTCGCCGCACAGCGTGCGCCAGCGCGCCAGGTCTTGGGCGGGTGGCGGTGGCGGGGTGAGCATGTCCGGGTGCGGACGGCGCTGCTGCCAGGGCCAGATCAGCGCCTCGGCCGGGTGGAACAGCGCATGCCGGGCGTGGTGACGGGCGCTGGCCGCCGCTTGCTGGTGCACTTGCTGCTGCACATCGTCCAGCGTGGTTTGCAGGTACATGGCTGTGAGCAGTTGCCAGCGCAGCAGGTGCGGGTTGTCCCAGCCGACCTGGGCCGACAGCGCGAGGCCGTTGGCCAACAGCACGGTGTTGGCCGGTTGGTTGAACCAGCGGCGCAGCCCGGGCTCTTCGTCCAGTCGATGCTGCTTGCTCAGATCGTCGGGCTCGCGGGCGATGTTCAACACCTGGGCCAGTTGCTCGCGTTCTTCGAGCAGCAGGCGATAGCCCTGGGTGACCCATTCCGGCAGGCGCCAGTGTGTGGCGACGGCGCGGCACAACTCCATAATGCGCACACCAAACAGTGCATGTTCCACCTCTGAAGCTTCTTCGCCCTTGTGAATGACCCGCAGTTCCCAGGTGTCGAGCAGCTTGGGGTAGGCCAGGGCCAGCGCCCACAGTGGCGAGAGGAACAGCAGGCTGCCCCAGTGGATTTCCTGCCACAGGCGTGCCAGGCGGCTGGCGAACAGGCCGTTGGCCTGCTGGGTGGCGTGCTGGCTGATCAGCAGGAACTGGCGCAGTACTGGGGGGATGTCGTCGCCCGGTATCGATGGCAGGCGCCCCATCAGTTGCAGGGTGCGGCTCAGGCCCAGGCGATTCAGGGCGACTTCCAGGCTCTCGGCGGGCTCGGCCTGGCTGGCGTGGGTCGGGTGATTGGCTTCGCGCATCACGCACAGCACCAGCGACGGGCTGTCCTGCATCAGTTCGGCGATGTCGCGCAGCGAGCGACGGTTGTCGTTGATGGCCGCCAGAACGCGGTCGTGACTCTCTTTGGGCACCGGCACGCGGATGCCGTCGAGCAGCCTTACCCAGGCATCTAGAGAGGAGGGGATCTGCGCTGGCACCTTGGTTTCGATTGGCATTTTGACATCAGTCCAAACTGGCTTTTCGCATTGAGTGGCTATAGTCTGGCGCAGTTCTGCCGATAAGGAGAAGAAGAGTTTCCAAGCTTCCGCCCCTGACCCTGACCACGACAGCAAGTGCTTTCAATCTATGGCTAAAATTATCGGCATCATCGTCGTATTCGCGAGTGTGCTCGGCGGATACGTGCTCTCCCACGGCAAGATCGCGGCGCTGATCCAGCCGTTCGAAGTGCTGATCATCGGCGGTGCGGCTTTTGGCGCGTTTCTCCAGGCCAACCCTGGCTACATGACCATGCACGTCATGAAGAAGTCGCTGAAGATGTTCGGCAGCCGCTTCACCCATACGTTCTACCTGGAAGTGCTGGGCCTGATCTACGAGATTCTCAACAAGAGTCGCCGCGAGGGCATGATGGCCATCGAGGGTGACATCGAGGATCCCGCGGCCAGCCCGATCTTCGCCAAGTACCCTGCGGTCATGGGCGATGCGCGGATGACCGCGTTCGTCTGCGACTACCTGCGCATCATGTCGACCGGCAACATGGCGCCCCATGAGCTCGAAGGCCTGTTCGACATGGAGCTGCTGAGCATGAAGGAAGACCTCGAGCACCCGTCCCATGCAGTGACCAGTGTCGCCGACGCCATGCCCGGCTTCGGTATCGTCGCTGCGGTACTGGGTATCGTGGTGACCATGGCCTCGCTGGGCGATGGCGACCAGAAGTCCATCGGCCTGCACGTCGGTGCAGCGCTGGTCGGTACCTTCTTCGGTATTCTCGCCGCCTACGGCTTCTTCGGCCCGCTGGCCAACTGCCTGCGCCACGATGCCAAGGAAGAACTGAACGTCTACGAGGCGATCAAGGCTTCGCTGGTGGCCTCGGCGTCCGGCATGCCGCCGTCGCTGGCTGTCGAGTTCGGGCGCAAGGTGCTGTACCCGGCGCACCGACCGAGCTTTGCCGAACTGGAACAAGCGGTTCGCGGTCGCTAAGTCATGGAGAACAATCAGCCCATCATCGTCAAGCGCGTCAAGCGCTACGGCGACGGCCACCATGGCGGTTCCTGGAAGATCGCCTTCGCCGACTTCGCCACGGCGATGATGGCGTTCTTCCTGGTGCTGTGGTTGCTGTCCACGGCCACTCCGGAGCAGAAGATCGCCATCGCCGGCTACTTCAAGGACCCGATCGGCTTCTCCGAAAGCGGTACGCCCTACGTCATCGACCTGGGCGGCTCGCCGCAGCTGGCACCGGAAAAGACCATCAACCCGGAAGAGAAGTCCGAGCCGACGCCTGACACCAGCGTGCAGATGGACAAAGACCGGATCGAGACCATGGCCGAGCAGGTCGAGCAGGAGCGTCTGCAACTGCTGCTGCAGGAGCTGCAGAACAAGGTCGAGGAAAATCCGCAACTGCAGAAGTTCAAGGACCAGATCCTGTTCGAGATCACCCAGGACGGCCTGCGCATCCAGATCATGGACGCCGAGAACCGACCGATGTTCGACCTCGGCAGTGCGCGTCTGAAGCCCTACTTCGAAGACATCCTGCTGGCGATGGCCGACACCATCAAGGCTGTGCCGAACAAGATCAGCGTCAGCGGCCATACCGATGCCAAGCCTTATGCCGGCACCGGTGATTTCGGCAACTGGGAGCTGTCGGCCAACCGTGCCAACGCCGCGCGACGTGCGCTGGTGGCGGGTGGTTATCCGGATGGGCAGGTCGCAAGGGTGGTGGGTTACGCCTCCTCGTCGCTGTTCGACCGCGAGAACCCGTTCAATCCGGTCAACCGCCGGATCGACATCATCGTGCTGACCAAGAAAGCCCAGCGGGATATCGAGGGCGAGCAGGGCGCACCTGAAGCACCGGCCAATCCGACCCCGCCTGCCGATGCGGCGCCAGGAGCACCTGGTGCCTCCGCCGCGCCGGCCGATGGCGCGGCGCCGATGCAGCCGCGTGAATTGCGTCAGAAGCTGAACATCTTCGAGGATGGCGTGCTGAAGATGGACGAGCCCAAGGAAAACTGAGCACGTAATCGGCAAGAGCGGCGCAATGCCGCTCCTGCATCTTCAGTAGGTGTCTTGCGTCAGGCTAGCCACGATCGAGCGGTAGCTGTGCATCCGCTGCGCCGAGATACGCCCTTCCTCCAGCCCTTTGAGCAGCGCACACCCCGGCTCGCGGTCGTGCTTGCAGTCGCGGAAGCGGCAGTTGCCGAGCAGTTCGCGGAATTCGATGAAGCCTGCTTCCACATCGTCCCGGCTGACATGCGCCAAACCAAACTCGCGGATACCGGGTGAGTCGATCAGGTCGCCCCCGTTGGGGAAGTGGTAGAGCCGTGCGGTGGTGGTGGTGTGGGTGCCCTGGCCCGACCACTCCGACAGATCGCCAACCCGCGTCTGTGCCTGCGGCAGCAGGCTGTTGACCAGCGACGACTTGCCCACGCCCGATTGCCCGACGAACACGCTGATGTGCTCGTCCAGTGTCTGCTGCAGGCGTTGCATGCCATCGCCGTGGTGTGCAGACACCTCCAGCAGCGGGTAGCCGAGGTCGCGGTACACTGCCAGCAACGCATTGAGCGTCGCTGCGTTGTCGTCGTTGATCAGGTCGGCCTTGTTCAGCAGCAGCAGCGGGCGGATGCCGGCGTGCTCGGCGGCGACCAGGTAGCGGTCGATGAGATTGGCCTGGGGCTCGGGTGCCGGGGCGAAGACGATCACGATCAGGTCGACGTTGGCCGCCACCGGCTTGAGTTGCCCGTGGTTGTTCGGCCGACACAGCTCGGTGCTGCGCGGCATCTGCGCGACGATCACGCCGTTGCCCTGGTTGCCGGCCCGCCAGACCACCTTGTCACCTGTGACCAACGCCGGCAGGTTGGCGCGCAAGTGGCAGCGGAACACCTGGCCTGCGACGTCGCCGTCCTGGGCCTCGACCTCGACCGTGACGCCGAAGTGGGCGATCACCAGGCCCAGTTGTTCGGGCCCCAGGTCGCCGCCTTCGAGCTCCTGCAGGGCGTGCTGCTCGCGTTTGGCGGCGCGGGCGGCGCGTTCACCCTGGATCTTTTCGATGCGCCAGTTCTGGCGGCGGTTGAGCTGGCGTTTGGCCATGGAGGTTCCGTGTTGGCGGGGCAAAAGAAAACGGCAGGCAGTTTAGCACGCTCCACTAGGCTAATATGTCGGCCTATTCGAGGAGCTCATTCATGCACAACCCACAGAACCTGATCTGGATCGATCTGGAGATGACCGGCCTGGATCCGGACAACGACGTCATCATCGAGATGGCCACCATCGTCACCGACAGTGAACTGAACACCCTGGCCGAGGGCCCGGTTATCGCCATTCACCACAGTGACGAAGTACTGGCGCGCATGGACGAGTGGAACACCCGCACCCATGGCGCCTCCGGCCTGACCCAGCGCGTGCGCGAAAGCCGTATCGACATGGCCGAAGCCGAAGCACAGACCATCGCCTTCCTCGAGCAGTGGGTACCCAAGGGCAAGTCACCGATCTGCGGCAACAGCATCTGCCAGGATCGCCGCTTCCTCTACCGCCACATGCGCGCGCTGGAAGGCTACTTCCACTACCGCAACCTCGATGTCTCCACCCTCAAGGAGCTCGCTGCACGCTGGGCACCCGACGTGCGCGACAGCTTCAAGAAAGGCAGCACGCACCTGGCACTGGATGACATCCGCGAGTCGATCGCCGAGCTGCGTCACTACCGCGAACATTTCATCAAGGTCTGATGAATCAAGGGGCGTACATGCGCCCCCTTTTGGTGCCCCGCGCGAGTGAGTAGACTGCGCGCCTTTTCTCGCACGGATCTGCGCCATGCTGTTGATGCTCTACCTCATCGCCATCACCGCCGAAGCCATGACAGGCGCCTTGTCCGCCGGTCGGCGCGGCATGGACTGGTTCGGCGTGGTACTGATCGCCTGCATCACCGCCCTGGGTGGCGGCTCAGTGCGCGACGTTCTGCTTGGGCACTACCCGCTGACCTGGGTGAAGCACCCCGAATACCTGGTGCTGACCAGTTTCGCCGCATTGCTGACGATCTTCATCGCGCCGCTGATGCGTCACCTGCGCTCGTTGTTCCTGGTGCTCGACGCCCTTGGGTTGGTGGCCTTCACCTTGATCGGCTGCATGACGGCGCTGGAAATGGGGCAGGGGATGCTGGTGGCGTCGATCAGCGGCGTGATCACTGGCGTGTTCGGCGGGATCCTGCGCGACATCTTCTGCAACGATATTCCCTTGGTGTTCCGGCGCGAGCTGTATGCCAGCGTGTCGTTCGCAGCGGCCTGGTTCTATCTGGGCTGCGTGTACTTCAAGGTGCCAGCCGAGCAGGCGATGCTGTTGACCCTGTTTGGCGGCTTCCTGCTGCGGTTGCTGGCGATCCGCTTCCACTGGGAAATGCCCAAGTTCCACTACAACGACGAGCATTGAATCTTCGGGATCGACTGCGGCCTTTTCGCGGGCAAGCCCGCTCCCACAGGGACTGGCTGGCCTTTAGATTTGAGCAAGACAGTCTCCTGCAAGAGGTGCCGTCCGCGAAAAGGTCGCACTGTGCCTGTCAGCTCGCCGCCTCGTGCCGCGCCAACGCCCACTCCACATGCTCCCTGACCAATGCCGAAGGATGCTCGCGCCGCGCTTTCAGCGCCTCGAGCACGGCAATCGTCGAAGGTGCGTTGCCCAGCCCAACCGCCAGGTTGCGCAGCCAGCGCTCGTAACCGGCACGACGCAGCGGCGAGCCTTCGGTGCGGCTGAGAAAGGTCTTTTCGTCCCACAGGAACAGTGCCGCCAACTCGACATTGTCCAGTCCGTGACGCGGCTTGAAGTCGTCCTCGCCAGTCGATTTGGCGAAGCGGTTCCAGGGGCAGACGATCTGGCAATCGTCGCAACCGAACACCCGGTTGCCGATCAATGGACGCAGCTCCACGGGGATCGCGTCCTTGAGCTCGATGGTCAGGTACGAGATGCAGCGCCGCGCATCGAGCTGGTAGGGGCCGACGAAGGCTGCGGTGGGGCAAATGTCCAGGCACGCCTGGCAGCGTCCGCAGTGCTCGCTGGTCTGGGCTTCGTCGGCGGGCACAGGCAGATCGACGAACAGCTCGGCCAGGAAGAAGTAGCTGCCCGCTTTACGGTTGAGCAACAGGGTGTTCTTGCCGATCCAGCCGAGCCCGGCCTGTTGGGCGATGGCTTTTTCCAGTACCGGGGCGCTGTCGACGAAGGCACGGTAGCCGAAGGGGCCGAT
Organism: Pseudomonas sp. RW3S2; assembly: GCF_014268955.1. NCBI lineage: Bacteria > Pseudomonadati > Pseudomonadota > Gammaproteobacteria > Pseudomonadales > Pseudomonadaceae > Pseudomonas > Pseudomonas sp. RW3S2. The sequence continues at coordinate 36,565 of NZ_JABWRM010000012.1, read as the reverse complement.
GGCTTCGTGGATGCGGTCAGCCAGGTGCTGCACGCGCTTGCGCACCAGCTTGTGGTAGTCGCGGCCCAGCGCGTAGCGGGAGATGTAGGCTTTTTCCGGCTGAGCCAGGCGTTGGGCCATCAGCGTATCGCCGGGCAGGTAGTCCATGCGCAGCGAAACCACCCGCAAGGTGCCGGGAATCAGTTCGGCGGGGCGCGAACGTTTCGTGCCGTGCGCTGCCATATAGTCCATCTCGCCGTGATGGCCGGCCTCCAGCCAGCGCTGCAGGTGCTGTTCATGCTCGCCAAGCTCTACATCGGCGATGCCCACGTGGGCAAAACCGAGTTCGCGGCCCCAATCCTTGATCGATTGGGCCAGTGCTTGAAGGTCTAGAGAGGAGGCGGACATGGATGGACAAGGCATTGCAGGCTCAGGTGCGTATAATTCTGCCAGACATCGGAGCTTTTGACCCCATGCCTCAGACCAAACACCCCACCAACACCCCGCAAACGCTCAGCAGCGTGACCGTCGCGCACCTGCCTGCGCGGCCGGCGACTGCCCACAAGGGCGATTTTGGCCATGTGCTGGTGGTCGGCGGCGACCTGGGGACCGGCGGCGCCGTGCTGCTCAGTGCCGAAGCCGCCCTGCGCTGTGGCGCGGGGCTGGTCAGCCTGGCGACACGCCCCGAACATGTGTCCGCGAGCCTCAGCCGCCTGCCGGAAACCATGTGCCTGGGCGTCAGTTCGGCCAACCAGTTGATGGCGGTGCTGGAGCGCGCCTCGGTGCTGGTGGTGGGGCCTGGTCTTGGCCAGGCTGCCTGGGGCCGCAGCCTGCTTTCGGCTGTTGCCAATGCGCACCTGCCGCAGGTCTGGGACGCCGATGCGCTCAACCTGCTGGCGCGCACGCCCCTGGCCTTGCCGAGCGGCAGCATCCTGACCCCGCATCCTGGGGAGGCTGCGCGTTTGCTGGGCGTTTCCACCGAGGCCGTACAGGCCGATCGGCCTGGGGCTGCGCGTAAACTGGCGCGTCGCTACGACAGTGTCTGCGTGCTCAAGGGCGCCGGGACCCTGGTCGCCAACCCGGACGGCCAGTTGCGGCTGTGCGAGCGAGGGCACCCGGCCATGGCCGGTGCCGGCCTGGGCGATGTGCTGACCGGCGTGCTGGCCGCGTTGCTGGCCCAGGGCCTGGACGCCTGGCAGGCGGCGGGCCTGGGCGTGTGGTTGCACGCCTGCGCTGGCGAACGTCTGGGCGCGCAGGGCAGAGGTCTGGCGGCCAGCGATCTGGTTCCGGTCATTCGAGAATTGTTGGAGGAGCATTCAGCGTGTCAGGCATAACCCTGTTTCTGGCCGACGAGCCGGCCACCGTCGCGTTCGGCGCGACACTCGCCAAGGTCACCGGCGGCCATGGCGTGATCTTTCTGGAAGGCGACCTCGGCGCCGGCAAGACCACCTTGTCGCGTGGTCTGATTCGTGGATTGGGTCACACTGGCGCAGTGAAAAGTCCGACCTTCACTGTGGTGGAACCTTATGAAATAGGCGACATTCGCGCCTTCCATTTCGATCTTTACCGCCTGGTCGACCCGGAAGAGCTAGAGTTCATGGGGATTCGCGACTATTTCGAAGGCGATCCGCTGTGTCTTTTCGAATGGCCGCAGAAGGGCGAGGGCGTTTTGCCAAAGCCCGACCTGACCATTACCATAAGCCCCCAGGCGGGCGGCCGCTCGCTGAACCTGTCGCCGCAGGGGGCTCGCGGCGAAGCCTGGTGTGCCGCTCTGGCTGCCGAAAACAAATAGTAAGTGGGGAAAGGTATGCTGCGCATTCGCGCACTGGTCGCCGTCGTTGGACTGCTGCTGACAGCGGTGACCGTTGACGCTCTGGCCGTCACACAAGTCAAGAGCATGCGCCTGTGGCGCGCGCCGGACAACACGCGCCTGGTCTTCGACCTGTCCGGCCCGGTGCAGCACAGTGTCTTCACGCTCAGCGCGCCTGATCGCCTGGTCATCGACATCAATGGTGCGACGCTCGCCTCGCCATTGAATGTCTCCACCTCGAACACGCCTATCACCAGTGTGCGCTCGGCCCAGCGTACCGCCACCGACCTGCGCGTGGTGGTCGACCTGAAAAAGGCGGTCACGCCCAAAAGCTTCACGCTTGCGCCCAACGCCCAGTACGGCAATCGCCTGGTGGTCGACCTGTACGACCACGAAGCCGATGCGGTTGCCGCCAGCAATCCCACGCCGCCGCCGGTCACCCAGGCACCGGCCACCACGCCTGCGGTGCCAGTGACACCGGCGCAACCGGCGATCAAGCTGCCGCCGGTGCCCAACGGCAAGCGTGACATCGTGGTCGCCATCGATGCTGGCCACGGCGGGGAAGACCCCGGCGCTTCCGGCTCGCGCGGCCAGCACGAGAAAGACATCGTGCTCGACATCGCCCGCGAGCTTCAGCGCCAGATCAACACCGAGAAAGGTTATCGTGCCGAGCTGACCCGTACCGGCGATTACTTCATTCCGCTGCGCAAGCGCACCGAGATTGCCCGCAAGAAGGGCGCTGACCTGTTCATCTCCATCCACGCCGACGCCGCGCCGTCGAAAGCGGCCTTTGGTGCGTCGGTGTTTGCCCTGTCCGACCGTGGCGCCACCTCCGAGACCGCGCGCTGGCTGGCCGACAGCGAGAACCGCTCCGACCTTATCGGCGGCGCCGGCAACGTCAGCCTCGATGACAAGGACCGCATGCTCGCCGGCGTGCTGCTCGACCTGTCGATGACGGCCACGCTCAGCTCCAGCCTCAACGTGGGCCAGAAAGTGCTGGGCAACATGGGCCGCATCACGCCGCTGCACAAGCAGCGCGTGGAACAGGCCGGGTTCATGGTGTTGAAGTCGCCGGACATCCCGTCGATCCTGGTCGAAACCGGGTTCATCTCCAACGCCAACGAAGCCAACAAGCTGGCAACCAAGAGCCACCAGCAGGCGCTGGCCCGCTCGATTCATACCGGTGTGCGCCAGTTCTTCCAGCAGAACCCGCCACCAGGCACCTACATCGCCTGGCTGCGCGATTCCGGCAAGATCGCCCAAGGCCCACGTGAACACAGCGTGCGCCCGGGCGAGACGCTGGCGATGATCGCCGTGCGTTACCAGGTCAGCGTGGCCAGCCTGCGCAGCACCAACAACCTCAAGAGCGATGAGCTCAAGGTGGGTCAGCACCTCGACATCCCGGCCACTACCCTGGCGTCCCAGCAATGAGTGGTGGTTCGCGAATCCAGCTGCTCAGCCCGCGGCTGGCCAACCAGATCGCCGCCGGCGAGGTGGTCGAACGCCCTGCGTCGGTGGCCAAGGAGCTGCTGGAGAACAGCCTGGACTCCGGTGCCCGGCGCATCGACGTGGATGTCGAACAGGGCGGCGTGAAGCTGCTGCGCGTGCGTGACGATGGCAGTGGCATCGCCCCGGACGACCTGCCTCTGGCGCTGGCGCGCCACGCGACCAGCAAGATCCGCGAGCTGGAAGACCTTGAGGGCGTGCTCAGCCTGGGCTTTCGCGGCGAGGCGCTGGCTTCGATCAGTTCGGTAGCACGCCTGACCCTGACCTCGCGTACCGCCAATGCCAGCGAAGCCTGGCAGGTCGAGACCGAGGGCCGTGACATGCTCCCGCGGGTACAGCCGGCGGCGCATCCGGTCGGCACTTCCGTCGAAGTGCGCGACCTGTTCTTCAACACTCCGGCCCGGCGCAAGTTCCTCAAGGCCGAAAAAACCGAATTCGATCATCTGCAGGAAGTGATCAGGCGCCTGGCGCTGGCGCGTTTCGATGTCGGCTTCCACCTGCGTCACAACGGCAAGAGCATCCTCAGCCTGCACGAGGCGCCCGAAGAACTGTCGCGTGCGCGGCGGGTCGGGGCGATCTGCGGGCCCGGCTTCCTCGAGCAGGCGCTGCCGATCGAGGTCGAGCGCAATGGCCTGCGCCTGTGGGGCTGGGTCGGTTTGCCGACCTTCTCGCGTAGCCAGGCGGACCTGCAGTACTTCTTCGTCAATGGCCGCGCGGTGCGCGACAAGCTGGTCGCCCACGCGGTGCGCCAGGCCTACCGCGACGTGCTGTTCAACGGGCGGCATCCGACCTTCGTGCTGTTCCTGGAACTCGACCCCACCGGTGTCGATGTCAACGTGCACCCGACCAAGCACGAAGTGCGCTTTCGTGAAGGGCGCATGGTCCACGACTTCCTGTACGGTACCTTGCACCGTGCGCTGGCCGATGTGCGCCCGGAGGATCAACTCGCGGCGCCGGCGGCGACTACTGAAATCGTGCGTCCCAGCGGCCTGCAGGCCGGTGAGTTCGGCCCCCAGGGCGAGATGCGTCTGGCCGCCTCGGTGCTCGAGCAGCCCCAGGCGCAACCGCAGCCGTCGTTCTCCAGCGGTGGCGCCGGTGCAGGCTACCAGTACCAATACACGCCGCGCCCGTCGCAGCCGGTCCCGGCAGCCGAGGCGCAAGCGGTCTATCGCGAGTACTTCGCCCCGCTGGAGAACAGCGCCCAGCCAGCTGTGGCGCTGCCGCAAAGCCAGGGTGACATTCCGCCGCTGGGCTATGCCCTGGCTCAGCTCAAGGGCATCTACATCCTCGCCGAGAACGCCGTGGGCCTGGTGCTGGTAGACATGCATGCCGCCCACGAACGGATCATGTACGAGCGCCTGAAGCTGGCGATGGCCAGCGAAGGGTTGAGCGGCCAGCCGTTGCTGGTGCCCGAATCGCTGGCGGTGAGCCAGCGTGAGGCTGACTGCGCCGAGGAGCATGCCCAGACCTTCCAGCGCCTGGGCTTCGAGCTGCAGCGCCTGGGGCCGGAAACCCTGGCGATCCGCCAGATTCCCGCGCTGCTCAAGCAGGCCGAGGCCAACCGCCTGGTGCAGGATGTGCTCGCTGATCTCATGGAGTACGGCACCAGCGACCGCATACAGGCGCACATCAACGAGCTGCTCGGCACCATGGCCTGCCACGGTGCGGTACGTGCCAACCGACGCCTGGCGATCCCCGAGATGAATGCCTTGCTGCGTGACATGGAAAACACCGAGCGCAGCGGCCAGTGCAACCATGGCCGACCGACCTGGACCCAGATGGGCCTGGATGATCTGGACAAACTTTTCCTGCGCGGTCGATGACATGAGCGGCAAGCCCCCAGCGATTTTTCTCATGGGCCCGACGGCTGCCGGCAAGACCGACCTGGCCATCGCCCTCACCCAGAACCTGCCGTGCGAGCTGATCAGCGTCGACTCGGCCATGGTCTACCGCGGTATGGACATCGGCACCGCCAAGCCCTCGCCAGAGGTGCTGGCTGCCCATCCGCACCGTCTGGTAGACATCCTCGATCCGGCCGAGAGTTATTCGGCGGCGCAGTTCTGCAGCGATGCGCTGCAGGCCATGACCGAGATCACTGCGCGCGGCAAGATCCCGCTGCTGGTCGGCGGCACCATGCTGTACTACAAGGCGCTGGTGGACGGCCTGGCCGACATGCCGCCCGCTGATGCCGAGGTTCGTGCCGAACTCGAGGCGCAGGCCCGCGAGCTGGGCCTGGGTGAACTGCACCGGCAGTTGGCCGAGATCGACCCGGTATCGGCGGCGCGCATTCATCCGAACGATCCGCAGCGGCTGATCCGTGCGCTGGAGGTGTACCGGGTGAGCGGCCAGAACATGACTGCCCACCGCGAGCGTCAATCAGCCGAAAGCCGCGGTTCAGACGCAGGCGCGGGCGGGCATTTGCCCTATACTGTCGCCAGTCTGGCGATTGCGCCTACAGATCGTCACATTTTGCATGAGCGAATTGCGCTACGATTTTCGCAGATGCTGGAACAGGGCTTCGTCGACGAGGTCCGAGAGCTGCGGGCCAGAAGTGACTTGCATGTCGGGCTGCCGTCTATACGGGCAGTGGGGTACAGGCAGGTATGGGACTATCTGGACAGCAAACTGACAGCCGAGCAGATGCGCGAACGCGGTATCATCGCCACCCGCCAGCTGGCCAAGCGGCAGTTCACCTGGTTGCGTAGCTGGTCCGACGTACATTGGCTGGACAGTCTGGCCTGCGACAATCTGTCCCGCACCTTGAAATACCTGGAATCGGTCTCCATATTGAGCTGAGTCCCTGCAATTGCCGTCTATTCTTGCGACTGACGGCCTTAATGAACGAATTTTTTCAGTTTTTTACTATTGACCCTTACAGGAGTGCGGCATATGTCAAAAGGGCATTCGCTACAAGACCCTTACTTGAACACCTTGAGAAAAGAAAAGGTCCCGGTTTCGATCTACCTGGTCAACGGCATCAAGCTGCAAGGCCAGATCGAGTCCTTCGACCAGTTCGTCGTGCTGCTGAAGAACACCGTCAGCCAGATGGTCTACAAGCACGCGATTTCCACTGTCGTACCTGCCCGTCCGGTTCGTCTGCCAAGCCCGTCCGATTCCGAACACGGCGACAGCGAGCCAGGCAACGCCTGATAGGAGCCTGCATTGTTCTTTGAGCGCCACGGTGGTGGTGAACGGGCGTTGCTCGTTCACTTGGAAGGTCAGAACCCTGAGGCGCGCGAAGACCCGCAGGAGTTTCAGGAGCTGGCACTGTCGGCCGGAGCGGACATCGTCCACCTGGCTACGGTTGCCCGGCACCAGCCCACAGCCAAGTTTCTGATCGGCAGCGGCAAGGTCGAGGAACTGCGCGACCTGGTCAAGGCCGAAGAAGCCGACCTGGTGATTTTCAATCACACCCTCACGCCCAGTCAGGAGCGCAACCTCGAACGCGTCTTCGAGTGCCGCGTGCTTGACCGTACCGGCCTGATTCTCGATATCTTCGCCCAACGAGCACGTACTCACGAAGGCAAGCTGCAGGTCGAATTGGCCCAGCTCGAGCACATGAGCACGCGGCTGGTGCGTGGCTGGACCCACCTTGAGCGGCAGAAGGGTGGTATCGGCCTGCGCGGCCCGGGTGAAACCCAGCTTGAAACCGACCGCCGCCTGCTGCGGGTGCGCCTGCGTCAGATCAAGGCGCGTCTGGAGAAGGTGCGCAGCCAGCGCGAGCAGGCCCGACGCGGGCGCAAGCGCGCGGACATCCCTTCGGTGTCGCTGGTGGGCTATACCAACGCCGGCAAGTCCACGCTGTTCAACGCCCTGACGCAATCGGAGGTCTACGCGGCCGACCAGTTGTTCGCCACACTCGACCCTACATTGCGCAGGCTCGAACTGGATGACCTGGGGCCGATCGTGCTGGCCGACACCGTGGGTTTCATTCGCCACCTGCCGCACAAGCTGGTCGAGGCTTTTCGGGCTACGCTCGAAGAGTCGAGCAACTCCGACCTGCTGCTGCATGTGATCGATGCGCACGAACCCGAGCGCATGGAGCAGATCGAGCAGGTGCTCGCCGTGCTGGGCGAGATCGGTGCCGAAGGCTTGCCGATCCTCGAGGTCTATAACAAACTCGACCTGCTCGAAGATGTCGAGCCGCAGATCCAGCGCGATGCCGACGGCAAGCCGGAGCGGGTATGGGTTTCGGCCCGCGACGGGCGCGGTCTTGAGCTTGTGGGGCAGGCGATAGCCGAATTGCTGGGGGATGATCTGTTTGTCGGAACCCTGCGCCTGGAACAGCGACTTGCACGCTTGCGCGCGCAATTCTTCGAACTGGGGGCAGTGCAAGGCGAAGAACATGATGAACAGGGCAGCAGCTTGCTGAGCGTGCGTCTGCCCCGGGTAGAGCTCAATCGCCTGGTCAGCCGCGCAGGCCTGGAGCCTGAGGTGTTCATCGAGCAACACACTTTGCAATAAATGCCCGTCGAGGTCGCCGGGCAGCCGTGACAGGCATTCTGTAGCATTGGACGGCGCGCCGTGGGCGCGTCTTTGCTTTATCAGATGGAGAGCGCTATGGCTTGGAACGAGCCGGGTGGCAACTCGAACAATCAGGATCCCTGGGGCGGCCGCCGTGGTGGCGGTGGTGGTGGCGACAAGAAGGGACCACCGGATCTCGACGAGGCCTTCCGCAAGCTGCAGGACAGCCTGAACGGCATGTTCGGCGGCAGCAAGAAACGCGGTGGCGGTGGTGACCGCAACATCGGCAAGGGTGGCGGCTACGGCTTGCTGGGCATTGGCCTGGCAGTACTGGCGGCCATCTGGCTGTACAGCGCCGTCTACGTGGTCGACGAGCAGGAGCAGGCCGTGGTGCTGCGCTTCGGCAAGTACTACGAGACCGTGGGGCCGGGCCTGAACATCTACTTCCCGCCGATCGACCGCAAGTACATGGAAAACGTCACGCGTGAGCGTGCGTACACCAAGCAGGGCCAGATGCTCACCGAAGACGAGAACATCGTCGAGGTGCCGCTGACCGTGCAGTACAAGATCAGCAACCTGCAGGACTTCGTGCTCAACGTCGACCAGCCGGAAGTCAGCCTGCAGCATGCCACCGACAGCGCCCTGCGCCACGTCGTGGGTTCCACTTCGATGGACCAGGTGCTGACCGAAGGCCGTGAGCAGATGGCCGTGGATATCCGCGAACGCCTGCAGCGCTTCCTCGACACCTACCGCACCGGTATCACCGTCACCCAGGTCAACGTACAGAGCGCGGCAGCCCCGCGTGAAGTGCAGGAAGCCTTCGACGACGTGATCCGCGCCCGTGAGGACGAGCAGCGTGCGCGCAACCAGGCCGAGTCCTACGCCAATGGCGTGGTGCCTGAGGCCCGTGGTCAGGCGCAGCGCATCATCGAGGATGCCAACGGCTACCGCGATGAAGTGATCGCCCGCGCCAAGGGTGAGGCGGATCGCTTCACCAAGCTGGTCGCCGAGTACCGCAAGGCGCCTGACGTCACCCGTCAGCGTCTGTACCTGGAGACCATGCAGGAGGTGTACAGCAACACCAGCAAGGTCATGGTGGCCACCAAGGACGGGCAGAACAACCTGCTCTACCTGCCACTGGACAAGATGGTCGAAGGCAGCCGCAACACTGCAGCGCCGTCCAGCAGCGTGTCGCCGTCGGTCAACGACGCTGCCACCCGCGCTGTACAGGACCTGCAACAGCAACAACAGCCGCTGCGCACTAGGGAGAGCCGCTGATGAGCAATAAATCGCTGTTCGCCCTGATTGCCGCCGTGGTGCTGGCGATCGTCGCGTGGAACTGCTTCTACATCGTGTCGCAGACCGAGCGTGCGGTATTGCTGCAGTTCGGCCGTGTGGTCCAGGCGGATGTCCAGCCGGGCCTGCATGTGAAGGTTCCGTACGTCAACCAGGTGCGCAAGTTCGACGCCCGCCTGATGACCCTCGACGCCCCGACCCAGCGTTTCCTCACGCTGGAGAAGAAAGCTGTGATGGTCGATGCCTACGCCAAATGGCGCGTGAAGGACGCCGAGCGTTTCTACACCGCGACCTCGGGCATGAAGCAGATCGCCGACGAGCGCCTGTCGCGTCGTCTGGAAAGCGGCCTGCGTGACCAGTTCGGTAAGCGCACCCTGCATGAGGTGGTTTCCGGTGAACGTGACGCGCTGATGGCCGACATCACCGCTTCGCTGAACCGCATGGCCAACAAGGAGCTGGGGATCGAGGTCATTGACGTTCGCGTCAAGGCCATCGACCTGCCGAAGGAAGTCAACCGCAGCGTGTTCGACCGTATGAGCACCGAGCGTGAGCGTGAAGCGCGCGAGCACCGTGCCAAGGGTAACGAGCTGGCTGAAGGTATTCGTGCAGATGCCGACCGTCAGCGCCGTGTGCTGCTGGCTGAAGCCTACCGTGAAGCTGAAGAAACCCGTGGTGATGGCGATGCCCAATCGGCTGCCATCTATGCCAAGGCCTACGGCCAGGACGCTGACTTCTACGTGTTCTACCGCAGCCTGCAGGCTTATCGCGAGAGCTTCGCCAGCAAGAGCGACGTGCTGGTCCTGGATCCGAAGAACGAGTTCTTCCGCTTCCTGGACAAGAGCAAGCCGTAACAGGAAAGACCCCCACCGGGCAGCTAAAACGCCCGGTGGGGTGCATCCCGAATCAAAAGGGGTGTATGATGAGTCAGCCGGGAAATTCCCGGCTTTTTTGCGTCTGCAAGGTTGATTGGCCCCAGGCTTTTTGACGACTTGGACAGGACGCGCGGTTTTTCGAGGGTGTTGGCACGGCGGCGGCGCTGGGATCGGTGCTGCCTGCTGTTGTGCGCCAATGCCTGCTTCACAGACGGCTAACCTGTTGGGCAGCCGCCCGGACCAGAGGGGAAATGGCGTAATGGCAACGGTAGACCGCTGGCTTCTGCCAGATGGCATCGAGGAAGTACTGCCACCTGAAGCGGCGCGCATCGAGATTGCGCGTCGCCAGGTGTTGGACCTGTTCCAGAGTTGGGGTTATGAACTGGTCGTCACCCCGCATATCGAGTACCTGGAGTCGCTGCTCACCGGCGCCGGCCAGGACCTGGATCAGCGTACCTTCAAGGTGGTCGACCCGCAGTCCGGTCGCCTGATGGGGTTCCGTGCCGACTTCACGCCGCAGGTGGCACGCATCGACGCCCACACCCTGCGCCGCGAGGGCCCGAGCCGCCTGTGCTATGCCGGCAGTGTGCTGCACGCCGAGCCGCGTGCGCTGTCGACCTCGCGCAGCCCGATCCAGTTGGGCGCCGAGCTGTATGGCGACGCCAGTCCGACCAGCGACGTCGAAGTGATCAGCCTGATGCTGACCACCTTGCAACTGACTGACGTTGCCGATGTGCACATGGACCTGGGTCACGTCGGTATCTACCGCGGCCTGGCCCGTGCCGCCGGCCTGTCGGGCGCGGTCGAGCAGCAGTTGTTCGATGCGCTGCAGCGCAAGGCTGTCGATGAAGTTCACGAGCTGACCGCCGACCTGCCGAAAGACCTGGGCAACATGCTGCGTGCCCTGGTCGAACTGTGCGGTGGTCGCGAAGTGCTGGCCGACGCCCGTGTGCGTCTGGGCCGAGCCCCGGCCAGCGTGCTGGCGGCCCTGGACGACCTGCTGGCGATCGCCGATCGCCTGGCAGCGCGTTATCCGGACCTGCCGCTGTACTTCGACCTGGGCGAGCTGCGCGGCTACAACTATCACACCGGCGTGGTGTTCGCGGTGTTCGTACCCGGGGTCGGCCAGTCGATCGCCCAGGGCGGGCGCTACGATGACATCGGCGCCGACTTTGGCCGGGCACGTCCGGCCACCGGTTTCTCAACGGATTTGAAGACCCTGGTCACACTGGGGCGAGCGGAGGTCGTATTGCCTTCTGGCGGCATCTGGATGCCGGACAGTGGCGACGCGGCCCTCTGGCAGCAGGTCTGCCAGTTGCGCAACGAGGGCCAGCGCGTGGTCCAGGCACTGCCTGGCCAGCCGCTGAGTGCTGCTCTCGAGGCGGATTGTGATCGGCAATTGATTCAGCAAGACGGGCGCTGGCAGGTTCTGCCGCTGACCCATTGAGATTCTTCGCCGGCAATGGGCCGGCAACCAAGTTGCGTGAATGAGGACAAGTGTTATGGGTAAGAATGTCGTCGTCCTGGGCACCCAATGGGGTGATGAGGGCAAAGGCAAGATCGTCGATCTGCTGACCGAACATGCTGCCGCCGTCGTGCGTTACCAGGGCGGCCACAACGCGGGCCACACCCTGGTGATCAACGGTGAGAAGACCGTTCTGCACCTGATCCCGTCGGGTATCCTGCGTGAAGGCGTACAGTGCCTGATCGGCAACGGCGTCGTCGTCGCGCCGGACGCCCTGATGCGCGAAATCACCAAGCTGGAAGAGAAGGGCGTACCGGTTCGCGAGCGTCTGCGCATCAGCCCGGCTGCTCCGCTGATCCTGTCGTACCACGTGGCGCTGGACCAGGCCCGTGAAAAGGCCCGTGGCGAAGCCAAAATCGGCACCACCGGCCGTGGTATCGGCCCAGCCTACGAAGACAAGGTCGCCCGTCGCGGCCTGCGCGTGGGTGACCTGTTCCACCGCGAGCGTTTCGCCGCCAAGCTCGGTGAGCTGCTGGACTACCACAACTTCCAGCTGGTCAATTACTACAAAGAGCCGGCCATCGACTTCCAGCAGACCCTCGACGAGTGCATGGCCTATGCCGAGCAGCTCAAGCCGATGATGCTCGACGTCACCGCCGAACTGCACAACCTGCGCCGTGCCGGCAAGGACATCATGTTCGAAGGCGCCCAGGGCTCGCTGCTGGACATCGACCACGGCACCTACCCGTACGTCACCAGCTCGAACACCACTGCCGGCGGCATCTCCACCGGTTCCGGCGTTGGCCCGATGTACCTGGACTACATCCTCGGTATCACCAAGGCCTACACCACCCGCGTGGGTTCCGGTCCGTTCCCTACCGAACTGTTCGACGAAACCGGTGCTACCCTGGCCAAGCGTGGCCATGAGTTCGGCTCCACCACCGGTCGTGCCCGCCGTTGCGGCTGGTTCGATGCCGTGATCCTGCGTCGTGCCATCGACGTCAACAGCATCTCGGGCATCTGCCTGACCAAGCTGGACGTGCTGGACGGCCTGGAAACCATCAACATCTGCGTAGGCTACAAGAACGAGAACGGTGCGGTGATCGACGCGCCTTCCGATGCCGACAGCTATATCGGCCTGGAGCCGGTGTACGAAGAGATGCCAGGCTGGAGCGAATCGACCCTGGGCGTGAAAACCCTGGAAGAGCTGCCGCAGGCCGCGCGCAACTACATCAAGCGCATCGAGGAGCTGGTCGGCGCTCCGATCGACATCATCTCCACCGGCCCGGACCGCAACGAGACCATCGTGCTGCGTCATCCGTTCGCCTGATCTGCCTTCTGGCTGATCCAGCGCCGCAGCCCTGCAAGGGGTTGCGGCGTTTTTGTTCCTCGCTGCAGTGGTCTTTCGCGGGTAAGCCCGCTACCACGGTTCATCTTGCTGCTAGACCTTGGCGTATTTCCCTCCTGCTTCAGGCATGACCCTTGCTGTAAGAAGATTCTGTAGATGCCATCAAAGTAATGGCGCCAGAAACACGGGGGTTCAAACGTGTCTGCCATCCTCTCTCTGTTACGAAGCCGCCTCCTGCGGCCTGTTTTTGTTGCACTTGGTATCGCTCTTCTGGTGCAGGTCGTGGTCGCCGTCGTGCTGACCCGCAGCACCGTCACTGCACTGGAGGCCGATTTGGGCGAACGCCTGGGTGCTGACAGTCGCAAGCTGGCAGGTGAGCTGGAGCAGGCGGGGCAAGATGTGCGCTCCGGTCTCGACAGCCTCTCGGCCAGTACCCGGCAACGCCTGAGCGCGGGGCTTTCCACGCGATTACAGAGCGAACAGCAACAGCTACGCACCACGCTGGAGCAAAGCCTCAAGGAGTCGGCCAACGACATGGCCGAGTTGCTGGCCTCGGTGGCACCGAGGGCGATCTGGGACAATGACGTCCCCACGCTATCTGACTTCGCTCGTCGCGCGCAGCGCAATCCCAACGTGCTGTTCGTGATCTACGACAACGCCGAGGGCGAGCACCTTACCCGTTACCTCAACCGCCAGAACCCGATCAATCAGGCACTGATGGAAAAGGGCCAGGGCGAGCGGGCGCTGGACAAGGTGCTCGACGCTGCGCGCCGGGATCCATCGGTGTACTTCGTCGAGGCTTCGATCAGCCCCAATGGCGCCCAGATCGGCAAGGTACTCATGGGGGTCTCCACCGCTGCCGTCGATCAAGAGCTCAAGGCGCTCGACCAGCGCTTTGCCGCCCTGATCGCCAGTAGCGAACAACTGGTCGGCGAGAGCCTCGGCGCTGCCGCAGCGGATAGCGGCAAGACCCTGCAGGCTCGTCTTGAGACGGCGCAGAACAGCGCCACTGCCATGCAGGCCAATACCGCGCAGACGGTTCGCGACGCGGCCGGCGAGCTGCGTTGGCGCATCGGCGTCGGCCTTGTGCTGGTCGGGCTTGGTGTGCTGTTGGTGGTTGCCGTGGTGCTGGGGCGGCGGGTGGTCAGCAAGCTGCGCCTGTTGATCGCTGCCCTCGACGACCTGGCGGCCGGGGAGGGCGACCTGACCAAGCGGGTGGCGCTCGACAGCCGTGACGAGATCGGCGACATGGCGTCGGCAGTCAACCGCTTCGTCGACAAGCTTCAGCCGATCGTCCGCGAAGCCGGTGAAGTGGCCCAGCGTACCGGGGTGGAGATCGGCACCATGGCCGAGCGTAATGCGGGGGCCGATGCAGCGGCAGCGTTGCAGCGCGACGAGGTGGCGGCGAGTCTGCGCGACCTGTCGAGCATGGCCGACGAGGCCCAGGCCGAGAGCCACGCCATGCAGGCGGCGCTGCAGCAGGTCGTGGATATCCGCCAGGCTACCGACGAGAACAGCCGTGCCTCGACCCAACTGGCCAAGCTGATCGAGAAGCTGGCGGGAGAAGTGGAAAGCGGCTCGCAGGTCATCGAGCGCCTTGCCAAGCAGAGCGAGCAGATCGAAGTAGTGCTGACCGTGATTCATGGCATCGCCGAGCAGACCAACCTGCTGGCACTCAATGCGGCGATCGAGGCAGCGCGGGCCGGCGAGACAGGGCGTGGTTTTGCAGTGGTGGCCGATGAAGTGCGGGCCCTGGCGAGCAAGACGCAGAGCTCCACCGGCGATATCCAGGCGCATATCGTTGCCTTGCAGCAGGGAGCGAAAGAGGCTGTGGCCACCATCGGCCAAGCCGGGCGTCAGGCCAGCGAAGGGCTGCTGGTGCTGCGCGATAACGAACGTCGCCAGCAGTCGGTGCAGGCGGCGGTGGAGCAGGTGCATGCCGCAATCGGCCTGGCGACTCGCGCCGCCGAACAGCAAGCCAGCGGCGCCCAGGCGGTGCGGGGGCGGGTCGAGAATATCCACGCGCAGGCAGAGCGCTCGGCCGAAGTGGTGATGCAGACCACTGCCAGCAGCAAGGTGCTGGATGATCTGGCGGCGCAGTTAAGGGCGAGCCTGGGGCAGTTCAGGGCTTGAGCAGGTGTCGATCCAGACAGGCACGAGATATCGTTGAGTTGCGCAGCGGCGGCAGCATTCTCGTAACGCTGTGCTTGTAGCGTCAGCGGTACGGTGCCGAACCGACGGGCTGGCCGCGCGATAAATATCGCGCGACAGCATTCGTCAACGTTGTGGCAAATTGATATCGCTCAAGGCCCGGTTGTTGTAGCTTCGCTAGGCTCGCACCTTTCTGGGTGCGGCTGGGGCGGCTTCACACTCATGGAGAGAATAATTAATGCAATGGATGGGCGACATGCTGTCGGCGGTTTATGACGCGCGCGATACGCAAACGTTGTTGGAAGAGGTCAAGGCAGCCGCACGCCATCTGGGCTTCGATTACTGTGCCTATGGCCTGCGCACGCCGCTGCCAGTCACCAAGCCACGGATCTTCATGCTCAGCAACTACAGCCGGCCATGGTGTGATCATTACCATGCCAATGGGTACCTGCTTCTTGATCCGACGGTCCGCCACTGTCAGCGCTCGATGCAGCCAGTGGTCTGGGGCGACGAAATATTTGCCGACGCTCCGCAATTGTGGGATGAGGCGCGGCAGGCCGGTCTTCGCCACGGGTGGGCGCAATCGTGTCTGGAGGGGAGCAAGGGCGGGGGGATGCTGACCCTGGCGCGCTCCGGTGAAGGCATCGGCGAAGGTGAGTTGCGTGCCCATGAGACGCGGATGCGCTGGCTGGCGAATGTCGCCCACCAAGGCTTCTCGCGGCTGCTGTCGGATTCCTGGCAACCGCAGCCGCAGTCCCCGCTTTCCGAACGGGAGCGCGAAGTGCTGCGTTGGGCTGCCGATGGCAAGACGCTCAACGAGGTTGCCGACATCCTCACCTTGTCGATTGAAACGGTGAAATTCCACACCCGCAATGCCGGCGCCAAACTGGGCGCTGCGAATCGTACGGCAGCGGTAGCGCGGGCGGCGCTTCTGGGGTTGCTGGCCTAGCGCGAACGCCCTGCGCTTATGTGCAGAAGTACCCTGCCAAATAGTGCAGTTTTGCTATCACCCTACTTCGAGTCGAATACGCGTCCTTTCCACATTGGCCGGAGGACGCGAGATGGAGATCGTCGTTGGAACACAGCAGGAGCTAGGGCAGACGCGCTTGCAGCAGATGGACCGTTATCGTTATCGGGTATTCGTCGACACCCTGGGTTGGGAGCTGGCTTGTGATCCAGGTCGCGAGCGTGATCAGTTCGACCATGACGAGACGCTCTATGTGCTTGCCTGCAACGATCAGGAGCAGGTCATAGGCACCGCGCGCTTGCTGCCAACCAGCCAACGCTACCTGCTTGCAGAGGTGTTCCCGCAGTTGATGGGCGATCAGACACTGCCATGTGATTCGCGTATCTGGGAGCTGTCGCGCTTCTCCGCCATGGACTTTGGCCTGGCCGGGACGAGCTCTGGCGGCCAATTTTCCTCCGTCGTTGCCACACAGTTGCTGGATGCCGTGTTGCGCTGCGCGGCCGCTCGGGGCGTGCGGCAGTTGATCACCGTGTCACCACTGGGCATCGAGCGGTTGCTGCGCCGTGCAGGCTATCGCGCCCGTCGAGCCGCGGCGCCGATGCGCGTGGGCGATCATTGGCTGTTCGCCTGCTGGATCGACGTCCCGACCCAGGCCTGCACAATTGGGGAGGTTACAGATGCCGCGGACTATCGTTCAATCCACCGCGCCGCATAGAAGCCCCTGGCTGCGGCCTGGACACCATCACTTGAAAGGACTTCTCCATGGATAACATTCTGGTCGTAATCGGTCATCCTGACTTGAGCAGCTCGCGGGCCAATGCCGCCATCGTCGAAGCCCTGCAAGGCAGCAATGTCACACTGCACCCCCTGTCGGCGGCATTGGGCAGCAATGGCTTCGACATTGCCGCCGAGCAGAAGCTGCTGTGCGCCCATGAGCGTATCGTGCTGCTGTTCCCGCTTTACTGGTACTCGTGCCCGGCATTGATGAAGCGCTGGATCGACGATGTCTTCACGCCCGGTTTTGCCTATGCACGCGGTGGCGACAAGCTGCAGGACAAGGAGTTTCTGATCGTCACCACCGTCGGGGCGCCAGCGTCCGGCTACCGCGCGGGCGGGTTCAACCGGTTCACGCTGGATGAGCTTCTGCGACCGCTGCAGCAGACTGTCGCCTACGTGAAAGGTCATTACCTGCCGCCGATTCCGTTGTTCGAGTCGGTGTTCATCGCCGATGAGCCGCTGGACGAGTCGGCGCGTGAAATCGCGGGCTTGATCACCAGCCGCCAGGAGTCGCCCGACGAGGCCTACGAGAAGCTCCTGCTCAAGGCCGAATTGGCTGCCATCGCCCTGCTGCAGCAATGACTGGGGCGTGCAGATGATGCCAGCGGCCCTGATTTGCGCCCCCAAGGATGTTCGCCTGGTCGCCGAGCTTGCGCAGCTGGATTTCCTGCACTGCGCTGCGGTGCGCGTCGGTGGGCGCATCACGGCCCTGCAGGCTTACTGCGCGATGACTGCGTATATCCCGGCGTGGCTGTCTGCGGCTTTTCGCCTTCGTGACTTCGTTTCCCGCCGGTTTCGGGTGGCCGACATCCATGGTTTTACACCCCGAACGGCCGAGCGGGAACCTGCGGTGGGCGAGCGCCTCGACTTCTTCACGGTGGAGGCGATCGATGCGCATCGGCTGGTCCTCACCTCCCGCGATACGCATCTGGCGGTCATGGTCTGCCTCGATCTCACACCTGCGGGCGAGGGGGTGCAGCGCTTGAGCGTGACGACCTCCGTCCAGCGATACAACGCCTTTGGAAGGCTTTACATGATCCCGGTCGGCCCTGCGCACGGCCCCATCGTCAAGCGCATGCTGAAGAACGCTGTGCTCGCCTTCCCCGTCGAACCCTATTAGGTAATCAACATGGAACGTCAGTTACCCCTGACCCCACAGGTCTTGCACAAGGGCACTGTGGACGACGTACTGCTCTCCGGATTTCAGGATCTTCTGCCGGCTCGTCTGACCCTCGAAGAGACCGACTTCCTGCTCGAGCATCTCGATGAGCGCGGTTGTGCTGTGTTGGGCGCCCTGTATCGCGACGACGATCAAGGTGGCCGGGTGCTTGCCAGCGTCCCCGCCACACTCGGGCAGGAAGACTTCGATTCCCTCGACAGTTTCGAAATGAATGCCCAGGGCTACTATGCGTTGCACGAGGGCGGCTATCGACTGTCCGCCGCCTGGCTGCCGCGCCAGGTCGAGTGCTACCTGCAGAGGCGTTTCGGGTTGCCGGTAGCAGATCCGGCGTTGGTCACTCAATTGGCCGACACGCTGCACGCGCTGCCGGGCTGGACACGTGCCAACCTGTCGTCGTACGGCCTGATGAACGACACCAACAACTACTTTTTCTACAACAAGCCCCATGAGCACGTGCCCGGCCTGATGCTGATCGAAGTGGCTCGTCAGGCGATGTACCACTATTTCTACAGCCATTCGGGTTACCGGCGCGGTGAAATCTCGATCTCGATCGAAGACTTGTCCGTCTCCTTCAATAACTACACCGAGTCCACCTATGCGGTGGAGGTTGTGGTCCAGCACAGCGCTGGCGAAAAGCGCGCCCAGCCCCGGACGGTGGACAAGACCGCGATGTTCTTCCAGAACGGTAATCTGGTCACCACGCTGCGCCTGCGTGGCAGTGCGATCAAGATGCCGCTGTTCAAGCGCATGCGCACGGTCAACTTTCCGGAGAACCACTGGTTCGCCCCCTCCGACCGGGTGTTGCCGCAGGTCTTGTTGCACACGGCGCAAGGCACGGCAGTCGAAGGGTTGCTCGAGCATGTTTCATTGCGGGCGGTGAGGTTTCGCATGGAGGAAAACGCGCAGGCCCCTGAGGTGGTGCAACTGTCCATCTATGTACGGGACATGGGTTTCCTGAGCTTCCCGATCGCAGAATGCCGACCTTCGCAACAGCCCTCGGTGCAACTGGCCGTATTCGCCAAGCTCGATCGCGCCACCCTGTCCACGCTCAAGGAAGTCATCAAGTGCCATTGCTTCCACGAGCCCTTGCAGGAGCTGTCGGTGGCTGCCCAGGCGAGCAATGATGCCCAGGGCACGCCTTGCAATGATCGGCAGAGCGGGTAACTGGCGTGGCCTCGGGATACCCGTTGACACGCCAGTCGATCACCCTCGGACGACACCTGAACCTGAAGAACCGTGTGTACTTCGCACCCATGGGTATCGATCTGGGTCGTGAAGGTTGCCTGACGCCGCAGATGCTGACCTTCTACAAGGGCATCATCGACGGAGGCTGCGCCATGGTGGTGTTGGCCAACTCAGCAGTCGATGCATCCACGCGGCTGCACGAGGGAGGGTTGTGCCTGTACGAGCAGCGTCACGTCGAGCACTTGGCGCCGCTGATCGACTACGGGCGGGAAAATGCCTGCCCTGTGGTCGTGCAATTGCAGCACTACGGCAGCCAAGGCGATCTGGCGCGCAGTGGCGGTGTTCTGCTGACGCCCAGCCGGGCGGTGGGTAGTCGAAGCCGTCGCGGTACGAGGGTCATGACTCACGAGGACGCCCGCAGCGTCTGTGCCCAGTTCGCCAATGCCGCACGTCTGGCGCAGCAAGCCGGTGCGCGCATGGTGCAATTGCAGGCCTCCAATGGCTACCTGTTGAGCAGCTTCCTCTCGCCCTACAGCAACCGACGAACGGATCGCTATGGCGGCTCGCCGTTGCGCCGGGCCCGTCTGCTGCTGGAGGTCATGGACGCGATCGTGGAGGCAACCCAGGGCGGAATCGACATCTCCGTGCGTCTGGGTATCGATGATTGCCTGGGTGACAAGGGGCAGCAACCGGCACTGCTCGAGCAGGTGGTCCCTGCGCTGGAGCGTGCAGGTGTGGCGGCCTTGATGTGTTCGGCGGCAATCAAGGAAACGTTCCACTACATGCTGCGTGCCGATCCGCGTGTTCACGCGATGCTGGTGCATGGCGTGAAGCACATCCGCGAACTGACGTCGCTCCCGGTCGGCTTTGCCGGCTTCACAGGCTCGCTGGCCCAGGCCGAGGCCTTGCTCGAGCTGGGCGTCACTGACCTGGTGGGCATGAGTCGTGCCCTGTTCGCTGACAACGACCTGGTGAACAAGTCGCTGCAGGGCAAGCCGGGAAGCGTTCAGGCCTGTCGATTCGAGGGCAACTGTTTCCGTGACAAGAGCAATCCCCAGCTGGATCGCGTGTACTGCTGCGTCAATGAGCGGTACAAGCGGCCAGCCTCTATTCGATATGACTAAGGAGAGTCCAGATGCAGTTCCAGGGAAAGACCATCGTTGTCACCGGTGGCAGCAGTGGTATCGGCCTGAGCATTTCCCGGCGGCTGAGCGAGGAGGGGGCGCGCGTCGTCGTGCTTGGGCGCAGCCTGGAGAAGGGGCGTTCGGCGCTTGAGCAACTGGGCGCGCAGGCCAGTTTCATCCCGTGCGATGTCGCTGAGCCTGGCGCGGTGCGCGATGCCTTCGCCGAGATCGAGGCGCGTTTCGGCGGACTCGACCATGCCGTCAATGCCGCGGGTATCACAGCACCGTATGCACAGGTCGCCGACCTTCAGGTGCAGGACTGGGAGCGGGTCGTGCGTATCAATCTGAACGGCCCGTTGTTTTGCCTGCAACATGAGTTGCGGTTGATCGCCAGGAAGCCAGGTGGCTCGATCGTCAATCTGTCCTCCTGCGCGGGGGTGATGGCCATGCCCAACCAGGCTGCTTATGTGGCGAGCAAGGCAGGGCTCAACGCCCTGACCCAAGTGGTGGCGATGGAGAATGCCTGCGACCGCGATGGACGCCACGCGGTGCGTGTCAATGCGGTAGCGCCAGGGCCGATTCTTGGCGGGATGAATTCTCCGGAACGGCTGGCGGCCAATCCTGCGGGCACCGAGCGCAAGATCAACGCCACTGTCATGAAGCGCTTCGGCGAGGCAAGCGAGGTGGCTGCTGCAGTGCTGTTCCTGCTTGGCGACGGCGCCAGCTACATGACTGGCAGCGTGTTGAGCGTCGATGGCGGTTATCACATCGGCAAGTTCGAGTGAGGCGCTGATGGCTCACATATTCATTACGGGCGTCAGTTCGGGCATCGGGCTGGCACTGGCCAGGTTGCACCTTGAGCGGGGCGATGAGGTCTGGGGGATTTCGCGACGGATACCAACGGCGCTGCTGGAGCATCCGCGCATGCATTTCCGGGCGCTGGATCTTTGTGCGGGCGAGGCTGTCCAGCCTGTTCTGCAGGCCTTCATCGGTGAGACGACATTCGAAACGGCCTACCTTAACGCCGGAACATTTGGTAGCGCGCCGGAGCTTGCGAGCAATACGCCAGTGGAATCCTTCCGCTCGGTGCTGGAGCTCAATCTGGTGGCGGTGAAATGGGTGCTTGACCTGCTGCTGTGCCGACAGGCCAAGGTTAGCCAGGTAGTGTTCTCGGCCTCGGTTTCAGGCATCCGTCAGCGCGCAGGCATGCTTTCCTACAGCGTCTCCAAAGCCGCCCTCAACGCCCTGGCCAAGGTCTACCAGTTGGAGAATCCGCAGGTGTTCTTTGCGGTGCTGGGGTTATGCAATGTCGCCACCACCGTGGCGCAAACCATCCTGCAGGCCGACGAGCGCTTTCCCGAACTGGTGGCCTTGCGAGAGCGCTCGACGCAGCCGGGGTACATCGTCAGCGCACAACAACGCGCCGCGCAAATCGTCGACCTGCTTGGCCGACGTCACGCAATCGCGCTGCAATCAGGACAATTCTACGAAGTCAGAGAGCTTCTCGAACGCATGCACATGGAGGTTTGCCAATGAATCAATCCCGTTACGCCAACATCGTCCGGATCGGCGCGATCTATGACATCGTCGCCACCCTGCCATTTGCCGTTCCATTGCTGAGTGCCTGGGCATTCCAGCTTTTTGCAGGGCTCGATGCCTGGCTTGGCCTGGGTACGTCCTTCAGCGTGCTCGACCCCACCTCGATGTTCTTCATCAATCTAGGTGCCCTGGCTTATGTCATCTGGGGTGTGGCGCGCCTGCGCGAACCTTCGGTGGCCAATGGTCGACTCGATGCGTTGCTGCGTCTGTTGGTCGTCGGTCTGCAGATGGTGGCTCTGAGCCAGGGAGCGACGCCGATCCTTTGGGGGCTGGCGGTGGTTCTGTCGATTTTCGCGGTATTGCAACTGCGCAGACCGAACCATGCCGTTAGTGCCGCAGCGGAAAAACGCGCGCTGGGCTATTGAATGGCTGTGCCCGGGCCGCCTGCGCCCGGGCCTCGATGCTACGCCTTGTTCAGGTACATCCGCGTGGTCAGCAGGTATACCGGCAATCCCGATACCAGGATCAGCAACGCCGCATAGGGCGCTGCCGCTGCGAACTCGACGTTGGCCGTGTGCGCCCAGACTTCCGTGGCCAGGGTGGTCATGCCCGTGGGGCTGAGCAGCAGGGTCGCGGTCAGCTCCTTCATGGCATCCAGGAACACCAGGGCGAAGGCCGCCGCCAGTGCCGGGAAGATGATCGGAAGGGTGACCCGGCAGAACGCCGCGAAGCTGCTGGCGCCCAGGGTGCGGGCGGCTTCCTCGAGTGTCGGCGAGGCCTTGTTCAGCGCTGTGCGCACTGGCGCCTGGGCCAGGGGCAGGAAGAGCAGGGCGTAGGCCAGGATCAGCAGTGCAGTGGTCTGGTAGAGCGCTGGCACGTAGTGCAGGGCGAAGAACACCAGTGTCAATGCGATCACCAGGCCCGGCAGAGCATGCAGCAGGTAGGGCAGGCGTTCGGCCCAGATCGCCAGACGGCCTTTGTAGCGCACCACCAGGAAGCTGATCGGCAATGCCAGCACTACGCAGAAGCCAGCACCGCCAAGCGATACCGACAGGGAGGTGAGCAAGGCCTTGCCGATTGCCGCGACCGGGAAGGCTGCCGATGAGCCGACACTCAGCCAGTAGCCGAGCATGGCCAGCGGAATCCCGCTGCCCAACACCGCCAGTCCAAGGCAGAACAGTTGTGCCGGCAGGCTCCAGCCTTTGAGTCGCAATGGCTGTGCACGACGCGCCACGCCCTGGCCGATGCGCACGTGGCGGGCCTTGCCGCGTACGCGCAGTTCCAGCCAAAGCATCACCAGGCACAGTGCCAGCAGCACAGCCGAGAGCATTGCCGCGTTAGCGTTGCTGAACTCCAGTTCGAACTGCTGGTAGATCGCCGTGGTGAAGGTCTGCAGGCCGAGGATCGACAGTGCGCCGAACTCCACCAGCATGTGCAGGGCGATCAGCAACGCACCGCCGAGCATGGCTGGCCACAGCAACGGCAGGGTGACCTTGAGGAACACGTCCCAGCGGCTGCAGCCGAGGGTGCGGGCCGACTCCTCCAGCGAGGTGTCCAGATTGCGCAGGGTAGCGGCCACCGGCAGGAACACCAGCGGATACTTTGACAGCGCCATCACCAGGATCGCCCCGCCGAGTCCTTCGAAGTCCGAGCTCAGCGACACCCAGGTGAAGCTGCTGACGAACGACGGTACGGCAAACGGCAGACACAACACCACGCCCCACAGGCGGCGCCCGCGCAGGTCGCTGCGTTCGAGCAGCCAGGCCAGCGCCAGGCCGACCACCATGCACACCAGGGTGACACCGACCATCAGCAGCAAGGTGTTGCGCAGCAACCCCCAGACGAAGGGGCGCCAGAGCAGGCGCAGGGCTTCATGCCAGCCGGCTTCCCAGGCTTTGATGGCGACATACAGCAATGGCAACAGGCTCATCGCCACCAGGAACAGCACAGGCAGCACCACCCACACGGAGGGGCGCTTGCGGCGTGGCACGAAGCGTACCAGGGCCGGGTCGGGCGCGGCGGCAGTCATCAGAGCAGACCGACCTCGCGTTCGAGCTCGATGGCTTCTTCGGCATTGCCGAGGTCTGCCGGGCTGATCTTCGGTGGGCGCAGCTCTTCGAACGGCTTCAGACCGCGGTCAGACACCATGCCTTTGTGCAGTGGATATTCGGCGGTGGTCTGGGTGATCACGCGCTGGCCTTCTTCGCTGGCCATCCAGTTGAGCAGCGCTTGGGCTTCCTTGGGATGCTTGCTGGCCTTGACCGCTGCGGCGCCGGAAATGGTGACCAGGTTGCCGGCATCGCCATCGGCCAGGTAGTACAGCTTGGAGTCGAGCTGGCCGCGCTCGCGCTCCAGGGCGTACCAGTAATAGTTGTTCACCAGCACGGCAGCGACTTCGCCTTTTTCCACCGCTTTCAGGGCGACCATGTTGTTGGTGTAGGTCTTGCCGAACGCCTTCAGGCCGGTGAGCCATTCTTCGGTGGCCTCGCGGCCGTGCATCTTGAGGATGGCCACGGCCTGTTCCTGGAAGGCGCCGCTGGTCGGTACGTAACCGACGCGGCCGTCCCACTCAGGATCGGCAAAGTCCATCACGGTGGTGGGTAGGTCTTTCTCGTCGATCTTCTTCGGGTTGTAGACCACCACGCGGGTGCGCGCGGTCACGCCCATCCAGGTGCCGTTGGCACCCACGTATTCCTTGGGCAGCATGTCCAGGGTGGCGTCGTCGATTTTCGCCAGCAGGCCCAGTTCGCCCAGGTTGTTCAGGGGTGGGGATTCTTCGGTGTAGATGACGTCGGCAGGCGAGCGTGTGCCTTCCTCGATGATCTGGCTGGCCAGCTGGTTGCTGCTGCCCTTGCGGATATTGATGTGGATACCGGTCTTGGCCTCGTAGGCCTTGGCGATGGCTTCGCCGATTTCCTTGTGCTGGCCGTTGTACAGGGTCAGGCTGACCGGTTCGTCTGCCAGGGCGGCCGGCGCGCCAATCACCAGGCCCAGGACAGCGGCGGCCAAGGTGCGCATCAGCGGTTTCGGGCGGATCGTCATGCGGGTACTTCCTCGCTTACGGCTACATATTTCGAAACAATGGTAAACGAAATCGTTTCTCATGTGGCCGTATGAGGGCAAATAGTCGGGAGGAGGCGGATGCTGGCGCGGCGGGAGGGCAAAAAACGCAGGCAAGAAAAAACCCACTAGCAAGCTAGTGGGTTTTTATATGGTGCCCAGGAGAAGACTCGAACTTCCACGACCGTTAAGTCACTGATACCTGAAACCAGCGCGTCTACCAATTCCGCCACCTGGGCACACATTTTGTCGAGGTCACATGATGCTTTACATCAGGTTTCATCTCAACTACAACGTCGGCTGTCCGTCGTTGTGGTGCGCACTATACGGATGCCCCTGAGGGCTGTAAAGCCCCGGATCGAAAAAAATTTCAAAAAATTCAAGTTGTTGATTCCAGTGACCTATTGCCGCTGCCGGGGCGCCCGGCAGGGGCTGTCCAAGGCAAAGATTTCCGGTTTCAATACGCGTATGCCAGAATCCCTATCTATATACCCCAAGGTGAACCCCTTCTGATGGCCGATTGGCAATCCCTCGATCCCGAGGCCGCTCGCGAAGCGGAAAAATACGAGAATCCCATCCCCAGCCGTGAGCTGATCCTGCAGCGCCTTGCCGACCGTGGCGAACCCGCCGCGCGCGAGGAGCTGGCGGCAGAGTTCGGTCTGTACGAAGAAGACCAGATCGAGGCCCTGCGCCGCCGTCTGCGCGCAATGGAGCGTGATGGTCAGCTTATCTATACCCGGCGCGGCACCTATGCCCCGGTAGACAAGCTCGACCTGATCTGCGGCCGTGTCTCCGGCCACCGCGATGGCTTCGGCTTCCTGATCCCCGACGACGGCAGCGAAGACCTGTTCCTCAGCCCTGCACAGATGCGCCTGGTGTTCGACGGCGACCGTGGCCTTGCCCGGGTCTCTGGTGTCGATCGCCGTGGTCGCCGCGAAGGCGTGCTGGTCGAGATCATCTCCCGCGCCCATGAAAGCGTGGTTGGCCGCTACTTCGAAGAAGGCGGCATCGGCTATGTGACCCCCGACAACCCGAAGATCCAGCAGGAAGTGCTGGTGACTGCGGGGCGCAACGGCGGCGCCAAGATCGGCCAGTTCGTCGAGATCAAGATCACTCACTGGCCGACCCCGCGGTTCCAGCCGCAAGGTGACGTGGTCGAGGTGATCGGCAATTACATGGCGCCGGGCATGGAGATCGATGTCGCCCTGCGCAGCTACGACATTCCGCACGTCTGGCCCAAGGACGTGATCAAGGAAGCGCGCAAGTTCCGCTCCGAAGTCGAAGAGAAGGACAAGGAAAAGCGCATCGACCTGCGTCACCTGCCGTTCGTCACCATCGACGGCGAGGACGCCCGCGACTTCGACGATGCCGTCTATTGCGAGCCTTTGGGCAAGCTGCGCCTGTTCTCCGGTGGCTGGCGCCTGTACGTGGCGATTGCCGACGTTTCCAGCTACGTGCGCCTGGGCTCGGCCCTGGACGTCGAGGCCCAGCAGCGCGGCAACTCGGTGTACTTCCCCGAGCGTGTGATTCCGATGCTGCCCGAGGAACTCTCCAACGGCCTTTGCTCGCTGAATCCGCATGTCGATCGCCTGGCCATGGTCTGCGAGATGACCATCAACAAGGCCGGCCAGATGGTCGACTACCAGTTCTATGAAGGCGTGATCCACTCCCATGCGCGTCTGACCTACAACAAGGTCAGCAGCATGCTCGAGCACTCCCGCACTCGCGAAGGCAAGGCGCTGCGTGAGGAGTACAGCGCAGTCCTGCCGGACCTCAAGCACCTCTACGCGCTGTACAAGGTGCTGGTCGATGCCCGCCATACCCGTGGTGCAATCGACTTTGAAACCCAGGAAACCCGGATCATCTTCGGCGAAGACCGCAAGATCGACGAAATTCGTCCGACCGTGCGCAACGACGCCCACAAGCTGATCGAGGAATGCATGCTGGCGGCCAACGTCGCCACCGCCGAGTTCCTGCAGAAGCACAACGTGCCGTCGCTGTACCGCGTGCACGATGGTCCGCCACCGGAGCGCCTGGAAAAACTGCGCGCCTTCCTCGGTGAGCTGGGGCTGTCGCTGCACAAGGGCAAGGATCCATCGCCGAAGGACTACCAGGCCCTGCTGGCGAGCATCGCCGGGCGCCCGGACTTCCACCTGATCCAGACCGTCATGCTGCGCTCGCTGAGCCAGGCGGTGTACAGCACCGAGAACAACGGCCACTTCGGCCTGAACTACGAGGCTTACACCCACTTCACCTCGCCGATCCGCCGTTACCCTGACCTGCTGGTGCACCGCGCCATCCGCAGTGTGATCCGCTCGAAGATCGATACCCCGCACGTCAAGCGCGCCGGTGCGATGAGCATTCCCAAGGCGCGGATCTACCCGTACGACGAGAACAGCCTCGAGCAGATGGGCGAGCAGTGCTCGATGACCGAGCGCCGCGCCGATGAAGCCACCCGCGACGTGGTCAACTGGCTCAAGTGCGAATACATGCGCGACCGCGTGGGTGAGACTTTCCCTGGCGTGATCACCGCAGTGACCGGTTTCGGCCTGTTCATCGAGTTGACCGACATCTATGTCGAAGGCCTGGTGCACGTCAGTGCGCTGCCGGGCGATTACTACCACTTCGATCCTGTGCACCATCGCCTGGCCGGTGAGCGTACTGGCCGCAGCTTCCGCCTGGGCGACACCATCGAAGTCAAGGTGATGCGCGTCGACCTCGAGCAGCGCAAGATCGACTTCGAGCTTTCCGAGGCCGCGATCAAGGCGCCGGGCGGCCGCAAGCCGCGTAGCGAATCGGCTGACACCGGCAAGCCTGCGGGCACCAAAGGTTCGGTCAGGTCCGAGCCTGCACCGGCTACCGAGGCGAAGATTTCGCCCAAGCCGCGCAGCCGCAAGAGCGAAGCTTCCGAGGCCTACTTCCCGAAAGATGCCGTGCAGCGTAATGCCGAGGTGCGCAAGAGCCGCGAAATGAAGAAGGCGCTGATGGGGGATGCGCGGCAGCACACCAGTGCCAAGGCCGAGAAGGGCACCAAGGCGTCCGGCAAGACCAAGCATCGCAAAGGCCCGTCGAAATCCGGCGCGCCACGTAAGGGCAAGAGCGGCAAGTCATGAGTCAGCTGGAAAAAATCTACGGCGTGCATGCCGTGCAGGCGTTGTTGCAGCACCATCCCAAGCGGGTCAAGCAGATCTGGTTGTCGGAAGGGCGTAGCGAGCCACGTCTTCAGACGCTGCTGGCGCTGGCTGCAGAAAACCGCGTTGCGGTCGGCCAGGCCGAGCGCCGTGAGCTGGACGCCTGGGTCGAGGGCGTGCACCAGGGTGTGGTCGCCGAGGTGAGCCCCAGCCAAGTGTGGGGCGAGGCGATGCTCGAGGAGTTGCTCGAGCGCACCGAGACGCCGCCGCTGATCCTGGTGCTCGACGGTGTCACCGACCCGCACAACCTCGGCGCCTGCCTGCGCACCGCCGATGCTGCGGGCGCGACGGCCGTGGTGATTCCCAAGGACAAGTCGGCCACGCTCACCGGCGTGGTGCGCAAGGTCGCCTGTGGCGCTGCCGAGGTGATCCCGCTGGTGGCCGTGACCAACCTGGCGCGTACCCTGGAGAAACTCCAGCAGCGTGGCCTTTGGGTGGTCGGCACTGCTGGCGAAGCGGAGCAGGAGATCTATCAACAGGACCTCACCGGTCCGCTGGTGATGATCATGGGCGCAGAAGGCAAAGGCATGCGCCGCCTGACCCGCGAGCATTGCGACTTCCTGGTGAAGCTGCCGATGGCCGGCAGTGTCAGCAGCCTGAACGTCTCGGTGGCGACCGGGGTGTGTCTGTTCGAGGCTGTGAGGCAGCGTCAGGCCAAGCGTTGAGAGCCTGAAGCGGCGGCGTTCCTTTCGCGGGCAAGTCGGACCGCCGAACCGCCGCTCCCACGGGGCCTGTGCAGGTCTGTAGGAGCGGGCTTGCCCGCGAAAGAGTCACCGCCGCTCTCACATACCCCGCCAATATGTTTCCGACTGTTCAAATAATCGCCAATCACCTTGCTTGTCCAACCCGCCTTCTCTACAATTGCGCCCCTTGCCGGGCTGGCAGGTGCGCATGCGCCTTCCCTCAAGCAAGACATACAGTGTCATTCACTCCTTGTCTGACCAGATTCGCTGGCAGACTACTAACCCGTAAGGAGCATTCATGCGTCATTACGAAATCATCTTCCTGGTTCACCCGGACCAGAGCGAGCAAGTCGGCGGCATGGTCGAGCGTTACACCAAGCTGATCGAAGAAGATGGTGGCAAGATCCACCGCCTGGAAGACTGGGGCCGTCGTCAACTGGCCTACGCAATCAACAATGTTCACAAGGCTCACTACGTGATGCTGAACGTTGAGTGCACCGGCAAGGCCCTGGCCGAGCTGGAAGACAACTTCCGCTACAACGATGCCGTGATCCGTAACCTGGTCATCCGTCGCGACGAAGCCGTTACCGGCCAGTCCGAGATGCTGAAGGCTGAAGAGAACCGCAGCGAGCGCCGTGAGCGTCGCGAGCGTCCTGAGCATGCTGACTCCGCCGATGGCGACGACAGCAATGACAGCGACTCCAGCGATAGCGCTGACGAGTAATCCACGGACCTTTAGAGGAGCCTATTAAATGGCACGTTTCTTCCGTCGTCGTAAATTCTGCCGCTTCACTGCTGAAGACGTGAAAGAGATCGACTTCAAAGATCTCAACACCCTGAAAGCTTACGTATCCGAAACCGGCAAGATCGTTCCAAGCCGTATCACTGGTACCAAAGCTCGTTATCAGCGTCAGCTGGCTACCGCTATCAAGCGCGCCCGCTTCCTGGCCCTGCTGCCCTACACCGACAGCCACGGCCGCTGAGACCGGGTCGTCGACAAGCAGTAAGGGATAGGCATGCGAGCGTTGGCTGATTTCATCATGCGCGGTCGTGTGCAGGCCACTGTCGTGGTGGCTGGTTGTGCGGCATTGCCGCTGTTGTTCTGGTTGAGTGCCGCCGCCGGGAGCCTGGTGTTCCTGCGGCGTGGTTTCAAGGACGCATCCTCGGTCATCGTGTGGGGCATCTTGCCCGCGCTGGTCTGGTGGGTCTTCGGCGAGCCGCGCACCTTGATGGTGTTGCTGGGGACGCTGGGGCTGGCTGCGCTGTTGCGCGCCGGGCATTCCTGGAACCGGGTGCTGTTGTCCAGCATCGCCTTGGGCCTGTTGTACGGTGTCATCCTCGGTTCAGTGTTCCGCGAACCGATCGAAGCTCTGGCGCGAGCGCTTGAAAAAGCCCTGCCGCAGATGCTCGACGGTCTCTACCAGCAGTTGACGGTAGAGGAGCAGGCACACCTGGGGGCACTCATCGTACCGGTGCTGAACGGCCTGATTGCAGCTTTGCTGCAGGTCGTCAGCGTTCTGGCCCTGATGTTGGGCCGGTACTGGCAGGCCGCGTTGTACAACCCGGGAGGTTTCGGCCGCGAGTTTCAAGCGGTGCGGATTCCCCTGGTGCCGGCACTGGTGCTGCTGGCGTGCATGGTGTTCGGACCGAACTTCGGTTCCGCCGTCGCCTTGCTTACGCCGCTGTGCAGTGTGCCGCTCATGTTCGCGGGCATCGCCCTGCTGCATGGGCTGGTGGCCCAGAAACGCCTGGCCAGGTTCTGGCTGGTGGGGTTGTACGTCACGCTGGTGCTGTTCATGCAGCTGACCTATCCGTTGCTCGTGGTCTTGGCCATTGTCGACAGCCTGATTGATTTTCGCGGTCGCCACTCCCCCAAGGGGAATGATTCCGCGAACGGTGAAGGTTAAAAGTTAAGAGGTTTTACCAAATGGAACTGATCCTGCTGGAAAAAGTCGCCAACCTGGGCAACCTGGGCGACAAAGTAAAAGTTAAGGCTGGTTACGGCCGTAACTTCCTGCTGCCATTCGGCAAGGCCACCGTTGCCAACGCCGCTAACCTGGCTGCATTCGAAGAGCGTCGCGCAGAGCTGGAAAAAGCCGCTGCCGACAAGAAAGCTTCGGCTGAAAGCCGCGCTGCCCAACTGGCCGAGCTGGAAGTGACCATCACTGCCACCGCTGGCGACGAAGGCAAGCTGTTCGGTTCGATCGGCACCCACGACATCGCTGATGCCCTGACCGCCTCCGGCGTTGAAGTGGCCAAGGCTGAAGTTCGTCTGCCGAACGGCACCATCCGTCAGGTTGGCGAATACGACGTAGCCGTGCACCTGCACAGCGACGTTGAAGCCACCGTACGTGTGGTCGTCGTAGCTGCCTAAGCTGCGCTGACTGACTGGCCCCTCGCGGGCCAGCCGGTTAACATCGGGCACGGTCCTGTTTTTCAGGCCGTGCCCTTTGTCTTTTTGAACCCCCCCAGAATTCTTGCGTGGCCATGAACGAGATTACCAATCCCGAACAGCTCGACCTGCAAACCGCTGCCCTGAAGGTGCCGCCGCATTCCATCGAGGCCGAACAGGCTGTGCTCGGTGGCTTGATGCTGGATAACAACGCCTGGGAGCGAGTGCTGGACCAGGTGTCCGATGGCGATTTCTACCGGCATGACCACCGCCTGATCTTCCGTGCCGTGCACAAGCTGGCCGATGCCAACCAGCCGTTCGACGTGGTCACCCTGCACGAGCAACTGGACAAGGAAGGCCTATCGACCCAGGTCGGTGGCCTGGCGTACCTGGCCGAGCTGGCCAAGAACACTCCGTCGGTGGCCAACATCAAGGCCTACGCCGCGATCATCCGCGAGCGGGCGACGCTGCGCCAATTGATCAGCATCAGTACCGACATCGCCGACAACGCCTTCAACCCGCAAGGGCGCAACGCCGAAGAGATTCTCGACGACGCCGAGCGGCAGATCTTCCAGATCGCCGAGGCGCGGCCCAAGACCGGTGGCCCGGTGGGGGTCAACGAGCTGTTGACCATGGCCATCGACCGCATCGACACCTTGTTCAACTCCGACAGCGACATCACCGGTGTGTCCACCGGCTTCACCGACCTGGACGAGAAGACCAGCGGCCTGCAGCCCGCCGACCTGGTCATCGTCGCCGGCCGTCCGTCGATGGGCAAGACCACCTTCGCCATGAACCTGGTCGAGAACGCGGTACTGCGCAGCGACAAGGCCGTGCTGGTGTTCTCCCTCGAGATGCCTGGCGAATCACTGATCATGCGTATGCTCTCGTCGCTGGGGCGCATCGACCAGACCAAGGTCCGTTCCGGCCAGCTCGACGACGACGACTGGCCGCGCCTGACCTCGGCGGTCAATCTGCTCAATGACCGCAAGCTGTTCATCGACGACACCGCCGGGATCAGCCCCTCGGAGATGCGTGCTCGTACCCGCCGCCTGGCGCGCGAGCACGGCGAGATCGCGCTGATCATGGTCGACTACCTGCAGCTGATGCAGATCCCGGGCTCGGCTGGTGACAACCGGACCAACGAAATTTCCGAGATCTCGCGCTCGCTCAAGGCCCTGGCCAAGGAATTCAACTGCCCGGTCATCGCCCTGTCCCAGCTCAACCGCTCCCTGGAGCAGCGTCCGAACAAACGCCCGGTGAACTCCGACTTGCGTGAATCCGGTGCAATCGAGCAGGACGCCGACGTGATCATGTTCGTCTACCGTGACGAGGTGTATCACCCAGAGACCGAGCACAAGGGCGTGGCGGAAATCATCATCGGCAAGCAGCGTAACGGCCCGATCGGTTTTGTACGCCTGGCCTTCATCGGCAAGTACACCCGCTTCGAGAACCTCGCGCCGGGCATGTACAACTTCGACGACGACGAATAACCACCCGGAACTGAATCGGCCCCTCTGTGGGAGCGGGTTTACCCGCGAATGCGAGGTTGAACCCGCCATCGCATTCGCGGGTAAACCCGCTCCCACAGGGGGGCGATGTTTTTCTGGGCGATCACTATGATTCCGACCACTACCGTCGGATTTGGTCAAAATTTGTGCTATATTCCGCGCCCGCGATTTCCCTGCACACCAGAACCGGTCACTGACATGCAAGCAGCCAAACCACTCTACGACTATCCCAAGTACTGGGCCGAATGCTTCGGGCCAGCGCCTTTCCTGCCAATGAGCAGGGAGGAGATGGATCAGCTCGGCTGGGACTCCTGCGACATCATCATCGTGACCGGTGACGCCTACGTCGACCATCCGTCGTTCGGCATGGCCATCATCGGCCGCCTGCTGGAAGCCCAGGGCTTTCGCGTCGGCATCATCGCCCAGCCGAACTGGCAGTCCAAAGACGACTTCATGAAGCTCGGCGAGCCGAACCTGTTCTTCGGTGTCGCGGCCGGCAACATGGACTCGATGATCAACCGCTACACCGCCGACAAGAAGGTCCGTTCCGACGACGCCTACACGCCTGGTGGCCTGGCCGGCAGCCGTCCTGACCGCGCCAGCCTGGTGTACAGCCAGCGCTGTAAGGAAGCCTACAAGCACGTGCCGATCGTGCTCGGTGGCATCGAGGCGTCGCTGCGCCGCATCGCCCATTACGACTACTGGCAGGACAAGGTCCGCCACTCGATCCTGGTGGATGCCAGCGCCGATATCCTGCTGTTCGGCAATGCCGAGCGGGCGGTGGTCGAGGTTGCCCAGCGCTTGTCCAACGGCGAGAAGATCGAATCCATCACCGACGTGCGTGGCACTGCGTTCATCCGTCGTGACACCCCCGAGGGCTGGTACGAGATCGACTCCACCCGCATCGACCGTCCGGGCCGTGTCGACAAGATCATCAACCCCTACGTCAACACCCAGGATACCCAGGCCTGCGCCATCGAGCAGGCCAAGGGCGAGGTGGAAGACCCGAACGAAGCCAAGGTCGTACAGATTCTCGACAGCCCGCGCGTGACCCGCGAGAAGTCGGTGATCCGCCTGCCATCGTTCGAGAAGGTACGCAACGACCCGGTGCTCTATGCCCACGCCAACCGCGTGCTGCACCTGGAGACCAACCCGGGCAACGCCCGCGCCCTGGTGCAGAAGCACGGTGAAGTGGATGTGTGGTTCAACCCGCCACCCATTCCCATGAGCACCGAGGAAATGGACTACGTGTTCGGCATGCCCTACGCGCGCGTGCCGCACCCGGCCTACGGCAAGGAGCGCATCCCGGCCTACGAGATGATCCGTTTCTCGGTGAACATCATGCGTGGCTGCTTCGGCGGCTGCACCTTCTGCTCGATCACCGAGCACGAAGGCCGGATCATCCAGAACCGCTCCCACGAATCGATCCTGCACGAGATCGAGGAGATGCGTGACAAGGTGCCGGGCTTCACCGGCGTGGTCTCCGACCTAGGCGGCCCGACCGCCAACATGTACCGCATCGCCTGCAAGAGCCACGAGATCGAGAAGCACTGCCGCAAGCCGTCATGCGTGTTCCCGGGGATCTGCGAGAACCTCAACACCGACCACAGCTCGCTGATTTCGCTGTACCGCAAGGCTCGCGCGTTGCCGGGGGTGAAGAAGATCCTCATCGCCTCGGGCCTGCGTTACGACCTGGCGGTCGAGTCGCCGGAGTACGTGAAGGAGCTGGTCACCCACCACGTAGGTGGCTACCTCAAGATCGCCCCGGAGCACACCGAGCGTGGTCCGCTGGACAAGATGATGAAGCCGGGCATCGGCAGCTACGACCGCTTCAAGCGCATGTTCGAGAAATACTCGAAAGAAGCGGGCAAGGAGCAGTACCTGATCCCGTACTTCATCGCGGCGCACCCAGGCACCACCGACGAAGACATGATGAACCTGGCCCTGTGGCTCAAGGGCAACGGTTTCCGCGCCGACCAGGTGCAGGCGTTCTACCCTTCGCCCATGGCCTCGGCCACGGCCATGTACCACTCGGGCAAGA
Organism: Pseudomonas sp. RW3S2; assembly: GCF_014268955.1. Lineage (NCBI taxonomy): Bacteria > Pseudomonadati > Pseudomonadota > Gammaproteobacteria > Pseudomonadales > Pseudomonadaceae > Pseudomonas > Pseudomonas sp. RW3S2. Next base: position 2,024 of record NZ_JABWRM010000012.1, on the reverse strand, counting down.
ATCCGCTGCGCAAGGTCACCTACAAGAGCGAGGGTGTGGAGATCGTCAAGAGCGACGAGCAGCGCCGCCTGCACAAGGCATTCCTGCGCTACCACGACCCGAAGGGCTGGCCGATGCTGCGTGAAGCGCTGACCCGCATGGGCCGCGCCGACCTGATCGGCCCGGGCAAGCACCAGTTGATCCCGCTGCACCAGCCGCAGACCGACAGCTACCAGAGCGCCCGTCGCAAGAACTCGACGCCTGCCGGTAGCCACAAGGTGGCCAAGGAGCAGAAGATCCTCACCCAGCACAACGGCCTGCCGCCGCGTGCCAGCGATGGCAGCAAGCCGTGGGACAAGCGCGAGAAGGCCAAGGCCGAGGCATTCGCCCGCAACCAGCAGGCGGCCAAGGAGCGCAAGGAAGCGGCCAAGGGCGGTGGCAAGAAGAAGCCGCGTCAGCCCGTTATCCCGCGCTGACCTCCAAGCCTGCATGGAGCATTGTGGGGGCGAAGCGCTGCCCCCACAGGTTCTGTAAAAGCTGTCAATCAGGCTTGTGATCGACCCACTTCGGTGCCACCGGGGCGATGAAGCTGTCCATGCCATCGAGCAACTCATCCGCCCGCTGACCGAGCAACAGCATCGCCCGGTGCTGCGGTCGCACGAAACCTTCCTCGACGATATGGTCGAGGAAGCCGCCAAGCTTTTCATAGAAGCCATTCACATCCAGCAGCCCCAGTGGCTTGGCGTGATAGCCCAGTTGGCCCCAGGTCCAGACTTCGAACAATTCCTCCAGCGTACCCAGCCCACCCGGCAGGGCGATAAAGGCATCGCTGAGTTCGGCCATGCGCGCCTTGCGGGCATGCATGCCGTCGACCACTTCCAGGCGCGTCAACCCTTTGTGGCCAACCTCGGCGTCCATCAGGCTCTGCGGGATGATGCCGATGACTTCGCCACCTGCCGCCATGGCAGCATCGGCGACGATGCCCATGAGGCCGACGGCGCCACCGCCGTAGACCAGGGTCAGGCCGCGGTGGGCGATGGCCTGGCCGAGGGCGATGGCGGCTTCACGATAGGCTGGGTTGGCGCCGATGCTGGCGCCGCAGAAGACACAGACGGAACGTACGGGCATTGCTTATCTCCAGTGCAGTTCACCCGCTGCGCAGGCAGCGGGGCACACAGGGTAAGGCGCAATGGCGCGTGCTCCAAGCGTCGAATTCACTCCGGTCGGGCGAACTCGCAGACCGCAGCACCAGTTGCGCCGCACGCATAGGCAGCCAACAGGCTGCGCATGAAATTTCCGAGATTCATGGCACTTGCTCCTAAATGAGAGGTTGTCCCATCGTCTATCAAGCAGGCATGATGTGCTCTTAGATTGTTTGTATACAATCCATTGAACAATACTACTGGCTGGCTCATTGATGGCCCTTGACTCAAATCAGCAAGGGTCTGGCCGGTTTCAGGCAGTCTCGCAATTGATAAAACCCTGCCAAGGAGATTCACGATGTTTGCGAAAGCTGTAGCGGTATCCCTGCTGACCCTCGCCAGCGCTTCTGTGTTCGCCGCCGAGTGCTCGGTGACCGTCGACTCGACTGACCAGATGTCCTTCAACACCAAGGAGTTCACCGTCGACAAGAGCTGCAAGGAGTTCACCGTCAAGCTGACCCACTCCGGCAGCCTGCCGAAGAACGTCATGGGTCACAACCTGGTGATCAGCAAGACCGCCGACATGCAGGCCATCGCCACCGAAGGCATGACCCAGGGTCTGGATAAGGACTACATCAAGGCTGACAACGCTGCGATCATCGCCCACACCAAGATGATCGGCGCGCCTGAGAAGGAAACCGAAGTGAAGTTCGATGCGACCAAGCTCGAAGCCGGTGGCGACTACAGCTTCTTCTGCACCTTCCCGGGCCACATCTCGATGATGAAGGGCAAGGTTGTCGTCAAGTAATGACAGCTGTGTAGGGCCTTAGGGCCCCATTCGCGGGCAAGCCCGCTCCCACAGGTTGTTCACTGCCATTGAGAACAGTGAACAACCTGTGGGAG
>NZ_JABWRM010000011.1:0-198639 GCF_014268955.1 Pseudomonas sp. RW3S2 | reverse complement strand
CGCTCCCACAAGCCCCCACTGAACTCAAGGGCAGTGGGGGCTTGTGGGAGCGGGCTTGCCCGCGAAAAGGCCACCCCGACCCTCACCCCTTGAGGCACTTCAGCTCACTGAAGTCACGACGTACCTTGGCCAGCCGATCCTGCAGGAACTGCCGCTGCGCCGGGCTGCTCTGCTGCATCAGGTCGACCAGCAGGCTGCGTGCCTGCAGTTCGGTGTTCTCGAAGGCCATGCGGTAGGCCGGTGACCACAGGCTCTCCTTGCGCTGCAGCAGCTGCGCCAGGCGCGGCTCGAACGCTGGCGAGCGGCGTTGCTCCATGGCCAGCACCAACTGCTGCTGCCAGGCTTGGCGGTTGGCGATCCACTCGCTGTTCTGATCGCCGAGGGCCTGGGACCAGGTCATCACCCGCAGGCGCTGGCGGGCATTGAGTTCGCCCAGCCACGGCGTCAGGCGTTTTTCCATGCGCGTTGCGCGCGCCTGGATCTGCTTGGGCAGCGGAGTGTCGACATACTGTTTCTGGTGTTCGGCAATGTCGTCATCGAACGCCTTGCGCATTTCGGCGACCTGCGCGTCGCTCATGCCGCGCAGCAATTCGGTCGCGGAGGGTGTGATTTCTTCGGCGACCCGGCCAATGGCCTGGCGCGCCTCGGTAGTGCGCTGCTGCAGGGCCTGGTCGGTCACGGTCTGGTTGGCAACCATCAGGCGCACCTTGTCGAGCCAGTCGAGGTAGCCGGGCAGCTGTGTCTTGCAGTGCCAGGCCAGGTGTTCCTTGAGCCGTTCGTCGAGCAGGGCCTTCTGCTGGCGATTCATGTCCAGGTAGTCGCCCAGCGACCAGGGCACCAGCCGGTCGAGGTTGCGGTAGGCGAGGTCGATACGGCTGCAGGCCGCGAGCGTAAGGGCAAACGCGAGAATGAGTAGCAGGGCTCTGGGCAGACGGACAGGCATGAGCGAATCCTTGCAGGTTGCTTGCCAGGCAATAGATACGCGCCGCGCTCGGCGGTTCCCACGGATCGGGCAGCCGGGCAGCTTCAGGTGTAGAATAGCCGCCTTGTCTTGAGGAACATCGGAAATGGCTCTGCTTGGGCGTTACAACAGTTTGCAAATCGTGAAACACGTGGAGTTCGGTCTTTACCTGGACGGCGGCGCCGACGGCGAGATCCTCCTGCCCAGGCGCTACTTCCCCAAGGACGCTGAGCTCGAGCTCGACGACTGGCTGAACGTGTTCATCTACCTCGACAGCGAAGACCAGCTGATCGCCACCACCGAGAAACCCAAGGTGCAGGTCGGTGAGTTCGCCAGTCTCAAGGTCAAGGACATCAACGGTGCCGGCATCTTCCTCGATTGGGGCCTGTCCAAGGACTTGCTGATGCCCTACTCGGAAGAGGCGAAGCAGTTGAAGATCGGCGATTACTGCGTGGTGCACGCCTACCTCGACAAGCGCACCCGACGCATCACCGCCACCGCGCGCCTGGACCGCTACCTCGACCGTACCCCTGCCGACTACAAGGCGGGCCAGCCGGTGGAGTTGCTGGTGGCGGGCGAGACGCCAATGGGCTTCAAGGCGATCATCAACAACCGCCACTGGGGCCTGATCCACAAGAACGAGGTGTTCAAGTTCCTGCGCTCGGGCATGCACGAGAAGGGCTTCATCAAGGAAGTGCGCCACGACGGCAAGATCGCCCTGAGTCTGCAGCCGGTGGGCGCGGCCTTGGCCGACAGCCTGCAGGAGCAGATCCTCAAGCGCCTGGACGAATCCGGAGGCGTGCTGCCGGTGTGCGACAAGAGCGCACCGGAAGTGATCGCCAAGCTGTTCAACGTCAGCAAGGGCAATTTCAAGAAGGCTATTGGCGGGCTGTTCAAGCAGGGGCTGATCGTCATCCATGACGATCGCATCGAGCGGGCCTGATCAGGCCTGCACGAAGGTGCTGAAGTCCAGCTGCTCACCGCCTGGGCGGGTGTCGCGCAGCAGCGAGTCGCGGTCGGCGCTCAGCGCCAGGCTGATGGTCGAGCGGCGCTTGCCGGGGTGGCGGACTTCCATCTGTTCCTGATGCGCGCGCAGGAAGTTGACCGGCACTTTCAAGTGCTGCAGTTCGTCGGTTTCCGGGGAGTGCAGCAGCAGGTTGACCCAATCGGGCTGGCCTTTGCGCAGCAATGCCACCGGCACCTCGAACCACCACAGGTTGCGTTTCTTGTCGAGGATGGCGAACAGGGTGTTGTCGCGGTCTAGCACCGGCCGGTTCAGCGCTTGGTTGCGCCGGGCGATGGCGGTGGGTTTGTCGAGTTTCATGCAGGTTCCTGCGGGTTGACGCCAGAAAGGCCTGACATTGTGCGGGGTGGCGCGGGGCGCGGCAAGGGTTGTGGGGTGGGTTGGGTCGGCCTCCTCGCGGGTTTGCCCGTGAAGAGGCCCTGAGCTTCAGCGCCGCAACGGCTGGCTCAACTCCGAGGTCGCGCCATCGGCTGTGGTCACCGTCGCGGTGAAGCTGTTCAAGCCGTCACCGCCGTCCAGCCTCTTCTCGAACCGTGCCTTGCCCTGGGCATCGCTGGCGACCAGCACCTCGCCCAGATACTGCTCCGCCTCCCGCCCATCCGCCGCCGCATTGCCGAACACTTCGATGCGCAGCAGGCTGGATGCCGGCCCTTGCACTTCACCTTGCAGCATCTGCCCGGCCAGCCCGATCAGACGCGGCGCCTGCTGATTGTGATTGGGCAGCGGCTGGCACGGCTGGGGTTGGCCGCTGCCATCGCAGATGATCGCCTGGTCCTTTTTCGCCAGTTCCGCGCCGACACCGCGCGAACCGACGTACAGCGCGTGGGCCTGGGCCGGCACACCGAAGATGATCGCGCCAGTGCGCTGGTTCGCGACGCACGAGCCACCCGCTTCGCAGCGCCGGATATCCAGGCCATTGCCCCAGATACGGTTGGCGGTGACGCGGGTGGCGGTGACTTCCGGCTCCGGACGCAGGGCCACGCCAATGCGGTTGCCGTGGATCAGGTTGCCGTCGAGGATGTTGCCCTCGCCGGTCACGCTGATGCCGATGGAGTTGCCGGTGAAGGTATTGGCACCCAGGTAGTTGCGCTTGCCCCAGTTGATCTGCAGGCCGTCGGAGTAGTTCTCGAAGCGGTTGCGCACCACGCTGTTGTCGTTGCCCAGCAGGATCTCGATGCCCTGGGAAGGCTCGGGGTTGGCGTCGGTGGAGCGGAACAGGTTGTCGGCCACCAGGTTGAACGCGGCGCCGCGGGTCAGCTCCAGGCCGTCGCCGTTGTCGATCAGTTGGTTGCGCAGCACCTTGTTGTTGAGTGTGGTGGTGGCCGTCGGGTTGCCCGCGCCGTCATCGCCCGTGAGCATGATCCCGGCCCCACCCTTGTTGGCGACGATGCGGTTTTCTTCGATCACGTTGCCGCTGGCGCGGTTGACCAGGATGCCGATGCAGAAGTTGCGCACTTCCAGGCCGCTCAGGTGCACGCCCTGGGTGTCGCGCAGCACCAGGCCGGGGTTGGTGGTGGTGCGCACATTGGTGCCGAACTGGCCGGGCAGGGCGCCTGGGCAGGTGCGTACCCCCTGGTCCTTGATATAGCCGGCGCCGTCGATGGCGATGTACTGGCCGTCACGTGCCCAGGCCAGGCCGGTGATGCGTACCGGGCCTTTGATTTCAGGCAGTGGCCGGCTCGGGCGGATCACGTAGGGCGGCTCGCCGACCGCGGCGATGTCGATGCGGTAGTGGCCGGGGTTGCGGTTGCTGGTTTCCAGGGCCCAGCGCAGGGTGCCGGGTTGGTCGTCGTCGGTGTAGCGCTCGACCCGCAAGGTTTGCACGGTGGTCGGGGCGGCGGCGAGGGCGGGCAGGGGAAGTAACGGCAGCATGGCCGCGAGTAGGGGCATCAATCGCATGTGCAAGGTTTCCACGAACTGTTGTTTTTATGAATGGCCGGATTCTAGAGCTGCGCCTTCCGAGTGCGCAGCGGCGCTGGGACAATTCGGTGCGGTATTCGCCCGCTGTTTGCCGTTCGGCTTGGTGCCCGAGAAATTGTTGAAACTCTTGCGCAAGCGAACCGGTCCACCTTTTGTCGACACGGTTCACGTGTCTCTTTTTGCAGGAGATTCGCCATGAGCGGCACTAAAGACAAAGTCAAGGGCCTGGTCAACGAAGCGGTTGGCAACATCAAGCAAGGCGTCGGTAAAGTGACCGACAACGACAAGCTGCGTGCCGAGGGCAAGGCCCAGGAACTCAAGGGCGAAGGGCAGCAGGCGGTGGGCAAGGTCAAGGATGCGGTGAAAAAGCCTTGAACCGCGGTTGATGCACAGGGCCTTGTGGGCGCGCCGTTTTGCGCCCATGAGGCCTTACCGTTTTGTCTCAACGTCCGCCGTAGCCGTTTTCCTGATTTCGCCAGTGAGCAGTACGCGGTGCGCGTGGTCTATTAGACTTGTCTGCACAGTTGCAACCACGACGATCAAGCGGCGAAAGGAGACGCTATGATTTTTCCCGCCCTGCAGGGCCTGCCTCTGCACCGCGTGCTGGTGCGCACCGTCAAGGAATTCCTCGATGACGAGATGTCCACCTATGCCTCGGCACTGGCCTACCAGATGCTGTTCTCGCTGTTCCCTTTCATTTTGTTTCTGATCGCGCTGATCGGTTTCCTGCACCTGCCCGACTTCTTCTCCTGGTTGCGCCTGCAATCGGAACTGGTGCTGCCGCCCCAGGCACTCGAACAAGTCAATCCGGTGATCGACCAACTGCAGCAATCGAAGGGCGGATTGCTCTCGGTGGGTATCGTCATCGCCCTGTGGACGGCCTCGGCCGGTGTGCGCCTGATGATGAGCGCCATGAACGCCGCCTACGATGTGCCCGAGGGCCGTCCGGTGTGGAAGCGCATCCCGTTGTCGATCTTCTACACCATCGGCATCGCTGGCATGCTGCTGGCCGCCGCCGCACTCATGGTGCTGGGGCCGCAGGTGATGGAGTGGATCGCCGCCCAGGTCGGCCTGCAGGAGGTGATCGTCACCATTTGGACCGTGCTGCGTTGGCCGGCGATCATCATCCTGATGATGGTGGCGGTGGCGTTGATCTACTACGTGATGCCCGACGTGAAGCAGAAATTCCGCTTCATCACCCCAGGCTCGGTGCTGGCGGTGGTGGTGTGGATCATCGCCTCATTGGGCTTTGCCTACTACGTCAAGACCTTCGCCGACTACAACGCCATGTACGGCAGCATCGGGGCGATCATCGTGCTGTTGCTGTATTTCTATATCTCCGCCGCCGTGCTATTGCTGGGCGCCGAGATGAATGCGGTGATCGAGCACATGTCGGCTGAAGGCAAGAACCCCGGCGAGAAGGATTTCGACGGCGAGCAGCCGAAGGAGACCATCACTGTGCTCGGCCATGAGCATCCCGCGCATGCCGAACCCCAGACCCGTGAGCCGAACCCCTGATGATCCGTGACATCCTCAAGATGGGCGATGAGCGCCTGCTGCGCATCGCACCGCCTGTGCCCGAGCAGATGATCGGCAGCCCAGAGCTGCAGCAACTGATCGACGACATGTTCGAGACCATGCGCCACGTCGGTGGCGTCGGCCTGGCCGCGCCGCAGATCGGCATCGACCTGCAGCTGGTGATCTTCGGATTCGAGCGCAGCGAGCGCTATCCGGACGCCGAGCCCGTGCCGCAGACCATCCTGCTCAACCCGCTGATCACCCCGATGTCCACCGAGCTCGAGGACGGTTGGGAAGGGTGCCTGTCAGTGCCGGGCTTGCGCGGTGTCGTGCCCCGCTACAAGCACATCCGCTATGAGGGCCTCGACTCCCAGGGTGCCCCGATCAACCGCTTCGCCGATGGCTTTCATGCGCGGGTGGTGCAGCATGAGTGCGATCACCTCATCGGCCGGCTCTACCCATCGCGCATCCTGGATTTTGCCCGCTTCGGCTATACCGATGTGCTGTTTCCCGGGCTCGACGTTGCCGACGACTGAGCGCACACCATCGCTACCAGCGCTTTGCTGCGTTGGTAGCGGGCCAGCCGCGAGGCCAGTTCGGCGGGCAGGGCGCTCGCCGTTGTGAATGCCTGGCGTGCATAGAAGCTTTGCAGGTCGGGGTGGCAGAACAGCCAGGTCGGGCCTGTGCTGTCTGCCAGCGCTGCGCCTACCAGCCCTGCAGCGACACCCTGGCCACGCCACTGTGGCGCCACGAACAGGCCGGTCAGCCAGTGGCCATCGGCGACGGGCGTCAGGTTCAATGCACCCACCATGACCTGATTACGCGCGACCCACAGTTGCCCCTCTGCACTGGCGCGCATGCGCGAGCCGTGCTGGCGGTAGAAGTGGTCGAGCAGGCGGCGTTGCGAGCGGCAGAGCGGGAGGAATTCGGGCAGGGTCATGGGGGGCTTTGTCGCAGATTGTTGCAAATCTGGCAAGGGTGAATATCCGACTGCAGGGTTCAAGTATTCGGTGGCGGGCGTAGAATTTCACTCATCCCTTCTGCAGTACGACGATGCGGGATCGGTGCTTCGTGTCATCGCCGACGATGACAACTTCTCCGCGCCAGTGACGGCATAAGAAGTCAATCGATCAACGTGATTGCTTTCAAGGCCACAGACTCATGAAAACATTACTCATTCTTGCATTGGTCGGGATGTCTTCGCTCGCCCTCGCGGACGAGGCCAAGACCACCCAGCCCCAGCCCCCGGTGCAGTACGATTACTCGATGAACCTGGATATCAAGCGGGTGATCAATCTGTCGACCATCCCCGATGTCTGCGAGGTGGTGCCGGCCACCATGACCTATGAAGATCATCAAGGTCAGGTGCACACCATTCAGTACCGAGCCATGGGCGAGGGTTGCCAGCAGGGGTGAGTGCTATCTCCCTGCCAGCTCGCCAAGTACCGCGCGCACGACCTCCAGCCCCTGCTTGAGCTGCGCGCGGCTGGTGGCGGCCGACAGGCTGATGCGCACGGCCCTGACCTCATCGCCACCCACCGCGAAGACACTGGCTGGTACTACTTCGACCCCACGTGCCCGGCACGCGCCTACCAGTGCTTCAGCAGGCCCTGGGGTGGTCACCCAGACATGTGGCGAGGGCTCATCCTGAGCGCGCATCGCCTCACCGAACAGACGTCGCGCCAGGCGCCAGCGTTCCCCGATTTCCTCCCGTTGCCAAGCCAGCCGCCGCGCGGCTGTGCCATTGGCGATCCATTGGCAGGCGATGCGTAGGTTCAGCGGTGACACCGGCCAGTGCGTGGCCCGGGCATGCGGGTCGATGTGTTCCAGCACTGACGCCGGTGCGGCGATCCAGCCCAGGCGCAGCCCCGCCGCGACCGTCTTGGACAAGCTGCTGACGAGTATCCCCTGGCCGTCGAGCAAGGGGTACAAGGGGGGGCGCTCGCTCAGTGCGCCATAGACATCATCTTCGATCACCCGCAGGCCGTGGCGCTTCACCACCTCGGCGACGGCCTGGCGACGGCTGTCGTCCATGCAGGCCCCGGTGGGATTGTGCAGGGTCGGCGTGGTCACCAGCACCCTGGCGCCACTGGCCCGCGTCACCCGGTCGAGCTCATCCGGGCGCAGCCCCTGGTGATCCAGGGCCACGCCATGCACTGGCAGGCGCAACTGGCGACACGCTGCCTTGATCCCTGGTGCGGTCAGGGCTTCGACCATGACCGCCTCGCCGGGCTGGCACAGCGACTGCAGCACACAGGCCAGCCCTTGCTGGGCGCCGCCGCACAGCAGCAGGTCGTCAGCGCCCAGCGTCAGCCCGCGCCGGGCCAGCCAGCGTGCGCCGTGCAGACGACCGAGCATCAGTTGGTGGTGATCGAGGTAGTGATCGAGCAGGCTGAGGTCGTCCGCCTGCAGCAATGCCTGGAGGCTGTGCTGCAGGTCGTGCGGGTGCGGATCGGCCACCGGCACGTTGGTCGACAGGTCGATCAGCGACGAATGCCGGTCGTGCTGTTTGAGGCGAAACAGCGTTGCTTCCTTGCTACCCGCCAATACGTAGGTACCTCGCCCGACTTCGCCAGCCACCAGATGTCGCGCTGCAGCTTCGCGGTAAGCCTGCTGGGTGGTGCTCGGGTTGAGCCCCAGCTTCCAGGCCAGGCGCCGTTGTGGCGGCAGACGTTCCCCTACCTTGAGTTCACCGCGTTCGATGGCGGCGGCGATGGCATCGACCAGTGCCAGGTAGCGGGGTTGGGCGTCGTCGATCAGTTCCGGGGTCCACACGAAATTGCTACCCATGCAATATAAGGTTTGACCCATACAATGCCCGGCGCTCAGGATCGTCGCAACTGCCCTCGATGAAGGATGATCGCCATGTTCGACCTCACAGCCCTGCGCGAAGCCGCCGATTTCGTTCACCAGCATGTGCCTGCGACGCCACAGCGCGTCTGGCCGTTGCTCGCCGAGCGGGCCGGCTGCCAACTGTGGGTCAAGCATGAGAACCATGCGCCGACCGGCGCATTCAAGGTGCGCGGCGGGCTGGTCTATGTGCGCTCGCTGCTGGCCAGCGGTGATGTGCCTGCGGGGCTGGTCACCGCCACCCGCGGCAATCACGGCCAGAGCATGGCCCTGGCGGCGCGCCAGGCAGGCTTGCCGCTGGTGATCGTGGTGCCTGAAGGCAACTCGCGGGAGAAGAACGCCGCCATGCGTGCGCTGGGTGCCGAACTGATCGAGCACGGTGTCGATTTCGACGTGGCCCGTGAGTACGCCGCCCAGCTGGCCGAACAGCGCGGCTACCGGATGGTGCCCTCGTTCCACCCGGAGCTGGTGCGCGGCGTGGCGACCTATGCGTTGGAGCTGTTCGAGGCCGTGTCGGACCTCGACACCGTGTATGTGCCGATCGGTATGGGGTCTGGCATCTGCGGGCTGATCCAGGCGCGTAACCTGCTGGGGCTGCGGACCGAGATCGTTGGCGTGGTGTCCTGCGCCGCGGATGCCTATGCACAGAGCTTCGAGCTGGAGCGTATCGTCACCACGGCCACCGCCGACACCTTTGCCGACGGCATGGCCTGCCGCGTGCCGCACCCGGACGCTTTCGCCCTGGTGCGTGAGCATGCTGCGCGCATCGTCCGGGTGAGCGATGACGAGATCGCCCAGGCCATGCGCCTCTACCACGAAACCACCCACAACACCGCCGAAGGCGCGGGCGCCGCAGCGCTGGCCGCACTGTTGCAGGAGCGCGAACGCCAGCAGGGCAGGAGGGTTGCGGTGGTGTTGAGCGGGGCCAACGTGGACCGGGCGCGTTATGCGCAGGTGCTGGCTGGGTAAGGGGGGCGCAACGGAGAATCCTGAATCACCATAGGCGGAAATAGTGCTATCTTAATTTGATAGCATTTTCCGCGAGCGGTAGTTGGGATATGAGTTGCATGCGCTACAAGGGCTATGTTGCCCGTATCGATTACGACGAATCTGACGACCTGTTCGTCGGCCGTGTGCTGGGGATGCGTGACATCATCAGCTTTCACGCAAGCTCGGTGCCTGCGTTACACGAGGCTTTCGCTCAAGCCTTGGAAGATTACCTAGCGGATTGTGCCGAACAGGGTATTGCCCCGGAAAAACCGGCCTCCGGCAAAGTGATGCTGCGTATTCGTCCTGAAGTGCACGCTGCCGCAAGTGTCGCAGCGCGAGCTGCAGGCAAGAGTCTCAACCAGTGGGCCGACGAAGTGTTCGAGCAGGCGGCGCGGGCTTGAACCTGCGAAGGTCTTTCGGCACGGGCCGGTAACGGAAAACCGCAAAAAGTTTTCCAGCGTTGTCGATTCCTCCCATCCCCAGTCGACCATCAGTGAAGGCGCCGCAAACATCCGGCGCCACCCACTGATGACCTGCTGGAGGCTTCCCCATGAATACCCCTGCCGAAACCGAAATCCGTCAACTTATCGAAGGCTGGATCCAGGCTGTGCGCGAGCGCGACCTGCCGGCCATCGTCGCGCCCTATGCCGATGACATCGTTGCCTTCGACGCCATCCAGGCCCTGCAATTCAAGGGTAAGGCTGCCTACCAGGCACACTGGGAAATGTGCATGGGCTTTTGCACCGGTCCGATGGTCTTCGAGGTGGCCGAGCTGAACGTCCAGGCCGATGGCGACCTGGCCCTGGCGCATTGGCTCAACCGCTGCGGCCCGGCCGACGATGAAAGCCAGTGCGGCTTCATGCGCGTCACGGTGGGCTATCGTCGTAGTGCAGGGCGCTGGCAGGTGATCCATGAGCACTGGTCGGCACCGTTCGACATGGAAACCCAGAAGGCTCGCTTCGACCTCAAGCCCTGAACCGCCCGTCAGCTGGAGACGATCATGAAATACCTGTGCCTGGTCTATTGTGACGAGGGGCTGCTGCACAGCCTGCCCGACAGCCCCGAAGACGCCGAGTGCATGGCTTACGCCGAGTCGCTGCACGGCTCCGGGCGGATGCTTGCGGCCGAGGCGCTCAAGCCGGTGCGGACCGCCACTACGGTGCGCATGCGCGCTGGCAAGATGAGCCTGACCGACGGGCCCTTCGCCGAAACCAAGGAGCAACTGGCCGGCTTCTACCTGGTCGATGCCCGTGACCTCAACGAGGCACTGAACATCGCCAAAGGCATTCCGGCGGCGCGGGTCGGCAGTGTCGAAGTGAGGCCGGTGCGCGAACTGCAACCCTGATGACGGGAGGTCAGCCAAGATGACGCCGCGGACCGCAACACGATGACGGGTGATGAACTGCGCACCCATGTCGAGGTTATCTACCGGCGCGACTCGCGGCGCATCCTGGCGACCCTGATCCGCCTGTTGGGTGATTTCGACCTGGCCGAGGAGGCCCTGCATGATGCCTTCTTCATTGCCGTGGAGCGTTGGCAGCGCGACGGCATGCCGGATAACCCCCGGGCCTGGCTGGTCTCGGCCGGGCGCTTCAAGGCCATCGATGCCTTGCGCAGACGCGCCCGTTTCGATCGTTCGCAGGCGGCGCTGATCATGCAGCTCGAAGACCCGTCGCAGGATCCGAGCGAGGAGGAACTGCTCGCTGACGACCGCTTGCGCTTGATCTTCACCTGTTGTCACCCGGCGTTGTCCGCCGATGCCCAGGTGCCTTTGACCCTTCGTGAGGTGTGCGATCTGACCACCGAGCAGATCGCCCGTGCGTTCCTGCAGTCGCCCTCGACCATCGCCCAGCGCATCGTGCGGGCCAAGGCCAAGATCCGCGATGCACGGATTCCCTACCAGGTGCCCGCCATGGGCGAACTGGCCGAGCGCCTGGAAAGTGTGTTGCGGGTGATTTACCTGGTGTTCAACGAAGGCTATTCGGCGTCGGCGGGGGAAGACCTGGTGCAGCGCGACCTGTGTGACGAGGCGATTCGCCTGGGGCGGCTGCTGGCGCAATTGCTGCCGGATCCAGAGGTGTTTGGCCTGCTGGCGTTGATGCTGTTGCAGGCCTCGCGCCAGCAGGCGCGCACCGATGGCGAAGGCGAGTTGGTGCTGCTCGACCAGCAGGACCGCAGCCTGTGGGACAAGGCACAGATCGAGGAAGGCTGCGCCCTGGTGCGTCATGCGCTGGGTAGCCGTGATATCGGGCCCTACAGCGTGCAGGCGGCGATTGCTGCGGTGCATGCCGAGGCCGCCAGCGCCCAGGACACCGACTGGGCAGAGATCGTCGGCCTGTATGACGTGTTGCAGCGGCACTGGCCGTCACCTGTGATCGAACTCAACCGCGCAGTGGCGCTGGCCAGTCGTGACGGACCGGCGACGGGCCTGGCGGTGGTGGAGGCGATTCTGGGGCGCGGCGAGTTGCTCGATTACCATCTGGCCCATGCGGCCCGGGCTCAGCTACATGGGCAGCTGGGGCATGTGCAGCAGGCTCGGGAGGCGTGGGGCAGGGCGCTGGCGCTGGCCCGCCAGGAACCTGAGCGGCGGCATATCGAGCGCTGCCTGAGGGCGTTGGAGCCCTGTCGCGGGTAGATCCGCGACAGGATACTGCTCGATCAGCCGGCGACAAAGTTCGGCGGCGATACCAGCTCTACTGTCTGCTGCTTGCGTGGCGCCAGGATCTCGGCCTCGCCCTCGACTACCAGTTCGTCGTTCTGGTTGTACACGTTGGTGGCGATGCGCACCTTGAACTTGGGCAGCTTCTCGAGGATTTCCAGGCGTACGGTCAGGGTGTCGCCAATCTTCACCGGCTTCTGGAAGCTCATCTTCTGCCCCAGGTAGATGGTGCCGGGCCCTGGCAAGGTGCAGGCGACCGCGGCGCTGATCAGGGCACCGCTGAACATGCCGTGGGCGATGCGCTCGCGGAACATGCTCTTGGCCGCGAACTCGGCGTCCAGGTGCACCGGGTTGTGGTCACCGGACATGGCGGCGAACAGCTGGATGTCGCGTTCTTCCACCGATTTTTCATAACTGGCTTTCTGGCCGACTTCGAGGGCTTCGTAGGGCGTGTTGGTGACCTGGGTCATCAGGGCTTCCTTGGAGGGACGAGGCGGTGCACATCATTCGCTGCGGGCAGAGCGGCCAAGGGCCAGTGCCTGTTCCAGCCAGGCAATGATGTCGTGGGTGACCTCGTCATGATTGGTTTCGTTGAGCACTTCGTGGCGTGCCTGCGGGTAGACGCGCAATTGTACATGGCGATTGCCGGTCGCGCGCAGGGCGTTGGCCAGGTGGGTGAGACGCTTGCCGGCGCTGACCGGATCACATTCGCCGCCGATCACCAGCATCGGCAGGTTCGGATCGATCTGCGCCAGATGGCGCGGTTGGCTGATCTGTGCCAGGCCTTGCAGCAGGTCGAGCCACAGCTGGTTGCTGCATCGAAAGCCGCACAGCGGGTCGTCGATGTAGGCGTCGACCTCGGCCGGGTCGCGGCTGAGCCAGTCGAACGCCGTGCGGTTGGGTTTGAAGGCCTTGTTGAACGAGCCGAACGACAGCCAGTCGATCAGCGCGCTCTTGCCCTCCACCCCCTGGCGCCAGGCCTCCAGGCGGGCGATCAGGCGTGCTGCGCGATAGAGCGCAGGCGGCTGGAAGTTCGAGCCGCTGAGCACCGCCCCATGCAGGCTGCCACTGTGGTGCAGCAGGTACGCCTGGGCGATGTAGCTGCCCATGCTGTGGCCGAACAGGAACAGCGGCGTGCCGGGGAACTGCTGGCCGATGTGCTGGCTGAGCAGGCCCAGGTCGTTGACCACCGTGTTCCAGCCGTGCTGATGGGCGAACAGACCGAGGCTACCGAGCTCCGCGGTGCGGCCGTGGCCACGCAGATCAGGGGCGAACAGGGCAAAGCCGGCATCGTTCAGCGCATTGCCCAGGCGCCGGTAGCGCCCGGCGTGCTCGGCCATGCCATGGGCCAGCAGCACAACGGCCTTGACCGGCGTCTGCGGCAGCCACTGGTGGACGTACAGGCTGCAGTGCTCGCTGGCGGGTAGCCAGAAGGCGTCGTGGGGCATGGGAAATCCTTTGTGCACGGGATTGAGCTCAGTGTATGCACAATGACCAGGATTGCAGCAGGGGCACAAATAAGATTCACAATGTTAATGGCAGCCCTTGGCGTATTTGCCACCTCCGGCTTACCTGCTAACGTCGGCTGAACGCCTTTTTGCCGCTGGGCAATCAGGTCATGGACGGTTCAGGCTGAGGAACAACAATAAATGCAAGCCGACTTCTGGAATGACAAGCGCCCGGCGGGCGTGCCTTCCACCATAGACATCACTGCTTACAAATCCGTCGTCGAGGTGTTCGAGCGTTCCTGCAAACGCTTCGCCGACCGGCCGGCGTTCAGCAACCTCGGTGTCACCCTCAGTTACGCCGAACTGGAGCGCCATTCGGCGGCCTTTGCGGCCTGGCTGCAACAGCACACCGACCTCAAGCCCGGTGATCGCATCGCCGTGCAGATGCCCAATGTCCTGCAATACCCCATCGCCGTATTCGGTGCGATGCGCGCCGGGTTGATCGTGGTCAACACCAACCCGCTGTACACCGAGCGCGAGATGCGCCACCAGTTCAATGACTCCGGAGCCCGTGCGCTGGTGTACCTGAACATGTTCGGCCAGCGGGTGCAGACGGTGCTGCCCGATACCGGCATCGAATACCTGATCGAGGCAAAGATGGGCGACCTGCTGCCCGCCGCCAAGGGCTGGCTGGTCAACACGGTGGTCGACAAGCTGAAGAAGATGGTGCCGGCCTACCGCCTGCCCCAGGCCGTGTCGTTCAAGCAGGTACTGCGCGAGGGCCGTGAGCTCACGCACAAGCCGGTGGTGCAGACGCTCGAGGATGTCGCCGTATTGCAATACACCGGCGGCACCACGGGGCTGGCCAAGGGCGCGATGCTCACCCACGGCAACCTGGTCGCCAACATGCTGCAGGTACTGGCCTGCTTCGCCCAGCACGGGCCCGACGGCCAGCCGCTGATCAAGGAAGGGCAGGAGGTGATGATCGCACCGCTGCCGCTGTATCACATCTATGCCTTCACTGCGAACTGCATGTGCATGATGGTCACGGGCAATCACAACGTACTTATCACCAATCCGCGCGACATTCCGGGCTTCATCAAGGAGCTGGGCAAGTGGCGCTTCTCGGCGCTGCTGGGCCTGAACACACTGTTCGTCGCGTTGATGGACAACCCGGGCTTCAAGTCGCTGGATTTCTCGGCGCTGAAGGTCACCAACTCGGGCGGCACGGCGTTGGTCAAGGCCACCGCCGAGCGCTGGGAGAGCCTGACTGGCTGTCGCATCGTCGAGGGTTACGGCCTGACCGAAACCTCCCCGGTGGCCAGCACCAACCCCTACGGGCAACTGGCGCGGCTGGGTACGGTGGGCATCCCGGTGGTCGGGACTGCATTCAAGGTCATCGACGACGACGGCAACGAAATGCCGCTGGGCGAACGCGGCGAGCTGTGCATCAAGGGGCCGCAGGTCATGAAGGGCTATTGGCAGCAGCCGGAGGCGACAGCCCAGGCGCTGGATGCCGACGGCTGGTTCAAGACCGGCGACATCGCGGTGATCGACCCGGACGGCTTCACCCGCATCGTCGATCGCAAGAAGGACATGATCATCGTCTCGGGCTTCAACGTGTATCCCAACGAGATCGAGGACGTGGTCATGGGCCACCCGCAGGTGGCCAGTTGCGCGGTGATCGGCGTGCCCGACGAACGCTCCGGCGAAGCGGTAAAACTGTTCGTGGTTCCTCGGGCGGGCGGTGTCAGCGTCGAGGAGCTCAAGACCTTCTGCAAGGCCAACTTCACCGGCTACAAGGTGCCCAAGCACATCGTGCTGCGCGATTCACTGCCCATGACGCCGGTAGGCAAGATCCTGCGTCGGGAGTTGCGCGACATCGCCTGAAATCCAGCGCATCTGTGGGAGCAATTGTCTTGCTCAGAATTTAAAGTCCAGCCCAATCCCCTGTGGGAGCGGCGGTTCGGCGTCCCGACTTGTCCCGCGATCGGGCGCGAAGCGGCCGTAGAACCTGGCACCGAGATTTATCAGGACGATCTCGACTGCCTGGCTTGCGGCCGCTTCGCGCCCGATCGCGGGACAAGCCCGCTCCTACAGCGACCGAGTCGGCTGCCGCACGCACCGCAATGCGACATTTTGATTAAATACTCTAGAAATGACTCATAGAGTTCATTGAGTCACTTTGGTGACTCTTAAGGCTTGCGAAGCCCTCTAGGCGACCCCAGGCAAAGCTGTTACTCTCGGCGCGCTTTCAGATGATGCGGTTTGCAATGAATCCCTTCATCTCATATCAATAATAAACGCATCGACGCGTGAAGAATTCGCTGTTGCTAAAGGAGTGGGCTTCCATGATCGAACATTTTTGGAAGGATAAATACCCAGCCGGAATTACGGCGGAAATCAATCCTGACGAATTCCCCAACATCCAGGCCGTACTGAAGCAATCCTGCCAGCGCTTCGCCGACAAACCGGCGTTCAGCAACCTCGGCAAGACCCTTACCTACGGCGAGCTGTACACCCTGTCCGGCGCTTTCGCGGCCTGGCTGCAACAGCACACCGACCTCAAGCCCGGCGATCGCATCGCCGTGCAACTGCCCAATGTACTGCAATATCCCGTCGCCGTGTTCGGTGCCATGCGCGCCGGCCTGGTCGTGGTCAACACCAACCCGCTGTATACCGCGCGTGAGCTGGAGCATCAGTTCACCGATTCCGGTGCCAAGGCCGTGGTGTGCCTGGCCAACATGGCGCACTTGGTCGAGAAGGTCCTGCCCAAGACCCAGGTCAAGCACGTCATCGTTACCGAAGTGGCCGACCTGCTGCCGCCGCTCAAGCGCGTGCTGATCAACAGCGTCATCAAGTATGTGAAGAAGATGGTGCCGGCCTACAGCCTGCCCCAGGCCGTGCGCTTCAACGATGCACTGGCCAAGGGCCGTGGCCAGCCGGTCATCGAGGCCAGCCCGCAAGCCAATGACGTGGCTGTGCTGCAATACACCGGCGGCACTACGGGTGTGGCCAAGGGCGCGATGCTGACCCACCGCAACCTGGTCTCCAACATGCTGCAATGCCGCGCGCTGATGGGCTCGAACCTGCAGGAAGGCTCCGAGATCATCATCACGCCGCTGCCGCTGTACCACATCTACGCGTTCACCTTCCATTGCATGGCGATGATGCTGATCGGTAACCACAACGTGCTGATCAGCAACCCGCGCGACCTGCCGGCGATGGTCAAGGAACTGGGCAAGTGGAAGTTCAGCGGCTTCGTCGGGCTGAACACCCTGTTCGTCGCCCTGTGCAACAACGAAACCTTCCGCAGCCTGGACTTCTCGGCGCTGAAGGTCACGCTTTCTGGCGGCATGGCCCTGCAACTGAGCGTGGCCGAACGCTGGAAGGCGGTCACCGGCTGCGCCATCTGCGAAGGCTATGGCATGACCGAGACCAGCCCGGTGGCGGCGGTCAACCCGTCCGAAGCCAACCAGATCGGCACCATCGGCATTCCGGTGCCGTCCACCCTGTGCAAGGTCATCGACGACAGCGGCCAGGAACTGCCGCTGGGAGAAGTCGGTGAGCTGTGCATCAAGGGCCCGCAGGTGATGAAGGGCTACTGGCAGCGCGAAGACGCCACCGCCGAGATCCTCGACAGCGAAGGCTGGCTGAAGACCGGTGACATCGCGGTGATTCAGCCCGACGGCTACATGCGCATCGTCGACCGCAAGAAGGACATGATCCTGGTCTCGGGCTTCAACGTGTACCCCAACGAGCTGGAGGACGTGCTGGTTTCCCTGCCGGGCGTGCTGCAATGTGCCGCGATCGGCGTGCCTGACGAGAAGTCGGGCGAGGTGATCAAGATGTTCATCGTCGCCAAGCCGGGTGTCACGCTGACCAAGGAGCAGGTGATGGAGCACATGCGTGCCAACGTCACCGGCTACAAGGTGCCGCGTTTCATCGAGTTCCGCGATGCCCTGCCGACCACCAACGTCGGCAAGATCCTGCGTCGTGAGCTGCGCGACGAAGAAATGAAGAAGCTTGGGCTGAAGAAGATCGCCTGATTCACACCGGCCCGCTCCTGCAAGAACGGGCCGGTTTTGGTTTCAGCGCAACTTTTCCAGCATCTGGTAGTACCACATCCCCACCGACAGCAGCGGATTGCCCAGCAAATCCCCCATCGGCACCTTGATGTGCTTGCACGCGGCAAAGGTGTCGAACTTCTCCAGCGTCCCGGTCAACGCCTCGGCCATGATCTCGCCCATGATGTGGCTGGTCGCGATGCCATGCCCGGAGTAACCCTGGCAGTACCAGACATTGTCCGACAGCTTGCCCAGCTGCGGGATGCGGTTGACCACGATGCCCATGGCGCAGCTCCACTTGAACTCGATCGGCACGCCCTTGAGCGCCGGGAAGGTGCGCTCGATGCAAGGGCGCAGCTCGGCCTCGATGTCCCGCGAATCACGCCCCGAATAGTTGGCGCCACCTCCGAACAGCAGGCGCTTGTCGGCGGTCAGGCGGTAGTAGTCGAGCACGAAGCGACAGTCGTACACCGCCAGGTCCTCGGGGTTGATCTGCTCGGCCAGCTCGCCCAGGGGCGCGGTGGTCACGATGCCGCCCATGGCCGGGAAAATCTTGCCCTTGAGCTGGCGCTGTTCGAGCTTGTGGTACACATCGCCCGCCAGCAATACCTGGCGCGCCTCGATCCGGCCGTTGGCAGTGACCACCGCCGGGCGCGGGCCGTGGACGATATCCAGCACTTCTGAATTCTCGAAGATCAGCGCGCCGAGGCTGTGCGCAGCCCGCGCCTCGCCCAGGCACAGGTTGAGTGGATGCAGGTGCAGGTTGCGCGTGTTCTTCAGCGCCCCGAGATATAGCGGGCTCTGCAGGTGGCGCGAGATGCCCTGGCGGTCGAGCAGCTGTACCTGGTCGCCCATCCCACGGCGCTGGGCCTCGGCTTCGAAGGCGCGCAGTTCCTCCATATGCGACGGCTTCATCGCGGCATGCAGGTGGCCGCGCTTGAGATCGCACTGGATGCCGTAGCGCGCCACGCGCTGCTCGATGATCTGGTGCCCGCGCCAGCGCAGGTGCCAGATGAAATCATCCACCTCGCTGCCGAGCCGGTCACGCATCTGCGTGCGCATGGCCTCGTCGCCGGACAGGCTGCCAGTCACCTGGCCACCATTGCGCCCGCTGGCGCCCCAGCCGATGCGATTGGTCTCGACGATGGCGACCTTCAGGCCGCGCTCGGCCAGCTCCACGGCGGTGGCGACACCGGTGAAGCCGCCACCGATGATCGCCACGTCTACCTGCTCGGTGCCCTTGAGCGTCGGGTACTCGGTCCTGTCGTTGAGGGTGGCGCTGTAGTAGGACGGTGCGCGCTGGGCCGGGCCGTTGTTCAGTGCTGCGTTCATGGGGTGTTCCTTGTTCTGAATAGGGTAGGGCTCAGGCCTGGTGCAGGTACCAGCGCCAGTCCTGTTCGCTGACTTCGGCCATGAACTGGCGGTATTCGGCGCGTTTGACTTTCAGGTATACCCCGAGGAAGGCATCGCCCAGCGCTTCGCGCGCCCAGGCCGAGTGCTCCAGTGCATCGAGGGCGGTGAGCCAGTCGGTGGGCAGGTGCTCGGTGGCCTGGGCATAGCCGTTGCCCTCGACCGGCGCACCGGGGTCCAGTTGTTCGCGAATGCCTTGGTGCGTGGCGGCGAGAATGGCCGCGGCAGCCAGATAAGGGTTGGCATCGGCGCCGCAGATACGGTGCTCGATGTGCCGGCTGGGGGCAGGGCCGCCGGGCACGCGCAGGCTCACGGTGCGGTTGTCGACGCCCCAGGTCGGCGCCAGCGGCGCATAGCTGTTGGCCTGGAAGCGGCGGAACGAGTTGGCGTTGGGGCAGAACAGCAGCAGCGAATCGCGCAGGTGGCGCAGCATGCCGGCCACAGCTTGGCGCAGCAGCGGCGTGCCGGCCGGATCCTCGCTGGCGAACAGGTTGCGGCCTTCGCTGTCAGCCAGGCTCAGGTGCATGTGCATGCCGGTGCCGGCAATCTGCGCGAAGGGCTTGGCCATGAAGCAGGCCTGCATGCCGTGGGCGTGGGCCACGCCCTTGACCAGGCGCTTGTAGCGCACGGCCTGGTCCATCGCTGCCAGCGCATCGCCGTGCTCCAGGGTGATTTCCACCTGGCCGGGTGCGTATTCGGAAATCGCCGTGCGCGCCGGAATGCCCTGGGCCTTGCAGGCGGCATACAGGTCGGCGAGGAAGGGTTCGATCTGTTCCAGTTCACGCAGGCCGTAGACCTGTGTGCTGCGTGGCCGGCCGCCGTCGCTGTCGAGCGCCGGTTGCGGGCGGCCCTGGGCATCGCGCTGCTGGTCGAGCAGGTAGAACTCCAGCTCGCAGGCCATCACCGGGTGATAACCGTCGGCCTTCAGGGCCTCGATGGTGCGCAGCAGGACATGGCGTGGGTCGGCAATGCTGGCGGGCAGGCCTTCGCTGGGGTGCATGCTGACCTGCACCGCGGCGGTCGGCACCCGGCGCCAGGGCAGGCGCACCAGGCTGCCATCCAGGGGATAGGCGCGACAGTCGATGTCGCCGACATCCCAGACCAGGCCCGAGTTTTCCACATCGTCGCCATTGAGGGTCAGGCCAAGGATGGTGCTGGGCAGCGGCCGGCCGCTTTCATACACCGCCATCAGCTCGTCACGGTGCAGCAGCTTGCCGCGCGGCACGCCGTTGGCGTCGAGGATGAACAGTTCGATCAGGTCGATATCAGGGTTTTCGGCCAGAAAGCCGCGGGCTTGCTCGGGGTTGGCAAAGTGCATGGAGGCTCGCTCGCGCCCCTGTCGTTCAGGGGCGCACAAGACCACCGCGGGTTGACGCGGTGTGTCGGACGGATTCAGGCAGCCGCAGGGCTGCGGTAGGCGTCAATGGACAGCGAGCGAGGTATCCGGCGGGCGAGCATGGCGGCAGTGCCACAGGGCCCAGAAGGCGAGGATGATGTGGACCAGCGGATTTTCACCGGCGCGGGCCCTGGCCTTCGGCAGCGAAGGGCATGACAGCGGGGGCGCGGTGATCGGGTCGGGAATCATGCCCTGGATACTCACATGATGGGTAAGGTTGATTAAAGTGGTGAGTGGTGATGTTCAGATCGGTTTTGGCTAAACATTGTGTTGATCCGCTCGGCTCTGTCGCGGCATAGACCCACTCCTGCACGGGCTGCTCTTGCGTAGGAGCGGGCTTGCCCGCGAAGGGGCCGGTACAGGCAGCAGAGAACCCACAAATCTGCGACAATCGCCCATCCCCACGAATGCCGATCATGCAAAAGCAGGCTCACCTGCATCATCAGAAAGCCCCATGACTGACCACGCCATCGACAAACTGCTGCAAAACCTCGACCACGCCATGATCGCCGACCGCCATCGCCTGCGGCGGCAACTGCACGAGCTGCGCAAGCGCCCCGACGAGGGCAAGCTGGCGCAGTGGGTGGAGAAGGTCCAGGCGTCCTGTGCCCAGGTCACCGCGCGCCAGCAGAGCGTGCCGAGCATCCGCTACGACGACAACCTGCCCATCGCCGCCAAGCGCGACGAGATCAAGAAGGCCCTGGCAGAGCACCAGGTGCTGGTGATCGCCGGCGAAACCGGCTCGGGCAAGACCACCCAGTTGCCGAAGATCTGCCTGGAACTGGGCCGCGGCAGTCATGGCCTGATCGCCCATACCCAGCCACGCCGGATCGCCGCGCGCAGTGTGGCGGCGCGGGTTGCCGAGGAGCTCGGCACACCGCTTGGGGCGCTCGTCGGTTACCAGGTGCGTTTCGAGGACCAGAGTGACTCGAACACCCTGGTCAAGCTGATGACCGACGGTATCCTGCTGGCCGAAACCCAGCACGACCGCTTCCTCGAGCGCTACGACACGATCATCGTCGACGAAGCCCACGAGCGCAGCCTGAACATCGACTTCCTGCTCGGCTACCTCAAGACCCTGCTGCACCGGCGCCCTGACCTCAAGCTGATCATCACCTCGGCGACCATCGACCTGGAGCGCTTCTCCAAGCACTTCGATGGCGCGCCGATCATCGAGGTGTCCGGCCGCACCTACCCGGTGGACACCTGGTACCGCCCGCTGACCAGCGAGCAGGACGAGGAGGGTAACCAAGTCGAGGATGACCTCACCGTCGATCAGGCGATCCTCGCCACGCTGGATGAAATCGCCCAGCACGAGCGCAGCCAGGGCAAGGGCCCGGGCGATGTGCTGGTGTTCCTGCCCGGCGAGCGCGAGATTCGCGATGCCGCCGAAATCCTGCGCAAGGCACAACTGCGCCACACCGAAATCCTGCCGCTGTACGCGCGCCTGACCCCGGCCGAGCAGCAGAAGATCTTCCAGTCCCACAGTGGCCGGCGCGTGGTACTGGCGACCAACGTCGCCGAAACCTCGCTGACCGTGCCGGGCATCCGCTACGTGATCGACAGCGGCACCGCGCGCATCAGCCGCTACAGCTACCGCGCCAAGGTCCAGCGCCTGCCCATCGAGGCGGTGTCGCAGGCCAGCGCCAACCAGCGTAAAGGCCGTTGCGGGCGGGTCGAGCCGGGGATCTGCATCCGTCTCTACAGCGAGGATGATTTCAACGGCCGCCCGGCCTTCACCGACCCTGAGATCCTGCGCACCAACCTGGCGGCGGTGATCCTGCAGATGCTGCACCTGCGCCTGGGCGAGATCGACGCGTTTCCGTTCATCGAACCGCCGGATGGCAAGGCCATCAGCGACGGCTTCAACCTGTTGCAGGAGCTCTCGGCGGTCAACCGCGAGAACCAGCTCACGCCGCTGGGCCGCCAGTTGGCGCGCCTGCCGATCGACCCGCGGCTGGGCCGCATGCTGCTCGAAGGTGCACGCCAGGGCAGCCTGCAGGAAGTGCTGATCGTCGCCAGTGCGCTGTCGGTGCAGGACCCGCGCGAGCGACCGCCAGAGCGCCAGCAGGCCGCTGACCAGGCGCACGCGCAGTGGAAGGATGTCGATTCGGACTTCGCCGCGCTGGTCAACCTGTGGCGCGGGTTCGAGGAACAGCGCCAGGCGTTGACCGCCAACCCGCTGCGCAACTGGTGCCGCAAGCAGTTCCTCAACTACCTGCGCCTGCGCGAGTGGCGTGATGCGCACCGCCAGCTGTCGCTGATCTGCCGCGACCTGCAGTTGGCGGTGAACAAGGAAGCCTCCGACTACCAGCGGATGCACAAGGCGATCCTCAGTGGTCTGCTCAGCCAGATCGGCCACAAGACCGAAGAGGGTGATTACCAGGGCGCGCGTCAGCGGCGCTTCTGGGTGCACCCCTCGTCTGGCATCGGCCGCAAGCGCCCGCAGTGGGTGATGGCCGCCGAGCTGGTGGAAACCACCAAGCTGTATGCGCGCATGGTCGCCAAGATCGAGCCGGACTGGATCGAGCCGCTGGCCGGGCATCTGATCAAGAAGAACCATTTCGAGCCGCACTGGGAGAAGAAGCGCGGTCAGGTGGTCGCCTATGAGCAGATCACGCTTTATGGCTTGATCCTGGTCGGTCGTCGCCCGGTGCACTTCGGTCCGATCGATCCGGTGACCTCGCGCGAGCTGTTCATCCGCGAGGGGCTGGTCGGTGGCGAGATCCAGTCCAGGGCCAAGTGCCTGTCGGCCAACAAGCGCCTGCTCGAGCAGCTCGACGAGCTGGAAGCCAAGGCCCGCCGTCGTGACATCCTGGCCGACGAAGAGACACTGTACGCGTTCTACGAGGCGCGCCTGCCCGAAGAGATCCACCAGACCGCGACCTTCGACAGCTGGTACCGGATGAACAGCCAGAAGGACGCCAACCTGCTGATCATGCGCGAAGAGGACGTGCTCGCTCGTGAGGCCAGCGAAGTCACCGCCGCGCAGTACCCGGACCACCTGCAGGTGGGCGACCTGCGCCTGCCGCTGAGCTATCACTTCGAACCCAATCACCCGCGTGACGGTGTCACCGTGCGGGTGCCTGCGCCCCTGCTGCCGAACCTGCCGGGCGAACGCCTGGAGTGGCTGGTGCCGGGATTGCTGGAGGCCAAGTGCGTGGCCCTGGTGCGCAACCTGCCCAAGGCCTTGCGCAAGAACTTCGTGCCGGTGCCGGACTTCGTCAAGGCGGCATTGTCGCGCATGAGCTTCGGCCAAGGTGCCTTGCCGCAGGCCCTGGGCCAGGAGCTGTTGCGCATGACCGGGGCGCGGGTGTCCGACGAGGCGTGGGCCGAATCGGCCGGCCAGGTCGAAGGGCACCTGCGCATGAACATCGAGGTGGTCGACGGCCAGGGCAAGTTCCTCGGCGAAGGCCGCGACCTGGCTGAGCTGACCGCGCGTTTCGCCGCCGCCAGCCAGGCCGCCCTGGCGTTGCCACGTAGCGAGAAGACCGAACAGCCGGTGCAGGCCAAGGCCTTCGCCCAGGTGGCGCAGACTGCCCAGCAGAAGATTGCCGGCCTGTCGCTGACGGTCTACCCGGCACTGGTGGAAGACAACGGCGCGGTGCGCGAGGGGCGTTTCTCGACCCAGGCCGAAGCCGAATTCCAGCACCGCCGCGCGCTGCAGCGCTTGTTGCTGCAACAGCTGGCCGAGCCTGCCAAGTTCCTGCGCGGCAAGTTGCCGGGGCTGACCGAGCTGGGGCTGTTGTACCGCGAGTTGGGCCGTGTCGAGTCGCTGGTCGAGGACATCCTGCTGGCCAGCCTCGACAGCTGTGTGCTCGAAGGGGAGATGCCGCTGCCGCGTGATGGTGCTGCGCTGGCCTCGCTCGCCGAACGCAAGCGTGGCGACTGGGCCGAGCATGCCGAGCGGCTGGCACGCCAGACCCTGGAAGTGCTCAAGCTGTGGCATGGCCTGCAGAAGCGCTTCAAGGGCAAGATCGACCTGAGCCAGGCCGTGGCGCTGAACGATATCAAGCAGCAACTGGGCAACCTGGTCTACCCAGGCTTCGTGCGCGAGACGCCGGCGCAGTGGTTCAAGGAACTGCCGCGCTACCTGAAGGCCATCGAGCTACGTTTGGAGAAGCTGGGCTCGCAGGTGCAGAAGGACCGGGTCTGGAGCGGCGAGCTGGGCAACCTGTGGACACAGTACAAGACCCGCGCCGACAAGCATGCCCAGGAGGGCAAGCGTGACGCCGAGCTGACCCTGTATCGCTGGTTGCTGGAGGAGTACCGGGTGTCGCTGTTCGCGCAGCAGTTGGGGACGAAAGTGGCGGTTTCCGATAAGCGATTAAGCAAGCAGTGGAGTTTGGTGGAAGCCTAAATTCCCTGAATTGTGGCAATATTGGTGCAATTTGGGCCGCGTTGCGGCCCATCGCATGACAACCGCGCTCTCACTTTGTGGGAGCGGGCTTGCCCCGCGATCGAGGGCGCAGCCCTCGCTGACGATCTCAAGTTGGCACTAAAGTGCCATTAATCACAGCCCATCCCGGCCAACGCCCGACAGGCGCAGGCCACAGACCAGAGGAACGACCGTGCATAACGTCGTGATCAGCGGCACCGGCCTGTATACCCCGGCCCAGAGCATCTCCAACGAAGAACTGGTGGAATCCTTCAACACCTGGTCGCAACAGTTCAACGCAGACAACGCCGCCGCCATCGAGCGTGGCGAGGTCGAGCCGGCGCCGCTCTCCGACGCGGCGTTCATCGAAAAGGCGTCGGGCATCAAGAGCCGCTTCGTCATGGACAAGGCCGGCATCCTCGACCCGCAGCGCATGAAGCCACGCCTGCCGGAGCGCTCCAACGACGAGTACTCCATTCTTTGCGAAATGGCCGTGGCCGCCGCCCGCCAGGCACTGGAGCGTGCCGGTCGTACCGCTGCCGACGTCGACGGGGTGATCGTCGCCTGTTCCAACCTGCAGCGCGCCTATCCTGCGATTGCCATCGAAGTGCAGCAGGCCTTGGGTATCCAGGGCTTCGGCTTCGACATGAACGTGGCCTGCTCCTCGGCCACCTTCGGCATCCAGAACGCCGCCAACAGCATCCAGCTCGGCCAGGCCCGGGCGATCCTGATGGTCAACCCGGAGATCTGCACCGGGCACCTGAACTTCCGTGACCGCGACAGCCACTTCATCTTTGGTGATGCCGCTACTGCCGTGTTGCTCGAGCGCGCCGACAAGGCCACCTCGAAGCATCAGTTCGACATCGTCAGCACCAAGCTGCTGACCTCGTTCTCCAACAACATCCGCAACAACTTCGGCTTCCTCAATCGTGCGGCGGAGGAGGGTGAAGGCACCCGCGACAAGCTGTTCGTGCAGGAAGGGCGCAAGGTGTTCAAGGAAGTCTGCCCGATGGTCGCCGAGTTGATCGGCAAGCACTTGGCCGAGAACGACCTGCAGCCGTCCGACGTCAAGCGCTTCTGGCTGCACCAGGCCAACCTGAGCATGAACCACCTGATCGTCAAGAAACTGCTGGGGCGTGAGGTGAGCGAGCAGGAGGCACCGGTGATTCTCGACCGTTATGCCAATACCAGTTCGGCCGGCTCGGTGATTGCCTTCCACCTGTACCAGGATGACCTGGCCGAGGGTTCGCTGGCGGTGCTGAGTTCGTTCGGGGCGGGGTATTCGATTGGCAGTGTGATTCTGCGCAAGCGCTGATAACGGCGGCGGCCTTTTCGCGGGCAAGTCGCAGCGGCGAACCGCCGCTCCCACAGATACACCACTGCCCTCAAGCTGTTGTGTACCTGTGGGAGCGGCGGTTCGCCGCTGCGACTTGCCCGCGAAAAGGCCGTTGTATTTTCAGCAGACGAAAAAAAGCGGGAAGCGCCGGATGGGGTCGGCACTTCCCGCTGAGCTACGCAGGGGAGCGTTCTTTTAGAACTTGGCTTCCAGGTCGACCTGCAGAGTGTCGACGTCCGCGTCGGTGTTCGGCAGCTGCGAACGGTCGGTCTTGGCCATCAGGTAAGCCGCGCCGACAGCGAAGTTCTTGTCGATTTCGTAACCGACCTTGAACTTGTGACCACGGTTACCGGTGAAGCCGTTGCCGAAGTCGGAGTCGGTGAAGGCGCTGACCACAGCGTTGCGCTGCACGTCGCGGTAGTTGTAGTCCAGGCTCCAGGCGCCGAGCTTGGTCTTCACACCAGCCAGCCAGGCCTTGTCTTCGCCGTCGGTGCTTTCGGTGTTCTTCACGTACTGACCGTAGGCTGCCAGCGGGATGGCGAAGCCGGTGAAGTCGATCTGACCGAAGCCTTCCACCAGGTTGAATTCGTTGGTGGTGTTGCCGAACTGACGCAGGGCGGCAGATTCCTTGTCGTTGTCGTAGCCGTAGATGCTGCCGCCAACGGTGACCTTGAGGGTGTCAGCCGGTGCGAAGCGGGCACCCAACTGGCCGTGGTACAGCTGGGCGTCGTGCTTGAACTGCACGCCGTCGCCGTCGACGTTGTCCTTGAGGGTGTACTGACCGGCGCTGCCGAACAGCTCGGCGCCGCCCAGGTTGGTCTTGTAGGTAACAGCCACACCTTCCGGGTTCAGGTCACTATCCCAGATGATGTCGCCCATGCTCACCCAAGGCTGCTGCATCTTGCCGCCGATCAGGTGCAGGTTCGGGATGGCGGTCGGGTGCCAGTCGAGGTAGGCCAGGTCGACCCACAGCGATTTCTTCTCGAAGTAGTTGTCCAGACTCTGGTTGGTCGAGCGGCCATCGGCGCTGCTGCCGGTGGCGATACGCACGCCAGCGTCAACCTGCGGGTTGATTTCGCTGTAGAAGCCGACGCGGGCACGGACGCGTTCGCGGTCCTGGTTGCCGCTGCCGCTGCGTGGGTTGTCGACGTTGACGTCTTCGTAACGCAGGCGCACGTCACCCTTGATCTGGGTCTTGGCGGCCCATGCCACTTTCTGTTCGAAGGAGCTCAGGCGTTCGGACTGTGCCTTCTGGTCGGCCTTTTCCTTGGTTTCTTTTGCCAGATCGGCCTGCAGTTCGCTGTACTGCGCCTGGTTGATCGAGCCGTTGGCGCGGAGCATTTCGAGCAGCTTGGCGTCGACTGCAGCACTGGCCGGGGCGCTCAGGGCCAGCATCATGCCGGTGAGGCTAACTCCGGTAAGTGTAGAAACAAGACGCATAAGGTTCTCCCTATTGGAAAAGTGTGGGGAGGCTTGTGTGCGCCCACCCCCAAGTTGGCATGTCTCCGGAAAAGGCCTGACTAGACAGGTTCTCGGCATCCGAAAAACAGGCGCAAGTATTGCGAGGGGGGATTACAGAATAATGTCTATTTAGTGGCACTGCTGTTAAGTAATTACTCACTTGGTTATAAGAACGGTCGTCGTCATTTGAGCGAACCGGCGCCTTTGGCGATACTGGCGACCTGTGTTCAGGGAGCCGAAGTCGTGACCAGCCTCTACAGTCTTGCCCACCTGCGTGACCTTCCGGCACTGTCCTGGGACGCGCTCGTGCCCGCCGGCCAGCCGTTTCTGCGCCATGCCTTCCTCAGCGCGCTGGAGGACAGTGGCAGCGTCAGCCGCCAGACCGGCTGGGCCGCCGAGCACCTGGTGCTGGAGCGTGATGGCGAGGTGCGGGCGTTGCTGCCGGCGTACCGCAAATGGCATTCGTTCGGTGAGTACGTGTTCGACCACGGCTGGGCCGATGCCTGTGAGCGTGCGGGTATCGCCTATTACCCCAAGCTGCTCGGGGCGGTGCCGTTCAGCCCGGTCAGTGGGCCGCGCCTGCTGAGCGCAGACCCTGCCGACGCCCTGCTGTTGCTGCAGGCATTGCCGGAGTACCTGGTCAAGGGTGAACTGTCCGGTGCGCACATCAACTTCACCGACAGCAGCCTGGACGAGCAGATGCTCGGCCAGCCGGGCTGGATGGAGCGCCTGGGCTGCCAGTTCCACTGGCGCAACCGTGGTTATCGGGATTTTCAGGACTTTCTCGACACCCTCAGCTCGCGCAAGCGCAAGCAGATGCGCAAGGAGCGCGAGCAGGTGACCGGACAGGGCATCGACTTCCAGTGGCTGCGCGGCGATGAGCTGGACCAGGCGCGCTGGGATTTCGTCTACCGCTGCTATGCCAACACCTATGCGGTGCGACGACGTGCGCCCTACCTGACCCGTGAGTTCTTCAGCCTGCTGGCCGAGCGCATGCCCGAGGCGCTGCGGGTGGTGGTCGCACGGCAGAACGGCCGCGACGTGGCCATGGCCTTGAGCCTGGTCGGGGGCGACAGTTTCTACGGTCGCTACTGGGGCTGCCTGGACGAATTCGACCGCCTGCATTTCGAGACCTGCTTCTACCAGGGCATGGACTACGCGATTGCCGAGGGGCTGCAGCGGTTCGACGCCGGTGCCCAGGGGGAGCACAAGCTGATCCGCGGGTTCGAGCCGGTGCTGACGCGTTCGTGGCACTACTTGCGCCATGCTGGGCTGCGGCGGGCGGTGGATGAGTTTCTGGCTCAGGAGCGAGACGGGGTGAGGGCGTATGCCGAGCAGGCAAGGGAGATGCTGCCGTATAGGCGGGGTTGAGTGGGGTCTGTGCCGGCACTATCGCGGGGCAAGCCCGCTCCCACAGGTAGCGCGCTGTCCGTCAGTGCAACGCGCTACCTGGCCGGTTAGAACCCCTCAATCCACCCCGACGAACCCGCCGGTCTGGTGATGCCACAACCGCGCATACAGCCCTTGCTGGGCCAGCAGCTCGGCGTGGCTGCCGCTTTCGACGATACGCCCCTTCTCCAGCACTACCAGACGGTCCATCCGGGCGATGGTCGACAGGCGGTGGGCGATGGCGATCACGGTCTTGCCCTGCATCAGGGTTTCCAGGCTCTCCTGGATCGCTGCCTCGACTTCCGAGTCCAGCGCCGAGGTCGCTTCATCCATGATCAGGATCGGCGCATTCTTCAACAGCACGCGGGCAATGGCGATGCGCTGGCGCTGGCCGCCGGAGAGCTTGACCCCGCGCTCGCCTACATGGGCGTCGAAGCCGGTGCGGCCCTGGGCGTCGGACAACTGCGGGATGAACTCGTCGGCCCGGGCGCGGCGCACGGCCTCCCAGACTTCCTCGTCGCTCGCGTCCGGTCGGCCATACAGCAGGTTGTCGCGGATCGAGCGGTGCAGCAGCGAGGTGTCCTGGGTGATCATGCCGATCTGCGCACGCAGGCTGGCCTGGTTGACCTGGGCGATATCCTGGCCATCGATGAGGATGCGCCCGCCCTGCACGTCGTACAGGCGCAGCAGCAGGTTGACGAGCGTGGACTTGCCCGCACCGGACGGGCCGATCAGGCCGATCTTCTCGCCCGGGCGAATATCCAGGTTCAGCCCATCGATGACCTTGCCACCCTTGCCGTAGTGGAAGTCGACATCGTCGAAACGTACGCCGCCACGGCTGACCTTCAATGCCGGGGCATTGGGTGTGTCGGTGACCGAGACCGGCTGGGCAATGGTCTGCAGGCCATCCTGGACCATGCCGATGTTTTCGAAGATGCCATTGACCACCCACATGATCCAGCCGGACATGTTGACGATACGGATCACCAGGCCCGTGGCCAGGGCAATGGCGCCGACGCTGATCAGCGACTGGCTCCAGAGCCACAGGGCAAGGCCGGTGGTGGCGACCACCAGCAGGCCGTTGAGGGTGGTGATCACCACATCCATACTGGTGATGACGCGTGAGGCCAGTTGCGTCTTCTCGGTCTGTTCGCTGATCGCCTCGCGGGCGTACTGCTGTTCGTAGTCCGTGTGGGCGAACAGCTTGAGGGTGGCGATGTTGGTGTAGCCATCGACGATCCGCCCCATCAGTTTGGAACGTGCGTCCGAGGACACCACCGAGCGTTCCTTGACCCGCGGCACGAAGTAGTAGAGCGCGGCGATATAGCCGACGATCCAGACCAGCAGCGGAATCATCAGGCGCCAGTCGGCCTCGGCAAACAGCACCAGCGAGCTGATCGCGTAGATCAGCACGTGCCACAGCGCATCCACCGCCTGCACCGCCGAGTCGCGCAGCGAGTTGCCGGTCTGCATGATGCGCTGGGCGATGCGCCCGGCGAAGTCGCTCTGGAAGAAGTTCAGGCTCTGCTTGAGCACATAGGTGTGGTTCTGCCAGCGGATCAGGCTGGTCATCCCCGGGTTGATGGTCTGGTGCACCAGCAGGTCGTGCAGGCCGAAGAACACCGGCCGCAGCAACAGGACCACCACCAGCATCCAGATCAGCTCGCCGCTGTGCTCACTGAAGAAGTTGACGTTGGGCGTGCCCTGGGCCAGGTCGATGATCCGGCTCAGGTAGCTGAACAAGGCCACCTCGATCAGCGAGGCGATCAGGCCGACCACCAGCAAGGCGAGAAAGCTCGGCCAGACCTGGCGCAAGTAGTACAGGTAGAACGGCCAGACCGTGCTCGGCGGCGCCTCGCTGGGCGCCTCACGGAAGATGTCGATCAGTTGTTCGAAGCGACGGTACAGCATGGAAACTCCTGTTGATCCCGCTCGCGGGCGGCGTCACATCCTGTGAGACCCGCGATCAATCGATACGTTTGGCCGACTTGATGTAGACCGGATCGGCCGGTACATCGCGCATGCCTTTCTTGACGGTGGTGGGGGAGTTGACGATCTGGTCGACCACCTCCATGCCCTTGGTCACCTTGCCGAACACGGCGTAGCCGCGGTCACGACCAGGGTTGAGGAAGTCGTTGTCGGCCACGTTGATGAAGAACTGGCTGGTGGCCGAATTCGGATCCGAGGTGCGGGCCATCGACAGCGTGCCGCGCGTGTTCTGCAGGCCGTTGCTGGCTTCGTTGCGAATTGGATCCTTGGTGCTCTTCTGTACCATCTGGTCGGTGAAGCCGCCGCCCTGGACCATGAAGCCCGGGATCACGCGGTGGAAGATCGTATTGTTATAGAAACCGCTGTCGACGTACTCCAGGAAGTTCTTCGTACTGATGGGGGCTTTTTCGGCGTTCAGTTCGATCTCGACATCGCCGAAGCTGGTAGTCAGCAGCACGTGAGGGGTCTTGTCGGACGCCATGACGCTGGCAGCGAAGGCGAACGAGCAGGCGGTCAGCAGGAGTTTCTTCAGCATGGGCTCAATGATCCTTGAGAGGTGGATGCGGCTGCGAGGAAACGCAGCAGGGTCTGGTTGAAGACCTCGGGTTGGTCCAGGGGCGTAGCGTGCCGCGAATCCTCGATGACCGCCAGTGTCGCATGGGGCATCAGGGCAACGTAGCGCGCTTTCTGTTGTATCGGGGTGTAATCGTGGTCGGCGGCGATCACCAGTGTCGGACACGGGATCTGCCCGATGCGTTCCTGCACACCCCAGTCGACGATGGCGTCGAAGCTCTTGAGGTAAGCGCGCTTGTCGTTGCGCGCCCAGCGCTCGGCCATCTTGCGGCGCAGTTCGCCTTGCTCGGGTTTGGGGAACAGCCGCGCGGCCAGGCCCTGGCCGACCGTCTCGACGCTGAGCAGGCGTGCCAGGCTCCAGCGCTTGGCCCACCAGATCCAGTGTTCGAGGTTGTGGCGCTTGACCTCGGGGGCGCTGTTGACGATGCACAGGCTGCGCAGCCTGTGCGGATGGTCGACGGCAAACTGGAAACCGACCATGCCGCCCATGGACAAGCCCACAAAGTGCACCGGGCCGGTGTCCAGATGGTCGAGCAAGGCCAGCAAGTCTTCGCTGAAGGTCTTGATCTGGTAGCCGTGGCGAGGTTTGGCCGACTGGCCGTGGCCGCGAATGTCCATCAGGATCACCCGATAGTGACGGCTCAGCTCCGGGACCTGCAGCTCCCAGTCCTGGCTGCTCGAACCGAGCCCGTGCAGCAGTACCAGAGGCTCGCCCTGGCCATGTTCCTCATAGTGCAGCAGGCATCCGTCACGTTCGAAACAGGCCATGGGCGCGGTCCTCTCAGGCTTGCGGGGGGGCTGCGAAGGGCACGTCCAGTGGCGCGGTGTCGAAATTGCGCAGCAGCTCGATGAGGATCTGCGTGGCCGGACCCAAGGTCTTTTCCTTGCTCGAGTAAAGGTAGAACAGCGGGTGTCGACTGCCACCCTGATCGAGCGGCAGAGGCTTTAGCAGGCCCTCGCGCAGTTCGCGTTCGATCATGTGCCGGGGCAGCCAGGCAAAGCCCAGGCCGCTGCCGACGAAGGTCGCCGCGGTGCCCAGGCTGCCGACGGTCCAGCGCTGTTCGGCACCCAGCCAGCCGACGTCGCGTGGTTGGCTGCGGCCGGAGTCGCGGATCACCACCTGCAACTGGCTTTCCAGGTCCTGGAACGTGATCTCTCGGCCCAGGCGATGCAGGCTGTGCTCGGGGTGGGCGACGGCGACGAACTCCACCGCGCTCAGCTCGGCGCCCAGGTAGCCGGGAATGTTGAAGCTGCTGATGGCAAGGTCGGCGATGCCTTCGTGCAGTACTTCCTCGACCCCGGACAGCACTTCTTCACGCAGGCGCACACGGCAGCCGCGGCTCTGCGGCATGAACGCGCTCAGTGCGCGCACCAGCCGGGCGCTGGGGTAGGCGGCGTCGACCACCAGGCGCACTTCGGCCTCCCAGCCCTGTTCCATGTGGTGAGCCAGGTCTTCGAGCTGGCTGGCCTGTTTGACCAGGTGCCGCGAGCGACGCAGCAGCACGCTGCCGGCCTCGGTCAGTACCGCCTTGCGCCCGTCGATGCGTAGCAGCGGCACGCCCAGTTGCTCCTGCATGCGCGCCACGGTGTAGCTCACCGAGGACTGCGAGCGATGCAGGGCTTCGGCGGCCTGGGCGAAGCCGCCGTGATCGACCACCGCCTGCAGGGTTCGCCACTGATCCAGGGTCACGCGCGGCGCTTTCATCTTCGGCTCCTGTTGTCCTAAGCTGCGCTCATCATAAGGAGAGCGCGAAATGAAGAAATGGTTTGCGGTACTGCTGACGTCCCTGCCCCTGAGCGCCATGGCCTATCCCATCGATGTGCAGAAGGAGATCGAAGGGGTCAAGCTCGACTACACCGCGTACGACACCGCCTATGACATCGGCAGCATCAGCCTGAACAACTACGGGCAGGTGCCGGCTGCCTGCAAGGTCACCATGCGCAATGGCCCCGAAGCGCCGAGGGTGCGTCGGGTCAATGTGCCGGCCGGCAAGAGCGTGGATGTGACGGCCAAGTTCAACCGGCAGATCATCAAGCTGCGCATCGACCTGAGCTGCAAACCGGAATAAAACCAATTAATCGATAGATTGAACCCACTTTTTACGCTTTTTTATCGATAGGTCAAGTCTTAATCTCACCTCCATCGAATCGCAACCCTATTTGCCGATGGAGGCACCCCATGTCCCGCGTACTGATCATCGAAAGCAGCGCCCGCCAACAGGATTCCGTTTCCCGTCAACTGACCCGTGACTTCATCCAGCAGTGGCAAGCGGCGCATCCTGCCGACGAGATCAAGGTACGCGACCTGGCGGTCAACCCGGTGCCGCACCTGGACGCCAACCTGCTCGGCGGCTGGATGAAGCCTGAAGAGCAGCGCAGCGCGGCTGAAATGGATGCGCTGGCCCGTTCCAACGAGCTGACCGATGAGTTGCTGGCCGCCGATGTGCTGGTGATGGCGGCGCCCATGTACAACTTCGCCATCCCCAGCACACTCAAGGCCTGGCTCGACCATGTGCTGCGTGCCGGCATCACCTTCAAGTACACCCCGACCGGCCCGCAGGGGCTGCTCAACGGCAAGCGTGCGATCGTCCTGACTGCCCGCGGCGGTATCCACGCCGGCGCTGCCAGCGATCACCAGGAACCCTACCTGCGCCAGGTGATGGCCTTCATCGGGATCCACGAGGTGAACTTCATTCACGCCGAGGGCCTGAACATGAGCGGCGACTTCCACGAGAAGGGGCTGAACCAGGCCAAGGCGAAGCTCGCCGCAGTGGCTTGAGGCGCGAGGCGTCCACGAATTCCCAACCCTGACACCTGTTGCTCCTTTGGGTGTATGTGCCCGGTCATGCGAATGGCCGGGCTTTTTTTTGCGCCAGGCTCAGTGCAGGTCCGCCGCGTCCCTGCGCTGCTGCGCCAGCTCCATGAAGGCGCTCATCGCCGAGGTCGGCAACGAATCCTGGCGACGGATGAACACCGTGGACACGCGGGAGAATTCCGCGGGTAGTTCATGGCAGCGAATCGCATGGCGCACGCTGCAGTTCTGCGTCACCGACCTGGGCAACAGAGTCACGCCCATTCCGGCCGAGACGCAGGTAAGGATGCCATCCAGGCTGCCCATTTCCATCATCTGGTTGGGCACCAGGCCCATCCGATAGAACCAGTTCTCCAGCGTCGATCGGTAGAAGCAGCCGCTGCGAAACACCAGCACTGTCTGCGAGGGCATTCGCGCCATCAAGGTGTCGAGCGAATCGAACTGGTCGCTGCTGACCAGCACCAGTTCCTCGCTGAACACCTCTTGCTGGGCAAGCATCGGATTCTGGTGAAACCCTCCGACGAAAGCGCCATCGATCCGGTGGGACTCGATGGCCTTGATCAGTTCGGCAGTGGTGCCGGTGAGCAACGACAGTTGCACATCGGGATGCTGCTCGCGGTAGCGGGTGAGGATCTTCGGCAGGCGAATGGCGGCAGTGGTCTCCATCGAGCCCAGGCGCAGCGGGCCGTTGGGTACACCGGTATCGAGCAGGGCGCTGCGGCTTTCTTCGGTCAGTTGCAGGATGCGCCGGGCATACCCGAGAAACGTCTCGCCCGCGACCGTGAGCACGACGCCGGATTTTCTGCGGATGAACAGCTCGCGCTTGAGTTCCGCCTCGAGCTCCTTGATGCGCATGGTCACGTTGGACTGCACGGTGTTGATCCTGACCGCAGCCGCGGTGAAACTGCCCAGCTCGGCCACGGCGCAGAAGATCTTCAACTGGCGCATTTCCATGGGGTCTACCTATCACTGATGATGATTGATGGGGTGTTTATGCATCATTTCATGATCGGTTTTCCAGTGGCTTGGAGGCGACCGGGCCAGACTGCTGGTTCACGATCAGTGATGGAATTCATCATTTATCATCATTTGTGAAAATTCATGGGTGCGCTTAAGGTCAACTCTGGGCTCGCTCCCCGCCAACGGACATGCGCACCCGCCATGAGCAACCCATGATGAGCAACCTCCATGACCACTGACATCCAGGCTTTGCTGAACGTACGTTTCCCCATCATCCAGGCGCCCATGGCGGGCGTTTCTACGCCAGCGCTGGCGGCGGCGGTATCGAATGCGGGTGGTTTGGGGTCGATCGCGATCGGCGCGAGCTCGGTCG
Organism: Pseudomonas sp. RW3S2; assembly: GCF_014268955.1. Lineage (NCBI taxonomy): Bacteria > Pseudomonadati > Pseudomonadota > Gammaproteobacteria > Pseudomonadales > Pseudomonadaceae > Pseudomonas > Pseudomonas sp. RW3S2. Next base: position 163,125 of record NZ_JABWRM010000011.1, on the reverse strand, counting down.
AGCAGGCTCGCCAGTACATACGCGAAACCTTCGCGCTGACCCAACAACCGTTCAACGTCAATCTGTTCTGCCACCGCCCGGCGCTGCGAGATGACGTGCGCGAGGACGCCTGGCTGCAGGCGCTCGAAGCGCGCTTTGCCGAGTTCCAGGCCCAGCCGCCGAAGGGCCTGCGGGAAATCTATCGCTCGTTCGTCGAAGACCCCGAGATGCTGCAGATGCTGCTGGAAGAAAAACCGGCAGTGGTGAGTTTTCATTTTGGCCTGCCGCCGCAGTCGTTCATCGAGGCGCTGAAGGCGGCCGGTATCGTGCTACTGGCCTGCGTGACCTGCGTGGACGAGGCGCTGCAAGTGCAGCAAGCAGGGGTCGATGCACTGATCGCCCAGGGTTACGAGGCGGGTGGTCATCGCGGGATATTCGATCCTGAGCATGACGACGAATCGAGCACGCTGGAGTTGGTGCGCCTGTTGGCCGAGCAGGTTCGACTGCCGATCATCGCAGCTGGCGGAATCATGGATGGCACAGACATCGCCAAGGTGTTCGCGCAGGGCGCCTGTGCGGCGCAGTTGGGTACAGCGTTCTTGCTGTGCCCGGAATCGTCGGCCAACGCGGCCTACCGTGAGGCGCTGAGCGGGCCACGGGCGCGGCAGACGCAGATCACCAGCGCAATTTCCGGACGGCCTGCGCGGGGTATGGTCAACCGGGCGTTCGAGGTGAAGAGTGCTGCGGGCGTGCCGGATTATCCCCGCGCCTACGATGCCAACAAGGCACTCAATAGCGTGGCGACTGCCCAGGGCTGCAGCGACTTCGCCGCACAATGGGCCGGTACCGGCGCCCACCGGGCGCGCGCCCTGCCGGCCGCGCAGCTGGTCGAGGTGCTGATGGCCGAGTTCGACGCGCAGCGCTGACAGGCAAGATTTGTGGGCGGTTCGGCGCTCCGACTTGCCCGCGAAAAGGGCGCCGCGGTGGATGGCACCGGCTTCGCCGGTGTTCGCGGGCAAGCCCGCTCCTACAAAAGCGGTGGCACTCATGGATGTGAGTTGTGGGAGCGGGCTTGTCCCGCGATCACCGGCACAGCCGGTGCCATCCACCGCCGCATCTTCATCCTCCTCCCGGTTGCCCAGACCACCCCCTACCCGCTAAGGTCGCCGCCTTGATCCACGAGAGGCAACCATGGGCTACCTGATTATCGTCGCGCTGATCCAGGCGTTTTCCTTCAGCCTGATCGGCGAATACCTGGCCGGCCATGTCGACAGCTATTTCGCCGTGCTGGCGCGGGTGCTGCTGGCAGGGCTGCTGTTCCTGCCGCTGACCCTCTGGCGCCAGGTCGAGCCGCGCTTCATGCGCTCGATGGTGCTGATCGGCGCGCTGCAGTACGGCATCACCTATGTCTGCCTGTACCTGAGCTTTCGCGTGCTCACCGTGCCTGAAGTGCTGCTGTTCACCATCCTCACCCCGCTGCACGTCACCCTCATCGAAGATGCACTGAACCGCCGCTTCAACCCTTGGGCGCTGCTTGCGGCGCTGGTCGCGGTGGCCGGCGCAGCGGTGATCCGCTTCGACAGCATCAGCGGCGAGTTCTTCATGGGCTTCCTGCTCCTGCAACTGGCCAACTTCACCTACGCCGCCGGGCAGGTCCTGTACCGCCACCTGATCGCCCGCCACCCCAGCGACCTGCCGCACTACAAGCGCTTTGGCTACTTCTACCTGGGCGCGCTGATCGTCGTGCTGCCGGCCTTCCTGCTGTTCGGCAACGCCCAGCACCTGCCGAGCACCGACGTGCAATGGCTGGTGCTGTTGTTCCTCGGCCTGTGCCCGACCGCACTGGGGTTGTATTGGTGGAACAAGGGCGCCTGTCTGGTTTCCGGCGGCACCCTGGCGGTGATGAACAACCTGCATGTGCCGGTGGGCCTGCTGCTCAACCTGCTGATCTGGAACCAGCACGAGCCGTTGGGGCGGTTGTTCATCGGCGGTGCGGTGATCCTCGCCTCGGTGTGGCTGAGCCGGCTGGGCGACCGTCGCACCCCCGCGCTGGCCGGTAAGGCCTGAGGCGCGCATGCATACCATCCTGGTCATCGTCGCGCCGATCTTCGCCCTGATCCTGGTCGGCTACCTGTGCCGCAAGACTGGCAAGCTCGGCGAGCAGGCCGCCGCCGAAATCAATCGCATGGTGGTCTGGCTGTGTCTGCCGGCGCTGCTGTTCAAGGTGACCGCCACCGCGACCTGGAGCGAAATCTGGCATCCCGGCTTCATTGTCGCCTTCGGTGCTGGCGCCCTTGCAATGTTCTTCATCACTCTCGCTTGGCGCCTGTTCAGCGGCCACAGCCTGGTGGCTTCGAGCATCGATGGCCTGAGCGCAGGCTATGCCAACACCGGCTACATCGGCATCCCGCTGTGCCTGTTGCTGTTTGGCCAGCCGGGGCTGCAACCGGCGCTGATCTCGTCGCTGATCGTGGTCTGCCTGGTGTTCGCGATTTCCCTGACCCTGATCGAGATCGGCCTGCAGGAAGAACGCCAGATCGGCCGTGCTGTAATGCTGGTGGGCAATGCGCTGGCGAAGAACCCGCTGGTGATTTCGCCACTGGCCGGCGCCGCCTGGGCCATGTCCGGCCTGGGCCTGGCGGAGCCTGTGATGCATTTTCTCGACATGCTCGCCCTGGCCACCACGCCTTGCGCGCTGGTGTCGCTGGGCGCATTCCTGGCGCAGAAACGCAGCGGCGCGCAGGCCAGCCCCTGGCCGCTGGTGGGGCTCAAGCTGGTCGGGCAACCGGCGCTGACCTGGGTGCTGGCCTTCAAGGTGTTCAGTCTGCCGACCATGTGGGCGACCTCGGCGGTGCTGCTGGCGGCGCTGCCGACCGGGACCGGGCCATTTATGTTGGCTGAGTACTACAACCGTGAGGCGGGGCTCATTTCGCGCACCATCCTGCTGTCTACGGTGGCTTCGCTGCTGACCCTGACCGGGCTCATGTACCTGCTGGGTGTGGCGGGCTGACAGACATGAAGAAGGCGCCCCTCGGGGCGCCTTGTATTGCCGCGTACACCAGGCTGCTCACGTATCGGCCCAGTTACTGCGCCTTACCCGCTCGCAGATGCGTCGCATCGATCTTGCATACCGAATCGCGCAGATTCCCGATCAGCGACTGCCGCTGCAACGGCTTCCACTGCGCAATATCGTTCTTGCGCGCCACTTCCTGCCCTTGGGCAAAGGGCAGAGAGAAATACACCCGGCCGAACTGCGCCGTTTGGTCCTGCTCGCAGTTGATCACCCGGACCACCTGCGAACTTCGGATCTCTGGCGACTTATCGCCGGAGGCGGCGGGTCCGAGGTAATTGTTGATCAGGTAGAACTGACGCAACTGCGGATTGCCCTGGTACAGCGCGACGGAACGGGCGTCGAAGTAGGTTGCCAGTTCCGCGTCCTCCAGCAGTTTGAACATGCCGGCAGGTGGCTTGACTGGCGCTTCGGCCATGGCCTTGTGCGGTGCAGCGCCGTGGGCGCAGCCGCCCAGCAGCAATACCGCGGCCAGGTATGTGAGGCGTTTCATCGTGTGGCCCCTTGCGCGATGTCCGGACGTTCCTGCTGCAACAAACGTTCATCTACGCTGCCCTGCAACGAGCAGAGCAGGCGGGTCTTGCCGTCCTCAACGCTGAGCATCAGGAGCTTCTCCGCAGAACCCGCTGCCGGGGCGATGCCCGAGGCCGCCGCAGGGTTGTCCTGCCAGGGGGAATTGGCATCCGCTTTGATCTGCGGCCTGGAAATGAAGTACTCGCCGGCTTCCTGCCATTGCGCACGCGGCAACTTGGCCATGACCTGCTCGCGACTGGCATCGATTTCGAAGCCCCAGAAGTAGTAGGTGCCTTGCTCGCCGAGGTCCATGACCCGGTCGTAGTAGCTGGTCAGGCGCAGGCCCTGGTCGTCGACAGCGGGGCTGAAGTGCTGGAACGCGGTGTCGAAGTCGCGGCGATCCTGCACTGGCAGCCAGGCCAGGCCGCGCTGATCATTGCGGGCCAGCTTGACGGTCTTACCCAGATCGGCGCGCTGGGAATACAGCTGCTTGAAGAAAGACGGCTCACACGAGACCAGGCTTTCGCTGAGGCTGCTGGCCAGTGCATTAGCGGAGCACAGGCCGAGGAACAGGGGGAGTAGTGCTTTGCTGCAGGAGAGAGTTAAAAGGCGACGCATGTCCATTGCCTGGAGATTCCTGGTGGGGGGAAGACGCGATCTTAATGGCGTCAGGAGGTTTGTTACAAATTGGTAAGACAGGGATTCAGTGGGTGATCCGCATCGTAAGTCGATTGACAGCGGGGGAATGTGGGGGGGCGGTGTTTGGCTGAGGCTTTGGGCTTCTTCAAGAGCGTGTTTGATTGTTCGAAATTCAGAAAATGCGTCTTTCGTGTAGTCCATTTCCCAAAGATACTCCTACCGCCTTTTTTCCGTTGCGGCCCCCTGGGCAGCGCTCTAGTCTCGGCGCGTCGTTGCACATCAACGACACAGCTTTGACAGGCTGTGATGGTACATGGCTTGCAGCTTCCCTTTATGGCGGCTGTACGTGCGGGCACGCTTGCGTGCGCCGGAACTTGCTATGTCCGCCGGTCTGTCAACCCACGTACAGCTGCCACCCTTCTGTTTGACAGTAGGCAGGTGACCGCATCTTTGAAAGGACGTAGTCATGCTGAAAGTTGTTCCCGACCCACCTCACAACAATCACTCCCTCGAAGACACCATCATCCAAGCCACCGAGTACGCACTCTGCGCACAACCCGTGGCTCATCAAGCGGTCCTCCTCCAACCTAAGTCACCCGTCTCGCTCCTGATAATGGCTGCCATTCATGAAATGGAAGCGCTGAGGATTTTGCTGGAGTCGGCTTTGATACAGATTCAGATGCCGGCAGAGCCGCAGACGGCTCACTGAGTTGAATGGGATGTGGCGGGGCTGGCCTCTTCGCAGGCAAGTCGGAGCGCCGAACCGCCACTTTCACAACAGAGTTGTTCAGCGAGCATCGAGGTTTTCAGGGAGATGAAGAGATGGATAGAAACGACACCACACTGAACACCACCGTCGGCAAAACACGGTTCTACCAAGGCAAGGGCCTGACCCAGCCGCTGTTTTGCATCGAGCCGGGCATCCCCTGCGAGCGTGCGCGTGAGCAGGCATCGGAGTTGATGGGGTATGTGCGTGACATGACCTTGAGTGGGGTGATGGATGAGAACCCACAGCTGGTCTGGGCTTCGTATTACCTGAGTGCATTGGCCAAGGCATTGATGGACGATGCGGAGCTTGGGATGCGTCGGTAAAGGCGGGTGTACCGGACCTGGAGTTGAGTGGGTTGTGGGGGCGGCGGTTCGCCGCTGCGACTGGTCCCGCGATGGCAGCATCGCGGTGGCTGGCACCGGCTATGCCGGTGATCGCGGGGCAAGCCCGCTTCTACAGGGCCTGCGCATGATGTGGGGGATTTAGAGAGTCTATGGTCAACAAAGATTGGCTTGGAGGCGAGCGATCGCTTTGGATGGGTAGCTGCTGTTTTTCGACCCAAAGCAGTCGTAATGCAGCTTCCGAGTTACGGCTTGAACGGATCGATCCAGCCAGGTTGAACTCTTGCCTCGTATTCTTGGCGTACGTAGTCGCGCGGCTCTGTGCATTCCATTTCCACCTCGTAGCGCCTATTGCATACCCAGGCTCTGTATGAAAAACCTTGATACTCGGTGATGTTGCGTTGAAAACAGCCTCGGAATGCTCATTTACAACCCGTAAACTCCGCTTCCTCGGCTGTTTTTGCCTTGCCTGACCTTCGTCTCAAGGCTTTTCATACAGACCCTAGCAGTCCCCGCCGGTATTACCTGTTAGCGCATCTTCCGGATTGTCGAGTAGGCGTGCGCAGATCGTGAAGTATTGCGGGTTTTTGCTGGTTGTCATAATGCTCATCCAACACATTCCGTTTTAGCCTCTCGCGTGCAACCGAGGCAGCAATCGGCCAATAGTAGTCATCAAGTGTCTACCAAAGCTGGGGCGATTCACTCACCGCTATGATCTTGAACTTGACGCGACCAAGGGCCTGGAGTTCTAGGCGCTGAGAGTGATGATTTTTTGACTTTTCTGCTGCCAGAATATTGGCTGGTGCTTCCTATGTTTTTGATCACAAATTAAGCTTGCAGTCGCTTCGCTTGTTTTGGTAAATATGTACTTGCTGGATGTGACCATCCAGGTGCTCTTTAAATATGACTTGAATTCGGGCTTGCAGTTGTTGACTGGGAAACTGGTCGCCTTGGTGTTCTCCTCGGCTATCTTCGCGGCACATGTTGTTGCCGCTGCCCTCAAACCCTGGTGCGTAGCGCCTAACGGTAATCCCAAGACTCATCCCAGTGGTGAATCTTAAGGTGTCCCAAGGTGTTGCATTACGGCGGAGCGAAGGTGGTGGTATAGCGGCGGACGGCTTATCAAGGAATTGATAAGCAGAACTGTGGTTTGTAGTTGCATCTTCAGCGTTCCTTTCGGCCCGGAATGCTTGGCGGCGGGGCAAATTCGGCCTGTCGTTGGGAACCTAAGTCATGCGTAATTTAAAGAAACTGGCGCGCCGCAAGGCTCGTCAATCCATGCACAACAATGAAGATGCACGCGTCATCAACACGGTCTCACCCGAACCAGTGAAGCCAGGGCGACTAGCTGAGATCAAGGCCAAAGCGCGAGCAGCGGCCAAGCACATCAGGCGAATCCCTTACTATTGCTGGTTGTGGGAAAAGGCTTGTGAAGCTGTGGATTATTTCAGCACTGTGATACTGCCGTACGTTGAGAACATCCTATGACGCAACAAACCACATCATTCGAATTTTCAGAGGTTTGTTCATCCGGACAGGCCTCTATTCGGAACCTTGCACATGGACGCTCTGCATTATCCACATAGCCCAATTTATAGCGTTAGCGCTTTGGCCCGAGCGTTGGGTGAACCTACGGAGCGTCTGATCGCGCTCGCCAAGAGAGGCTCCCGCCTTTACCGGTATGTCCCCCAAACCAAAAAAGATGGGAAGACGCCGCGTCATACCTACGATGCTCACGAGCCTCTGAAGACCATCCAGCGCAAAATTGTCGATCGAATCCTCAGCAAGATTTCCTATCCATGCTATCTGCAAGGAGGGATCAAGGATGTTCACGCTCCCAGAAGCATCTACGCGAATGCCCGCGTTCACGCAGGATCAAAATCTATCATCCTGCAGGACATTGCCGATTTTTTCCCGTCTATCACCGTGGCGCATGTACGCCAGGTTTTTTCGAAGTTACTTGGCTTTTCTGATGAGGTTTCCGAACTATTAGCCGACTTGGTTACCCGAGAGGGTCAGGTTCCACAGGGTGCAAGCACTAGCAGTTACCTCGCCAACCTTGTCTTTTGGGACATCGAACCGGCCTTGGCCGAACGCTTTAATGCTAAAGGCCTCAGGTATTCCCGCTTTGCTGATGACATCACGGTGTCCAGTAAGACTGACATGCCACAAGAGGTAGCTACTTTAGTCATCGGCTCCGTGACATGGATGCTGGGCCAGAAAGGGTGCCGGCCCAAACGGAGCAAACTTCATGTGCGGAAACGCGGCCAGGCCCTAATCTCGGGTGACAAAGTGGATGCGGTGACAATCACTGGCTTGGTTGTTGATGGCTCTTCACCTAGTCTGCCCAAGAAGGAACGAATGGCCATCCGCACCGCGGTCAAGCAGTTAGAAGACAGCGCTCGCGACTGGGTCGGTGGTCCCCCGCTGGAGATGCAGAAGGACATTCAGCGCTTGATGGGACGTATAGGACGCCTCATCGCTTGCGGTCATCCTGAAGGGCTGCGGCTCAAGGCACGTGTACGATTGGTCACGAGACGTGGGCCGCCGCTGGAACAGCACACACAAATCGCCGGGAATATAGAAGTACATAGCTGACGCGGCTGCCCACGCAGCGGGCCAGTGAGATCACTGATTTGTTGCCGCATAAGTGGGGTAAATAGTCTGGGCTAATCCTACAGCCGCTTCTCCATAACGATGGTGCGCTCCGCCCCATGAAACTCGTCGCGGATTTTTTGATAACCCAATGCGGCATAAAATCTTTCAGCTGTAATCGACGATGGCACACGTACAGCTCCAACTCCTGCGCTGGCAGCAGTTGTATGAATGACATCCATCAGATGCCGCCCGATACCGCCTTTTTGGTGAGCCGGGTCAACGAAAACACTTCTGACCACATCACCGTCGAGACCGGCAGTGCCAATAATGTTTTCGCCCAACAAGGCTACGAAGACCTTACGCTTCTTAAGCTGTGTGGTGATGGCTTCAGGGGAAAAGCTTTGCTCAACCTGAGCGATCACATCAGGCGGATAGTCCTGTGAATTTGACTCACGCAGGGCGGCAATAACTACGCGGCTTATCGCTACTGCATCTCTGCTCGTGGCAGGACGAACGTGACATTCCATGCTGAGACCTCAACACTAAAGGACTAAAGCTTAGCGCATCGCGATGTGCCTTCCCCAGACGCTTACGGTGCGGGTAAAGCAGTATATCTCCAGCGGCACACCCACGGCGCTGGTCTGCATCTGGCGAACCATGCAGGACTGGGAGCACGTACGCACTGACTCACACCCAAAGCGCCAGCAGTGCTGCTGCAAGTGCAGGCGGCATCACCAGCACCCCTAGACGCAAAAAGTTCCAGGCGCTGACATGCGCCCCTTCGCGACGGATCGCCACCAACCACAAAAGGGTGGCCAGTGATCCGGTAATCGACAGGTTCGGCCCCAGGTCGACGCCGATCAGCAGCGCAGCGGTCACCTGCTGCGGCAGGGCCACCAGCGACCCCATGGACCCGGCTATCAGTCCAGTCGGCAAGTTGTTCATCAGGTTGCTGGCGATGGCCACGCCCACGCCTCCCACCCAACTGGCCCTGATCGTCGAGTCTGCGGCCAGAGCAGCCAGCCCCTGGGCAAGCTGCACTATCAGGCCGGTCTGGGCGACAGCTTCGACCAGTATGAACAAGCCCGCCACCAACGGCAGCACACCCCACGCCACATGGCGTAGCACCGGCATCGGGCTACGCCGCTGGCGTAAGTGGATCAGTGCTGTGGTTGCCACGCCGGCACAGAAGGTCGGCAGGCCTAGTGCCCGGTCCAGCGCTGAGGCCCCCAGCAGCAGAATTGCCGTGAGCACGATGCCCACTGCGCATAGACGGGCACCCAGAGACAGTGGCTGGTTATCCACATTCAGGGTCAGCGGTTGGCGGATCTGCCGGCGTTGGGTCAGGCGCAGCACCAGATAGGTCACAGCGATTGCCGCAAGCGATGGCAAGCTGAACTGCCTCAGCCACTCCAGTAGCGGGGGCATCTGGCTGCCGAAGACTACCAGGTTGGCCGGGTTGGAAATCGGCAGCACGAAACTGGCGGCGTTGGCGATGAAGGCGCAGATCAACAGGTAGGGCAAAGGCTCGGCCTTGGCAGCCTTGCACGCCGCATACACCGCGGGAGTCAACACCACCGCCGTTGCATCGTTGGACAGGAACACGGTGACCAGCGTACCCACCAGAAATACCAGGTCGAACAGTCTTTGCCCCGAACCTCGGGCGTGGCGGACCGCGTAGCGGGCCAGCCAGTCGAACAGCCCCTCCTGGCGTGCAAGCTCGGCCAGTACCATCATGCCGATCAGGAAGAGGTACACGTCGCCGCCTTCGGCCACTGCCGCCAGAGCGCTGCGCGGTGTGATCAGGCCCAGGCCTGTCAGTAGCAGCGCACCGCCCATGGCCCAGACGTATTCCGGGATCCGCCATGGGCGCAGGATGACACCGCAGGTTGCCAGAGCGGCTACCGTCCAGATGATCGAGGCATTTTCGCTGTAAGGCATGAGGCGTCTAGTTTCCGGCAGGGGTAGGCAGGGGCGATGGTGCGACGCGCGGGTGAGTCTCCGGCAGCGCCATCAGCACTATTGCGAAGGCGACCGCGGCAATGCCGGCCAAGGTCAGGAATGCCGCATCGTAGCCGGCTGCTTGAACAACCAGCCCGGCAATCCCAGGGCTGAGCGCAGCGCCCAGTCCGAACACCGCCGTCAGCGCGCCAAGGCTGAAATTGAAGCGCCCGGTGCCTTCGGTCAAGTCCTTGATCACGATCGGGAACAATGCTCCGAAGATGCCTGCGCCGATTCCATCGAGCAATTGCACGCCAACCAGCCAGAAGGGATTGTCGGACGCAACGTACAGGGCTCCGCGTAGCGGTAGGATGAAAAAGCCGGCCAGAAGGAACGGCCTGCGCCCCCAGGTCTCGGCCTTTGCCCCCACGAGCAGCGCCATCGGCACCATCACCAACTGCGCTGCGACGATGCAGGCGGATGTGAGTGGCGTGGCCAAGCGCAGGTCGACTTGCGATAGCTTCTGGCTCACCAGCGGCAGCATCGCCGCGTTGGCCAAGTGGAATAAAGCGCAGCACACAGCGAATACCAAGAGCGTGCGGTTGTGCAGGAGGACCCTGAACCTGGCAAGGTTTTCAGCACAACCCGGACCATGGACAAGGCCGCGAGCCACCTGGTGGTCGATGGCGGCTGCTGGCACACGCCACATCGCCACAATGCTGGCTACGGTCATGACCGCCATGAGATAGAACACCACCACCGGGCCGAACAGATACGCCAAGCCACCGGCCAGCAATGCTGAGCAGGCATTGCCCGCATGGTTGAACGTCTCGTTGCGACCCACCCTTCGCGTAAAGGCCTTGGGGCCTGTGATGCCCAGCGAGATGGCGGCAATCGCCGGAGCGAACAGCGAGCCTGCTATGGCACCGATCGTCTGGGTCAAGGCCACCCCGGCGAACGACGAAATCCACGGCAGCAGCAGGCAGCTGCCGGTCACCAGCACGGCGGCGGTCACGACCACCGCGTGTTTGGCTGTCGTGCGGTCAATCAAGGCTCCCGCTGGAGTTTGCGCCACCAGTGCAGCAATGCCTGCCAGGCTCATCACCAGGCCAATGCTCGCCGGCTGCCACTGGTGCACGGCAAGTAGGTAGATGGCGAGGTAGGGGCCGAGTCCGTCACGCACGTCAGCCAGGAAGAAGTTCAGCCAGTCAAGGGCACGGTCGTGCGAAGCGGCGCAGCTTGAGTGTTCCATGGACGCAGTCTCTAAAAACAAGGGGGAGCGCGATGGGCAGTTACTGGACGCGCGCAGGGCTGATAAAGCAGCCGTCTGATGCCCATCAGTCCAAAGCACTTTCTGCACTGTAGGCCAGCGCGCCCCTATCTGTACGCGGCTCTGTCGTTGACATAGGACTTGCTCAAATGGTTCGGCACACGATCGCTCAGCATGCAGATTATTTGCGGTTTAAATGGGCAACCGATAAGTGCGGCTACGCGTTGCGCAAGCGAAGTACTGGCAGGGAGGCGCGAGTTGCTATGCGGCTTTTAGGTGGAAACCCAAGAGTTTGAGCTTCCATTGGTTATCGGATACGGCTTTTCATTGCAGAGGGCCGCTTTGCGGCCCTTTCGCGGGGCAATTCGGGGCGCCGAACCGCCGCATCCACAGGGGGAGCGCTTTTTAGGCCTCGCTCATCCGCTCGACCCGCGCCGCCAGCCCTGAGCGCATATCGCTACCACTAGGCTGCTGATACAAACTCAACCCAAACTCCGGCAACACCGCCAGCAGGTAATCGAAGATATCCCCCTGGATCCTCTCGTACTCGCCCCACACCGTGGTGCGGGTAAAGCAGTAGATCTCCAGCGGCACACCTTCGGCGCCGGTCTCCATCTGGCGAACCATGCAGGTCATGTCCGGATGCACCCCGGGGTGGTTCTGCAGGTAGGCGAGGGCGAAGGCGCGGAAGGTGCCGATGTTGGTCAGCTTGCGGCGGTTGGCCGAGAGTTCGGCGACCAGGCCCTGGGCCTCGTTCCAGTCGTGCAGCTCCTTGCGCTTGGTCGCCAGGTAGTCGCCGAGCAGGCGCACGCCGCCCAGGCGTTGTTCCTCTTCCTGAGTGAGAAAACGCACGCCTGTGGCGTCGATGAACAGGCTGCGCTTGATGCGCCGCCCGCCGGACTGCTGCATGCCGCGGTAGTTGCGGAACGACTCGCTCATCAGGCGCCAGGTGGGGACGGAGACGATGGTCTTGTCGAAGTTCTGCACCTTGACCGTGTGCAGGGTGATGTCGATCACATCGCCATCGGCGCCGACCTGGGGCATCTCGATCCAGTCGCCAACGTGCAGCATGTCGTTGCTGGTCAACTGCACGCTGGCAACGAACGACAGCAACGTATCCTTGTACACCAACAGCAGCACCGCCGACATTGCACCCAGGCCCGACAGCAGCAACAGCGGCGAGCGGTCGATCAGGGTGGCGACGATGACGATGGCACTGAACACCCACAGCGCCATCTTCGCCAGTTGCACATAGCCCTTGATCGAGCGGGTGCGTGCGTGTTCGGTGCGGGCGTAGATGTCCAGCAGGGCGTCGAGCAGGCACGACACCGCCAGGGTCATGAACAGCAGGGTGAAGGCCAGCGCAAGGTTGCCCAGGAAATGCTGCGCGGTATCGGACAACTCCGGCACCAGGCGCAGGCCGAACTGCACCACCAGTGACGGCGTGGTCTGCGCCAGGCGCTGCAGTACCTTGTTGTCGCGCAGGTCATCGAGCCACCGGAGCGTGGGCTGACGGGCCAGCAGACGGCTGACGTGCACCACCAGCAGGCGTGCCAGGCGGCCTACCAGCAGCGATACCAGCAACAGCACGCCAAGGCCGAGGGCCGCGTGCAGCAGTGGATGTTGGTCGAGAACGCCCCAGAGGTCGAGGGTGTCGTGCCAGAGTCGTTGGATGTCCATGGGATAAGGCCGATATTCACAGTAAACGAAGCGCAGTCGATGCGCGGAAGTCGCTGATGGTGCCAAAAGAAACTCGGCTCTGGCCACGGAAAACGTTACCCTATGCAACCGAATTGTCCGCATCTGTCTGAGGTACACCCGTGTTTTCCCAATTCGCCCTGCACGAACGCCTGCTCAAAGCCGTGGCCGAGCTTAAATTTGTCGAGCCGACCCCGGTGCAGGCGGCGGCCATTCCCCTGGCCCTGCAAGGGCGTGACCTGCGGGTCACGGCGCAGACCGGCAGCGGCAAGACCGCAGCCTTCGTGCTGCCGCTGCTCAACCGCCTGGTCGACCTGAGCGGGCCGCGGGTCGAGATCCGTGCGCTGATCCTGCTGCCGACCCGCGAGCTGGCGCAGCAGACGCTCAAGCAGGTGCAGCTGTTCTCGCAGTTCACCTACATCAAGTCTGGCCTGGTCACTGGCGGCGAAGACTTCAAGGAGCAGGCCGCGATGCTGCGCAAGGTGCCGGACGTGCTGATCGGCACCCCGGGCCGTTTGCTCGAGCACCTCAACGCGGGCAACCTCGACCTCTCGCACGTGCAGGTGATGATCCTCGACGAAGCCGACCGCATGCTTGACATGGGCTTTGCCGAAGACATGGAGCGCCTGTGCAAGGAGTGCGAGAACCGCGAGCAGACCCTGCTGTTCTCCGCCACCACCGGCGGTGCAGCGCTGCGCGACATCATCGGCAAGGTATTGAAAGACCCTGAGCACCTGATGCTCAACAGCGTCTCGCAACTGGCCGAAGGCACCCGTCAGCAGATCATCACCGCCGACCACGACCAGCATAAAGAAGCGATCGTGCAGTGGCTGCTGGCCAACGAGACCTTCGACAAGGCGATCATCTTCACCAACACCCGCGCCCTGGCCGACCGCATCTACGGTCACCTGGTGGCCAAGGACGTGAAGGCCTTCGTGCTGCACGGCGAGAAGGACCAGAAGGATCGCAAGCTGGCCATCGAGCGCTTCAAGCAGGGCAGCTCCAAGGTACTGGTCGCCACCGACGTGGCGGCCCGTGGCCTGGACATCGACGGCCTGGACCTGGTGATCAACTTCGACATGCCGCGCAGTGGTGACGAGTACGTGCACCGCGTGGGCCGTACCGGCCGCGCCGGTGGCGAAGGCCTGGCGATCTCGCTGATCACCCATAACGACTGGAACCTGATGTCGAGCATCGAGCGCTACCTCAAGCAGCAGTTCGAGCGCCGCGTCATCAAGGAGGTCAAGGGCACCTACAGCGGGCCGAAGAAGGTCAAGGCTTCGGGCAAGGCGGTTGGCGCGAAGAAGAAAAAGGTCGACAAGAAGACCGGCGACAAAAAGGCCGCCGCCAAGCGCAAGCCGACCGCCAAGCCGCGCCCGAACGCGCCGCTGGCCAGCGCCGATGGCCTGGCACCGCTGAAAAAGCGTACGCCTAAGGCAGAATAACCCCCCATCCCTGTGGGAGCGGCCTCGTGCCGCGATCGGGCGCGAAGCGGCCGCAACCCAGTCACCGCGGTGTTCCAGAGACATCCCGGCGGCCTGGTTTGCGGCCGCGTCGCGTCCGATCGCGGCACCAGTCGGGGCGCCGAACCGCGACTCCCACAAAGGGGGTCAGGCTGCTTGATTCAGCCCGCCTTTTGCTCCGCCTCTTTCAACTCCTTCACGCGCTTGTCGATCAGCTGGCATTTGTCTGGCAAGTCCTTGCTCGCCGTCCCTAGCTCCATGCCCTGGAGTTCGTCGTTGATCTCCTTGGCCTTCTGCGGGTTCTGCTCGGTCAGTTGAGTCACCAGCTTGGCCAGCTCCTCGCGCTTTTGCGTGGCTTCTTCCGGTGTGCAGGCCCAGGCGGGCAGGGCGCAGGACAGGGTGGCGAGCAGGGTGATGCGGCAGATAACGTTCATGGCGCTTGCTCCTTGTGCAGTCTATCGGTGGAGTCTGGCCGGCCAGCAAAGGTTCAGCATGTAGCTGTTTGCCCTTGATGTGATGGTAAATTGACGCCAAAAGGCCATCTCTGTATTCTCCGTCCCCACTTTTTCACCGCCCAGGGACTGGAACATGGCGATAGGGTTTCGCACACGCCTTTGCAGCGCGATTCTCATGCTGACTGCCAGCATGCCTGCCCTGGCGGCCTCGCCGCTGGAGCAGGATCTTATACGCGACCGCCAGGATCGCCTGCTGCAAGAGCAGCAGCGGCGCATCGAAGAGCTGCGCAACCTGCCCGGCAGCACGGCGCCGCCGAGTGCCGTACCGGCGACTGAAGACACCCGCTGCTTCACCATTCGCTCCATCACCCTCAAGGGTGCCGACAGCCTCACCGAGACCGAGCGCGAGCGCCTGCTCAAGCCGTTCATTGGTCAGTGCCTGGGTGTCAGCCAGCTCAACGAGCTCCTCAAGGTCATCACCAACCATTATCTGGATCGTGGCCGAGTGACCAGCCGCGCCTACTTGCCGCAGCAGGACCTGTCCACCGGGCATCTGCAGGTCTTGGTGGTAGAGGGGCGCCTGGAGAGTTTGCGCGCAGCTCCCGACAGCAGGCTGAGCGAGCGGGAGCTGGCCATGGCTTTTCCCGGCGCGCCCGGTGAGCGTCTGAACCTGCGTGAGATCGAGCAGATGGTCGACCAACTCAACCGTCTGCCTTCGAACAAGGCGCAGATGGAACTGGTCCCTGGCGAGGCGGTGGGTGGCAGCCAGGTGCTGGTACGCAATCAGGCGCACAAGCCCTGGCGGGCTTCCCTGTCGCGCAACAACGAAGGCCAACGCAGCACTGGCGAGCAGCAGGTCAACCTAGGCTTCGAGTGGGATAGCCCGCTGGGCCTGGCCGACCAGTTGGTGCTACGCGGTGCCCACGATGTGGTCAGCGATCACACCAAGGGGGCGAAGAACGGGGTGCTGGCCTACAGCCTGCCCTGGGGCTGGTGGAACTTCTCGTACAGCTACAGCGCGTCCGACTACCGCTCCGTAGGCCAGGCCAACGGCTTCGACTTCAAACAGACCGGCGACAGCCAGAATCATCAATTGCGCGTCGATCGTGTACTGCATCGCGACGCCACAAGCAAGACCTCGGTCAACCTGGGCGTTGCCCATCTGCGCACCCGCAACTACATCGAAGACAGCCTGCTGCGAGCCAGCAGCAATCGTCTGAGCGAAGCGCAGTTCGGCATCAACCACGGTCGGCGCCTGGGCACGGCCTTCGTCAACCTTGACCTGGGCACGCAGGAGGGCATTGGTGCCTTCGATGCCCAGGGCAACGGCAATCCGCGACCTGGCGAGCCGGTCGCGCGCTATCGCAAGTACACCGCGACGGTCAGTTACGTGCAGGGCTTTGAGGTATTCGGCGAGCAGTTGAGCGTCACCAGCCTGGCTACCGCCCAGCGCAGCGAAGACGTGTTGTTCAGCCCTCAGCGCATAAGCCTGGGTGGGTTGTCATCGGTGCGTGGTTTCAAGGACCAGTCGCTGTCCGGCGACAGCGGCGCCTACTGGCGCAGCGACCTGCGCTGGACGCGCCCGGTGACCTGGTCCGTCGCACAGCCGGTGATTGCCGAATACGGGATGGGCTTGGGCTACGACCTGGGTGTGATCCGCAACGACCGCTACAACGGCGACCGCCATGGCCGTGCCAGCAGCCATTCGCTGGAGCTGTTCGCCCGGGGCCGTCACCTGGCGGCCAGTGTGACTTTTGCCCGCAGCCTCGAACGCCCGGATGCCCTGCCCGACAAGGAGCACCCGGTATACCTGCGCCTCGATTTCTTCATCTGATTCGTGCTTTGAGCCCCGAGAGAACACATGGACGTTCGCCTTTTCACCTTCCTGGTTCGCCAGCCTTCGGCGCGCCTGCAACCCCGCCTGCAATTCTGCGGTGTGTCCAAGCGCGCGCTGGCCTTCCTGTTGGCCAACGTCATGTTCTGGCAGCCACTGTGGGCGCAGGCTGCCGAAGGAGTGATGGTCAGCGGCGGCAACACCAGTGTCGGTCAGGCGGGCAACGGCGTGCCGATCGTCAATATTGCCGCGCCCAACGGCAGTGGCCTCTCGCATAACCAGTTCAGCGATTACAACGTCGGCCAGCAGGGGCTGATCCTCAACAACGCCACCAGCCGTACGCAGCAGACGCAACTGGGCGGCATCATCGTCGGCAACCCCAACCTGCAGGGCACGGCGGCAAGCATCATCCTCAACGAAGTCAACGGCGCCAACTCCAGCCAGCTACGCGGCTATACGGAGGTGGCGGGGCAGTCGGCCCATGTCATCGTCGCCAACCCGCATGGCATCACCTGTAATGGCTGCGGCTTTATCAACACGCCCCAGGTGACCTTGACTACGGGTACGCCGGTGATCGACAACGGTCAATTGACCCGCTACCAGGTGGAGCAGGGCAGCGTGGCGATCGAAGGTGCCGGGCTCAATGCCAGCAACGTCGACCGCTTCGAGATCATCACCCGCAGTGCGCAGATCAATGCCGGGCTGCAGGCCAGGCGCCTGGATATCGTCGCCGGACGCAACGATGTCGATGCCCGGACGCTCGCGGCGACGGCTCGAGCCGGAGAGGGTAGCGCCAAGCCGACATTGGCCATCGACAGCTCTGCCCTGGGCGGCATGTATGCCGGGGCCATCAAGCTGGTGGGCACCGAAGCCGGTGTAGGGGTCAAGCTCGATGGCCAGATGGCCGCCAGCGGCGGCGACATCCAGCTCGATGTCAACGGGCAGCTCACCCTGAACCAGGCCAGCGCCAGCAGCGCGGTGGTGGTGCGGGCGGCAGGTGTCGATCTCCAGGGGCCGGTTCATGGCGCGTCGCGCGTCGAAGTGCTCAGCAGTGCCGAAGTGGTCAATCGTCAGGCGCTGACCGCAGGCGCCAAGCTGCAGGTCCAGGCTGCCGGCACCCTGAGCAACCTGGGCGTGATCGAGAGCGGGGTCAACACCGACGGCAGCCGCAATACCCAAGGCGATATCGACCTGGCCGCTGGTGCGCTGGTCAATACCGGCAAAAGCATCGTTGCCAGCCGTGACCTGAGCGCCGACATTCGTGGCTCGCTGGACAACCGCGACGGCACGCTGAGCGCCGCCCAAGACCTGCGCAGCCACGTCGGTGTGCTGGACAACAGCGCCCAGGGCCGCGTTCTGGCAGGCCGCGACCAGACTGTGCAGGCTGCCAGCCTGATCAACGATCAGGGCGGGCAGGTCGTTGCCACGCGTGCCCAGCAGATCACCGCAACCCGGGTCAGCAACCGCGCCGGGCAGCTCGCCGCTGGCGAGCGCCAGGCCATTGCCGCGCAGCAGGTGGACAATGACAGCGGGCGTATCAGTGCCGGCCGTGAACTGGCCGTGACCGCCAGCAGCACACTGGATAACCGCGCCGGTACCCTGGCCGCCGACCGTGAGCTGCACCTCCAGGCGGGCAGCCTCGGCAACCGTGACGGTGGACGCATCGCCAGCACCGGCCAGCTCGATGTCCAGGCCGGCAGCCTCGACCAGCGCGGCGGCGGCCAATTGCACGCCGACCAGGCGTTGAGCCTGGACCTGCGCGGCGGGCACCTGGAGAACAGTGACGGCGGCTTGATCAGCAGCCCTGGTGCGCTGCGGCTGCTGGGCTTGGGCAGCGTCGGCAACCGCGCCGGCGAGATCTCCTCGGCTCAGGGCTACCAGCTTGCCACGCGCCAGCTGGATAACCGCGGTGGCAAGTTGCTGAGCGGCGCCGACCTGCAACTGGCGATTGTCGAGCAGTTGAACAACGGTGCAGGGCTGATCGCGGCACAAGGGCTGGCGCTCAGTGCCGCCGAACTGCTCAATGGCCAGGGTACCTTGCAGGCGCGTGGCACCCTGGCTGCACAGGTCAAGGGCCGGTTCGACAACCGTGGCGGGCTGACCAGCGCGGTCCTGGCCGCCGACGTTCAGGCGCTCGCGCTGGACAACCGTGGCGCGCGCATGACCAGCCAGCAGAGCCTGAGCCTGAGCAGCGCCAGCCTGGACAACAGTGAAGGTGGGCGCCTGGACGCCGATCAGGCACTCACCCTCGATCTGCTGCATGGTCATTGGAACAACGCTGGCGGGCGCCTGCACAGTGCAGGTGCGTTGGTGTTGCGCAATCTGGCGAGCGTGGACAACCGTCACGGCGAGATGCATGCCAGCAGCGGTTTCACCTTCGCCGCCGACAGCCTCGACAACCAGGATGGCAGCCTGTCGTCCAATGGTGCGCTGATCCTGCGTATCGCCGCCGTACTCGATAACAGTCGCGCCTTGATCAGTGCCGAGCAGTTGGACCTGAGCGCCGGTGACGTGCTCAACCTCGATGGCCGTGTGCAGGCCCGTCAAGGGCTCACCCTGAGCGTTCAGGGCGCGCTCGACAACCAGCGCGGCAACCTCGGCGGGCAGACCCTCAATGCCCACCTCGGCCGCCTCGACAACCGCGCCGGTCGCGTGCAGACCGATGCGGGACTGACCCTGACCAGCGCCGCTGTGCTGGACAACCGCAGTGGCGCCGTGATCGCCGGTCAGTCGGCAAATATCGACAGCGGTGACCTCGACAACACCGGTGGGCAACTGTACGCCGCCGATCATCTGAGCTTGAATGCCGCACGCCTGGACAACGGCACTGCCGCGCGCCTGCATGCTGGTCAGAGGTTGCAGGTCAGCGCCACGCAAATGCACAACGCCGGGCAAGTGTTCAGTGGCGCCGATCTGCTGCTGAACCTGCGCGGCGGTCTGCTCGACAACCAGGGCGGCCTGATCAATGCACCTGGCCAGTTGCTGCTTCGACAACTGGCTCAGGTCGACAACCGCGGCGGCGAGGTCTCCTCTGCGCGGGCCTTCGAACTGCTGGCTGACAACCTCGACAACCGGGGCGGCAAACTGCTCTCCGAGCAAGCACTCACCTTGCGCATCGCTCGCGCCCTGGACAACAGCGTCGGCGGGCGTCTGGCTGCACCGCTCATCGATCTGCACAGCACGGCACTGATCAACAACGCCGGAGTGCTCGCCGCCACTCAGCGCCTGGACCTGCAGGCTGAAAGCCTCGACAACCGCCAGGGCGAAGTGCGTGCTGCGCACCTGAATGCGCGACTTGGCCAACTGGACAACCGCCAGGGCCTGTTGCAGGTCGAGCAGGATGCCGAGTTGCAATTGACGACGCACCTGGACAACCAGAACGGCACGTTGCAGGCCGGCGGGCCGCTGACGCTCGACGCCGGCAGCCTCGACAACAGCGCCGGGCAACTGACCAGTGATGCGGGCCTGCGCGCCCGTATCGCTGCCGGGTTGCTCAACCGTGGCGGCCTGCTCGCCGCTGGCGCTCAGTTGCAATTGAGCGCCGGCAGCCTCGACAACCAGGCCCAGGGACGATTGCTGGGCAAGGCCGGGCTGAGCCTGAGCGGCGAGTACCTGGACAACCGCGCTGGGCGTCTGCTCAGTGGCAATGCCCTGACCCTGGTGCTCGGTCAGGTGGACAACCGGGGCGGCATGGTCAGCGCCGAGGCCGGCATCGAGCTGCTTGGCCAGCGCCTGGACAACAGTGCCAGTGGCCTGTTCGAAGGCAAGGGCCCGTTGCGCCTGGAACTGGCTGAACTGAGCAACGCCCAGGCCGGTCGCGTTACCAGTGGCGCGACCCTCAGCCTCATCGGCGTCAATCTGGATAACCGCAACGGCGGTCGTGTCACAAGTCAGGGTGCACTGCTGGCCGAACTCATCGGGCTCGACCAGCGAGGCGGCGGACAGTTGCTCAGCGACACCGCCCTGACCATCGACATGCGCGGCGCGCGGCTCGACAACCGTCAGGGCCTCATCCACACCGCCGGCCAACTGCTGTTGCGCCAGCTCGGCGAGGTCGACAACCGCGCAGGTGAGATCTCCAGCGCGCGCAGTTTCGAGCTGGTCGCCCAGCGTCTGGACAACGGTGGCGGCCAACTGATCAGCGATGACGCACTGCTCATCCGTGTGGCGCAACAGTTGCGCAATACCCAGGGCCTGGTACAGGCCGACCAGCTTCAGGTGGTGGCCGGCACGCTGGATAACCAGCACGGCACTCTCGGCGCCGGGCAACGCCTGGACCTGCAGGTGGCTGCCGAGGTAGACAATCGCGGCGGCGAGCTGTCCAGCAGCGGCCAGACCCATGTTCGCGCTGCCAGCCTGGACAACCAGGACGGCGCCGTACTGGGCGACGACAGCACGACCCTGACCCTGAGCGACGCTCTGGACAACCGCGGCGGTACCCTGGCTGCCGGCAACGCCTTGCAGGTCGAGAGCGCGGGCCTGGACAACAGCGCCCAGGGCAGCCTGGTCAGCGACGGCAGTCTGCACGTACGCAGCACCGGCCTGTTCGACAACCAAGCTGGCGAACTGCGTGCCCGTGGCCTGATCGACCTGGCCCTGGGCCGTCTGGACAACCGTGGCGGCGTCGTCTCCGGCAAGCAACTGCTCAGCCTGCAGGCGAACAGCGTCGATAATCAGGCTGGCCTGCTGCATGCCGACAGCCTGTTGCAACTGCTGGTCGACCGCTTCGATAACCGCCAGGGGGTGACGCGCAGCAAGGACCGCCTGGATTACCAAGGTTCCACGCTGGACAACCGCGAAGGCCTGCTCAGCGCCAGCGGGCCACTTGATCTGCGCCTGGCCCAGGTCGACAACAGCAAGGGTCGTATTGCCACTCGCGGTAATCTCGACGCCAGTGTTGGCACCTTGCAGCAGCAGGGTGGCGAGTTGATCGCCGAAGGTCGGCTCACCCTGCACGGCGATAATGCCGATAATCGAAGCGGTGGCCTGATCGCCGGCAACACGGGTCTCGACCTGCAGGTCGGTATGCTCGACAACCGTGGTGGCCAGCTCAGCAGCCTGGCGCAGGCTACTCTGGGCGGCACACAGCTGGACAACAGCGACGGTGGCAAGCTGATCGCCGGCACGCGTCTGGCCCTGACCGTCGAACGCCTGCTCAACCGCAATACGGCGCTGGTATTCGCCCAGCAGGTCGAATTGCGTGCTGCGCGGGTGGACAACCAGGGCGGTTCGATCGCTGCCGGGCAGGCTCTGCACCTGGTGCTCGACAACGGCGGCGTGCCACTGGCCGAGGCGCTGCTGGACAACCGCGGCGGACGCCTGGACAGCGCTGGCCGCCTGATCCTGGAAGGCGGGCAACTGCTCAACCAGACAGGCCAGCTTTCCAGCCATGGTGAATTGTCCCTGACGGGCATCCAGGCGCTGGACAACCGCGGCGGCACCATCGAGACCGACGCGGCGCTGACACTGGCCAGCGCCAGCCTCGACAACCGTGACCACGGCCGCATCACCGCCGAGGGTGACAATCACCTGAGCAGCGGTGCTTTGAGCAACGGCCAGGGCGGCCTGATCAGCAGTGGGCAACTGCTGCAAGTGCGCGCCGGTCAGGTCGGCAACCAGGCCGGCACCTTGGCCGGACGTCAGGTCCAGGCCAGCGTCAGCGGTCTCGATCAGCACGGCGGTGAACTGTTCAGCCTCGATGGCCTGAACCTGGACCTCAACGGCGGTGTGCTGGATAACAGTGCCGGGCTTATCCGCGGCCCGGGCAGCCTGTTGCTGCACAACCTTGGTAAGGTCGACAACCGCGATGGCGAGATCTCCAGTCTGGTCGGCTTCGAGCTGGCCGCGGACGGTCTGGACAACACCGGTGGCAAGCTGCTCTCCGGCGCCAGCCTGACTTTGCGCATCGCTCGGCAAATGGACAACCTGCGCGGCCTGGTCAGTGC
Source organism: Pseudomonas sp. RW3S2 (assembly GCF_014268955.1). Classification (NCBI taxonomy): domain Bacteria; kingdom Pseudomonadati; phylum Pseudomonadota; class Gammaproteobacteria; order Pseudomonadales; family Pseudomonadaceae; genus Pseudomonas; species Pseudomonas sp. RW3S2. Next base: position 140,610 of record NZ_JABWRM010000011.1, on the reverse strand, counting down.
GCGCAGCCTGCAGTTGCAGGCTGCCGGCCTGGACAACGGCGCCGGTCTGATCAGCAGCCGCGGCGATCTCCAGGTGCAGGTCGACGGCCTGCTGGGCAACGCAGCGGGCACATTACAGGCTGACGGCAAGCTGTTACTGGTGGCCGGCAGCGTGTTCAACGGCAAAGGCCAGTTGTCTGCCAGATCGGGTCTGCAAGCGCGCCTGGGCAGCCTGGACAATCAGGCTGGCCAGATTGCCAGCGACACTACGCTGAACCTGCAGGCCGACACCCTCGATAACCGTGACAAAGGCCTGCTCGCCGCCAAGAGCCTGTTGACCGTGCACAGCGCTGCCTTCGACAACCGCGCTGGCGAAGTCTCCGGGCAGGGCGAAGTGCGCCTGAGCGGGCAGCGCTTGGATAACGGCGCTGGCTTGATCCTGGCCAAGGGCGCGCTGGTCATCGAGCAGCACACTCTGCTCAACGCCATGGGGCTGGTGTCCAGCGTGGGGCCGCTGACCCTCACCGGCACGCGGCTGGAAAACGCCGGCGGTACACTGCGCAGCGGCGCCGACCTGAGTGTCGAGCTGGACGACGGCCTGCTCAACCAGAATGGGCGTCTGGACAGCGACGGCGCGCTGAGCGTCAGCGCCGCAAGCATCGACAACGATCACGGCGTGCTGTCCGGTGCCAGCGACCTGCTGTTGCGCAGCCAGGGCACGCTGGGCAACGCCGGGGGGCAGATCCTGGGCGACGCGGGCCTGGAACTGAGAGCGGCGCACCTGGATAACCGCGACGCTGGTACGGTCAGCGCCAAGGGCCTGCTGAGTATCAGCGCCGCCAGCGTCGACAACCTTTCCGGCGCCCGCCTGAGCAGTGCCGATCGCCTGCGCATCGAGGCTACCCAGCTCGATAACAGTGGCGGACGCATCACCAGTCAGCAGGCCTTGCAGGCCAACCTCGGCAGCCTGCGCCAGCATGGCGGCACGCTTTATAGCGCCAGCGGCGTGGCAATCGATCTGGCCGGCGGTACCCTCGACAACCAGGGCGGGCTGATCAATACCCCAGGTCAACTGCTGCTTACGCGCCTTGGCCGGGTCGACAATCGTGGCGGTGAAATTTCCAGTGCCAACGCCTTCACCCTGGCGGCCGCCGAACTGGACAACGGCAACGGTCGCCTGCTCGGCAACCAAGGCCTGAACCTGATCGTCGCGCGCAGCCTGGCCAACCTCAAGGGCCAGATCGCCGCCGCCAGCCTCTCGGTCAGCGCCGCCAGCCTGGACAACGGCGCGGGCTTGCTGACCAGCCGCGGCGATCTGCAACTGGACGTTGCCGGTCAGTTGGCCAACCAGGGTGGCGGGCTGCTCAATGCCGGTCGCGCACTCGTGCTGAACAGCGCGAGCCTGGCCAACCAAGGCGGTCAGTTGCTTGCCAGCGAACGACTGACCCTCGTGACCGGCCAACTCGACAACGGCAACAAAGGCTTGATCAACAGCCAGGCAGGTCTGGATCTGACAGCCACCGACATCAACAACGACGGGGGCGAACTTTCCGCTGGCGCGGCGCTGCAGATCAAGGCACGCCAGTTCAGCCAGCAGGGCGGACGCCTGCTCGGCGACAGCACCTTGGCCCTGCTGCTGGGCCTGGATGGCGGCGGCCTGAACAACCGCGATGGACTGATTCGCGCCAAGGGTGCCCTGACCCTGGCCAACCTGCGCGACCTGGATAATCAGCGTGGCGAGATCGCCAGCGACCTGGGCTTCGACCTGGCAGCACGGACCCTGAACAACGACGGCGGCCGGTTGATTTCGGCCCAGCGCCTGGGTGTCGGCAGCGGCGTGTTGAGCAACCAGGGCGGTCTGGTTTCCGGCTGGCAGGGCCTGTCGGTCAGTGCCGACAGCCTGGACAACCGCAACCAGGGCACGCTCTCCAGTCGCGCCGGCGACCTGGACCTGAGCGTCACTTCCAACCTCGACAACAGCAGCGGTGGCGCCCTGGTCAGCCAGGGCGCGCTGCGCCTGAACGCGGCTGCGCTGGACAACCGTAGCGGCTACCTGGCCAGCGGCGGATCCCAGCGCCTGCACCTGCTCGGCGCCCTGGACAACCGTCAGGGCCGCATCGATGCCGGTGGCGACCTGTTCATCCAGGCCGCCAGCCTCGACAACCGCAGCGCCAACGTCATCAGCCAGGGCTTGCTCAGCCTGGACCTGGCCAGTCTGCTGAACAACGCCCAGGGCCAGTTGCTCGCGACCAGCACCTTGCAGGTGTTGGGCAACGCGACGCTGCTCAACCAGGGTGGTCAACTGGCCAGCCAGGGCACCCTGCAGTTGGCAGGCAGCCGTCTGGACAACTCTGCCCAGGGCACGCTGGCCGCCAACGGCGCGGTAGCCGTGACGCTCGTCGACACCCTGGCCAACGACCAGGACGGCCTGATCTCCAGCCGTGACGCCAGCGTCAGCCTGCAAGCCGCCAGCCTGACCAACCAGGGCGGTGCGGTACAGGCCGGCCAGGCGCTCGATGTGCGCCTGCAGCAAGTGCTGGACAACCAGCGCGGCAAACTGATCGCCCAGCAGGGCCCGCTGGCGCTGTCGGCCAGCAGCACGGACAACCGCGGCGGTGTGCTGGCCAGCCTTCACGGGCTGCTGCAGGCGCAGGTCGCCGGCCTGTTGCGCAACGACCAAGGCGGCACGCTGCAGGCCAGCCAGCTCAACCTCGTTGCCCTCGGCGGCCTGAACAACCAGGGCGGTCGTCTGGCGGCGCAGGCAGGGCCTCTGGTTATCCGAACTCAACAGTTGGACAACCGTAATGGCGGGCTCTACGGCCAGGGCCAGGTCACCCTCGAGGCGACTGCGCTGGACAACAGCGCCGGTGGCAAGCTCGCCGGTCAAGCGCTGGACTTGACCCTTGGCGGTGCTTTGTACAACCGCGCAGGAATCATCGAAAGTGACAGCCGCCTGGGCCTGGTCGCTGCCACCCTCGACAACCAGGGCGGCCAATTGCGCAGCCTTGGCGGCGCCCAGAGCCGCCTGCAGGTTACCGGGCTGCTCGACAACCGCACTGGCGCCCTTGAAATCGGCAGCCAGGACTTCAACCTGCAGGCCGGCACCTTCCTCAACCAGCAGGGCCGCCTGCTGCACGGTGGCAGTGGCGACCTGCAGATCGGCATGGCCAACCTCAGCAATGCCGGCGGTGACATTGCCACCCTTGGCGGCCTGACCCTGGAGGCGGCCAGCTGGACCAACAGCAGTGTGCTGCAGGCCGCGCGGCTGACGCTCAACGTCGGCGAGCTTACCCAGACAGCCTCCGGGCAGTTGCTGGCGACCCAGCGGCTGTCGGGAAGTGGCGGCAATTGGCTCAACGACGGCCGGATCATCAGTGATGGCAGCCTCGACCTGCACCTTGGCGGGCGCTATGCCGGCAATGGTCGCACCGCCAGCCTTGGCCAACTGGGCATCGATGCCGGGCAGCTAGAGCTTGGCGTCACCGGCAGTATCGCCGGGGGCGACAACACGCGTATCGCAGTAGCCGGTCAAGTGTCGAACCAGGGCCGCCTGACCTCGGCACGCAACTTCGAAATGCTGGCTGGGAGCATGACCAACGTCGGAACCCTGGCCGCCTCGCAGGACTTGACGGTCGTCAGCCAGGACCTGCGCAACGTCCAGGCTGCCGATGGCAGCCGTGGTTTCATGTTCAGTGGCCAGAACATGAGGCTTCAGGTGGGCGCTTTCAGCAACGAATACGCCGATGTCTACAGCCTCGGCAATTTGCTGGTCGGCGGCGTGACGGGCGGAACGCGGGCAAACAGCGTGCTCAACAGTTCTGCCAGTATCGAAGCGGCGGGTGATATCGACCTGCAGGCCGCCAGCGTGATCAACAAGCGTGAAAAATTCCGTTCGGACACGCAGGTGACCAGCGGTTCGATCAGCATCTACTGCGTCCAGCATTGCGGTCGCCCTGGCGGCAAGTGGGTGCGTGGGCCGGCGTTCATCTCGCAGACGGTTTCCACCGTTGTGCATGAAGATTCGCCCATGGCAATGCTGATGGCTGGCCGTAACCTGACGATTGCCAGCACTGCACTGAACAACGAATTCAGCCTGATCTCCGCCGTCAACGACCTGGCCATCGACAGCGCCAATATCTCCAACGTGGCCGGCGGTTCGGCTTCGGGGACTGACCGCCATCAGATCGGCAAGGACGTGAAGATCTCCGGTCGTTACTTCTACGAAATGATCGATGCGGTGGCCGCCTACGACCAGGCCCATCCGCAATCTGGGCCGTTCGATCCGGTGGCTTTCAAGGCCTTGGTCGACAAGTTCGACCCGGGTGTGTTCATCGGGATCGATGACAAGATCAAGGTCGAGGGTGGCGCCCCCGTGGCCCCTGCGATCATCCAGGCCGGTGGCAAGGCAAGGCTGACCGCCAGCAACGACATCAGCAACATCGTGGTGCAGAACACCGCGTCATCCATCAGCCAGCGGTCTTCGGACACTACGGTCTCCGGCGGGGCCCAGCCGACCATCGTCACGATTCATCAGCAACTGCCGCCTGACCTCGCCCAACAGCAGGTCAACCCGCTGACCCTGCCCGGCTTCAGCCTGCCCACCGGTCAGAACGGCTTGTTCCGCCTCAGCGCCCAGGCTGCCAACCAGGCCAAGGCCAGCGCTACGTCCAGCGTCCCGACCCAGTGGCAACTGGGCAGCGCGAGCATCGACCTGCAACAGCGCCAGCAGCCCACGCCGCTTGTGCAGGGCCGCAGCGTCGACCTCGCCGAGCTGGCCGCCGTCGCTGGCAGCGACCGCGCCCTGCAGGCGCATCAGCGTCAGGCCGCAGGTCTGGACCCGGCCGCCACCAACGTGCGCGTGGCCGCCATCGATCAGGCCCAGGGGCCGGGTACATTGCCCAGCCGCAGCGGCGAAGTGGCCGCCAGCCAAGGCACGTCGAGCCAGGTAGGAGGGGCCGCCGACGGGTTGCACTGGTCCACTGCACAGCCTGGGCCGAGCACGCCAATCACGCTTGCACAGCCCTCCACCGAGACCATCCTTGCGCGCGACACCAGCCTCCCGGCAATGACGTCGGTGGCCGCGCCGACGCTCCAGCAGGCCCTCCCGACCGTCGCCAGCACCGTCTCCACCGCCATGACACTGCCCGCGGCGCAGAGCATCCTGCGGGTACAGGGGGTTCCGGCCAATACAGGCACCCCGCAGCCGCACAAGTACCTGATCGAGACCAATCCGGTACTCACCGACCTCAAGCAGTTCATGAGCTCGGACTATCTGCTTGGCAACCTCGGCTACGACCCTGACCAGAGCTGGAAGCGCCTGGGCGACGGCTTCTACGAGCAGCGTCTGATCCAGCAGGCGGTGGTCGCCCGCACCGGTCAGCAATTCATCGATGGCCAGGCCGACGGCGAGGCCCTGTACCGCCACCTGATGGACAACGCTCTGACGAGCAAGAACCAGCTCGACCTCCAGGTCGGCGTCAGCCTCAGCGCCGAGCAGGTCGCCGCCCTGACCCACGACATCGTCTGGCTCGAACAGCACGAGGTGATGGGCGAGCAGGTGCTGGTGCCGGTGCTGTACCTGGCCCACGCCAACAACCGTCTGGCGCCCAACGGCGCCCTGATCGCCGGCAACGACCTGACCCTGGTCGCCGGCCAGAACCTGGACAACAGCGGCACCTTGCGGGCCAGCAACAACCTCTCCGCCAGTGCTGGCCGCGACCTCGACAACAGCGGCCTGATCGAAGCCGGTAGCCGTCTGGACCTGCTGGCTGGCAACCGCATCGTCAATGGTGCCGGCGGCCTGATCAGCGGCCGCGACGTCAACCTCACCAGCCTCAGCGGCGATGTGGTCAACGAGCGCAGCGTCAGCAGCCATGCCAGCGGTGCAGGTGCGTATAGCAAGCGTGCTGACTTCGTCGACAGTGCCGCGCGTATCGAGGCAGCCAATGACCTGTCGATTCATGCTGGTCGCGACCTGATCAACAGCGGCGGTGTATTGAGTGCTGGAGCCGACCTGGATATCCGCACTGGGCGCGATCTGCTGATCACCTCGGCGCAGCAGGTCGACAGCACGCAGATAGGCTCCAACTACCGCACGCAGACCACGCAGCAATACGGCTCGCAGGTGACCGCAGGCGGCGACCTGGCCTTGAGTGCCGGTCGCGATTTCACCGCCATCGCCAGCACCCTGGAGGCCGGGCGCAATGTTGCGGTCGATGCACTGGAGAACCTGACCCTGGCCTCGGCGGCCAACGAGTCGAACTTCTACAGCAAGACCAAGAAAGTCACCCGCCAGGAAGACCACGTCAGCCAGGTCGGCACCTTGGTCAAAGCTGGTGGCGATGTTGCGCTGACCGCCGGCAAGGACCTGGCGCTGATTTCCAGCCGCGTGAGTGCCGGGGACGAGGCGTATTTGTATGCCAAGGAGCAACTGTCGTTGCTCGCCGAGGCGGACAGCGACTACTCCCTGTACGACAAGAAGAGCAAAGGCAGCTTTGGCAGCAAGAAGACCAAGCGCGACGAAGTCACCGATGTGCGACATGTTGGCAGCGAAGTCTCGGCGGCAGGCGCTGTCACGCTGGCGAGCGGCGGCGACCAGCGCTATCAGGCGGCGAAGCTTGAGAGTGGTGAAGACCTTACCCTGGCCAGTGGTGGGACGATCACGTTCGAGGGTGTGAAGGACCTTCATCAGGAGAGTCACGAGAAGAGCAAATCGAGCCTGGCGTGGAACAGTGCCAAGGGCAAGGGCAATACCGATGAGACGTTGCGCCAGAGCCAGTTGCTGGCCCAGGGCGAGGTGCTTATCAAGGCTGCCGATGGGCTGCAGATCGACATCAAGCAGGTCGACCGGCAGAGCGTGAGCCAGATCATCGATGCGATGGTCGTGGCTGATCCGCAATTGGCCTGGCTCAAGGAGGCCGAGGCACGCGGCGACGTCGACTGGCGTCAGGTCAAGGAGGTGCACGACTCCTTCAAATACAGCCATTCCGGCATGGGCGTGGCAGCGCAGATGGTGATCGCCATCATCGTCAGCTACCTGACGGCGGGTGTGGCCAGTGGCCTGGTCGCCAGCGGCGCGACTACCGCAGGTGCTTCGGCAGCAGCAACCACTGCCGCTACTGCGACCACTGCAGGTGGCGCCTGGGCAGCAGGTACCGGCGCTGCCCTGAGCGGGATTGGTTGGGCCAATGCGGCGGTGACGGCCGGGCTGACCGGCTTGACCAGCAATGCGGCGATCAGCGCCATCAACAACCGCGGCAACCTGGGGTTGGTGGTCAAGGATACCTTCAGCAGCGATAGCCTGAAGGGCGCGGTGATCTCCGGCCTGGTGACCGGCGCCACCGCTGGCTACATCGATCCCAAGTTCAGCGGCGACAATGCAGGCTTCAGCCGTACTTATGGCTTTGACCTGAGCAAGCTCGAAGGCATAGGCGGCTTCGGCCTGCGGGCCGGTGCGATCGGTGTGACCTCGGGTGCGATCAAGACCGTGGTGAACGGTGGGAGCCTGAGCGACAACCTGCTTAACGCGTTGGTGTCACAGGCGTCCAACGTCGTCGCCGCTTCCGCCTTCAATGCCATCGGCAACCTCGCAACGAAGAACCTGGCCGACGCAGAAAGCCGCAGCGATGCCGCCGCTATCGCGTTGTGGCAGGAAGGTGGCGCAGGCCGTGTAGCCTTGCACGCGTTGGCAGGGGGCGCTGTTTCTGTGGCCTCCGGCGGCGACTTCGCCAGCGGAGCGACGGCTGCCGGGGCCAACGCCGCTATGGCGGGGGCGCTGGAGGAGCTCTACAAGAAGCAGCCTGCGCTGCGCGATACCTTCTCGCAACTCACCGGCCTCGCTGCGGCGGGGCTGGTCAACGGCGACGTCGAGAAAGGTGCTTGGATCGCCCAGATGGCCGACCGCTACAACCGGCAGGCGCATCCCAAAGAAGTAGTCCAGATCAAGAAGCAGGCACCTGCACTCGCCCAGGAGCTAGGTATCAGCCCCGCCGAGGCGGAGCGGCGCATGGCCGAAGCCTTGGCCTACTACACCGACAACGAGTGGCGGCAGGTGATTACCGCCAATGGCAGGAGCATCGACGCCAGCACCCTGGCGCACCTCGGCCAGGCGCTGGCGCCAATGGCGGACAGCCTCGACGTGAGTCGCGCCAATGGTGACGTGCCTGTTGTGGCGGAGGCGGGCAAGCAGTACACCGCGCAGCAGACCGTGGCGTTGCTCAAGGACTATGCGAGCACGCATAGCGCCGAGTTCAATGATTCCACCAAAAATCGCGAGTTCTTGCGCCCTGGGGCTGACCCCGAGTACGCCGCGTACTACGCCAATAACCTGAACTTCGGCAAGTACGATCCCACGGCAGAAACGCTGGGTTCGGTGGAGGGTGCAGGTTCGGCGCTGGGCAACATGCTCAAAGGCTTGTATGGCCTGGGCAAGGGGTTGCTGACCGATACCCAGAACACCGCCTCGCAGGTGTCTCACCAGGTGATCAACTCCTTGAGTCACCCTGAAACGGTGGTGCAGGAGTGGCAGGACATGCGCGCCGAGGCGACCCTGTATCGGCTGCAGGGCAATCCTACGGCTGCGGCGCGGGTGGAAGCGGAGTGGCAGACCAAGTTCGTGATGAACCTGGTACCGGTCGGCAAGGCCGGGAAGCTGGGGCAGGTGAGCAAGACGGTGGCCGAGCGCGAGGCCATTGCCGAAGCGGTGGGCGGTGCGACGGGCAGGCAGGTGCCGGGGTTGCCGTCGTATTACCGCGATGGTTCAGGGGTTGGTGCGAACGTGGTGGCGCCGGAGGGGTATACGGCGGTAGTGAACCTGCGCACGGGCAATTTTGAGTTTGTCGCGCCGGATGGAAAGCTGTATTTCTATAGCGAGTCGGCGTTGGTGCCCAAGGAAGGTGGGAACCTTGCGGGGTTGGCGGCGGCGGAGCGGGAGATTGCGGCTGGGAAGGCGGGGGGTGGGGCAAAAGGTATCGAAATTGCGCCTGGTAAGTTTGATTACCTTTTTGGCAGAGTAGCCAGTAACTCCCATAACGCTCCACGTTCGAATCAGCTTGCGCTGGAAATGAAGAGGCTTGGTGTTCCTGACAATGCTGCTGGTCGCCAGATGTTAACGGATCACTTGGCGCTTTCGGCTAAAACCGAAGGTAATGTGATAAACACGTTCTCAAACCAGTACGGAAAATTCGAGGTTAAAGAGTCGTTATTCGTGGGGCCGTCGGGCAAGGCTGCTAACTTCCAGAGCACGTTCCAGGTTCTCGATGATGGAACTCGTAAACTGAGCACGCTCATACCACTTCACTGAGGATGCAGTAATGAGATTTCCTAGCGAGGATGATTTTTTGGAGGAGTTTGGTATCGAACCTATTGAGGTCGACCAAAGTCTGGCTTTATGTCGTTATAAAGTGGAATCCAAAAATAGCGATCTTGAATTAGATTTTTCTTTTAGCGCGGTTATGGAGTCGTTTCAGGTTGTATTGAAACTCGCCAAGCAGGAGCTAGCTATCATTTCTTCAGAAAACGTGAAGTCTATCGAAGTCGTGCGAGATAGTTCGGAGGCGGGAGTCCGTGTTGTCTTTGATATCTGTGATTCAATTTCAGAAGCTGTGGTTACATTTGAACCTGATTTGAACTGTCGGTGGTGGACATTGCGTAAAACGTAGCTGTGATCCTTTAATTTGCTGCCAGATTGGTGCAAAAGCAACTGCAAGCCTTGAAAAAGAGGCCGGCACTTACTTTAGGCAGCCGAGAAAATATTGGTCTCAAGAGCCAATCCAGTACAACAGGAATAAGGTTTATCAGCGGAATGACTTGATTGACCCAGGTAGGGTTGATTCGCAAACTGGATTAATCAATAAACAGCTTGTGGAGAATGGGTTGGCGCCATATGGGACAGATGGGAAGAAAATAAACTTCCATCATATGTTGCAGACTCAGGATGGTCCTATTGCGGAAGTGATTCAGAGTTTCCATCAGAAGAATGTAGCGGTTATTCATATAAACTCTGGCCCAGATATTCCATCTGGAATTAACAGGTCGCAGTTGAGCCATTTGTGGACGAGATTTCGGACTAACTCGGTGCAAAAGCAACTGCTAACGGGTTATGGCCGTGCTTTGTCGCGGCTGGCGCAGCTGTCGGCTATTCTGCACAGCTCAGATGAGCCGCGTTGATTTGTTTTGAGGTTTCTGGAGACAAGACTTGTCTCGAGTTCGGGGGAGCTGTAACCCGTGAGCAGGTTTGAAGTGCCGTAGATACCTGTTCGCAGGCCCCGAGCCGGTTCCAACCGTGTACTGTCAATGATTTGAACGGACCTCCAACGCCTCCGGTCCCATGCTGTGTAACCACCGTCCACAGCAAGAGGCCACTGCCATGAGCACCTACGACTGGGACCTGATCGAACGCTTGCTGCACGAGGTGCAGAACGGCGCAGGTCAAAGCTTCACGCCACGCCCCTACGCCGAGCAGCATGCTGCGGCGATGGCCGCCAAAGGCCAGCCGGTGGGCGATCTGGATCAGCTGAAAACCCGCGCCTGTGAATACGAAAAGCTGCTGTTCCAGCGCGGATTCATCGAAAGCCGGCCTGAAGAGGATGGCGGCAACGGTGAAAACTTCGTGCTCACCGAGCGCGGCTCGCGCCTGCTCAGCCTCATCGACAGCGCGATTCCAGGAGCGGACAGCCCACGCTTGAAGCTGGATCAGCAAGCAGATGCGCTGGATGAGTCCACCTTCGATCAGGTCTCAAGCAAGCCGCAGATCACACCAGGTGCGATTTAGGCTGGTATCGGCGGGGCGGGCGCACCGATAATCGGTAATGGATCCATTTTCTGACTGCCGAGCGTTGCCCATGCCCCTGACCCGCTACGAGGCCCGCCCATGAGCGCGGCCCGCAAGAACACTGACGCCTTTGCCCTGCAGGTGATGCTGGGGTTGTGCCTGATCTGGGGCTCCCAGCAGGTGATGATCAAATGGGCTGCCGTGGATATCGCGCCGGTGATGCAGGCGGCGTTTCGCTCCGGTGTCGCTGCGGTGCTGGTCGGGCTGCTGATGTGCTGGCGAGGCGGCTGGGCGCAGTTGGGCAGCACCTGGCGCGCGGGTTTGCTGGCCGGGGCGTTGTTCGGGCTGGAGTTTCTGTTCATCGCCGAGGGGCTGAAGCTGACCTCGGCGGCGCATATGTCGGTATTTCTCTATACGGCCCCAGTGTTCACCGCGCTGGGGCTGCACTTCATGTTGCCCAGCGAGCGCCTGCGTTTGTTGCAGTGGCTGGGGATTGCGCTGGCGTTTGCCGGGATCGCCCTGGCCTTTGCGGGCGGGCTGTCGCTGGATCAACTCGATGGGCGGGTGCTGCTCGGCGATGCCATGGCGGTGCTGGCGGGGCTGATGTGGGGTGCGACCACGGTGGTGGTGCGGGCTTCGCGGTTGTCGGAGGCGCCGGCGACCTTGACGCTGTTCTACCAGCTGATGGTGGGCTTCGTCGGCTTGCTGCTGATGGCGTTGTTCAGCGGGCAGATCGGTGCGGTGTCGTTCACGCCGTTGGCATTGGGCAGCGTGCTGTTCCAGGGGTTGGTGGTGTCGTTCTTCAGTTACCTGACCTGGTTCTGGTTGCTGCGCCAGTACCTGGCGTCGAACCTGGCGGTGTTTTCGTTCATCACGCCGTTGTTCGGGGTGACGTTCGGGGTGCTGTTGCTGGATGAGCCGCTGAGCGTGAACTTCGTGGTGGGGGCGGTGATGGTGCTCGGTGGTGTGGTGCTGGTGAGTGCCGAGCCTTGGGTGCGGCGGCAGTTGCGCCGGGTGGTGGGGTAAGGCGGGCTGTAGCGTGTCTGATTTTTCCTAATTCTCGGGCGCCGGTGTCAGGTTTTGAGTCGTTAGGATCTATCCTACGCGGCTTGCGGAAGCGTCTTAATTGTCGTGGAAATGCGTCAGGGATAACTTCGCCGGGTCGTCATTTGGCGACCGGGCGTGAGAAACCCGACGACGTGGCAGCGGCACTTCTTTATGGCAGCCGTGTGCGGACGGGCTTCGGCCCGGCCGGGCTCTCACGTCCTCGGTTTCTCACTCCGTGCACGGTTGCCACCCTAACTCCGTGAGAAAGAGTGGGGTGGTGATATCTCTGACCAGACGTGAGATTTGACCCCATGAAAAAGCTCGTCCCCGATCCACCCCGCCTTACGCACGTTCCCCACACCACAGTGAGGAGACGTGACCATGACTGACTTATCCAATGGCTACACCACCGCTGGTGTGGCGACTTTCCTGGACATGTACCGCGTACAGCCTGGCATTCCTTTCGAGCGGGTGCTGGAAGAAGTGTCGGTGATCCTTGGCTGTGTCCGGGAGTTGAGCGAGCAGGAACAGGTGGACCCGGTGAGCATCACCGCGCTGCACTACCTGAGCGCGATGGCCAAGGCGTTGCTGAACGACCTGGAGGTTGGGCGTAACTCGGTGCATTGAGGCCACAGCCCGGCTACGAAACCGCCTCGACCCTGTAGGAGCGGGCTTGCCCGCGAAGAAGATATCGCGCTGCCTGGCACGGGCTACGCCCGTGTTCGCGGGCAAGCCCGCTCCCACAGGGATTGGGCTGGTCTTTAGATTTTGAGCAAGACAGTTGTTCCTACACGCTGGTCGCCAGTTGCTCGGCGGCGCGTTGATCCGATCTGCTTGTCGCCACCAGCAACCCGGCGACCCCCAGCCCCGCAGCCGCCAGCAACAGTGCGGGTTGCAGCCCGCCGCTGAAGTGGTTGCTCAGCGCGGCCAGCAAGGGTCCGCTGAGTTGGCCGAGGGCGAAGCAGGCGGTCAGCAGGCCGGCGTTGCGTTGTGTGGCGTGGGGCGCGAGCTCTCGCGAACGCTGCATCACCAACTGCATGCAGGCCAGGAACGGCGCACCGCACAGCAGTACCCCGAGCCCCAGTCCGATACCGCCGCCCAGCAGGCAGGCCAGCACGCCCAAGGCTTGCAGCCAGAGTGTGGCGGTCAGCCAGACGCTGGTGCGACCCGGGCCGCGCAGGCTGACGATCACCACGCCAAGCGCTGCGGCAAGGCCGAAGCCGGGCCAGAACAGGTCGGCAAGCCACTGCCCCTGGAATTGCTGGCTGGCCATCTGCGAGAGGAAGGTGGCGGGCAGGATGTAGCCTATGCCGTACAACGCATAGACCACCGCCAGACGGGCGATGCCGCGCTGGCGTGGATGAGCCTGCGCTGCTGCGGTGCTGGGCGCGGGCGTCAGCAGATGGGCGCGCGGCAGCCACGGCAGCACAGCCAGCAGCATCACCAGCGCGGCCACCGAGTACACCAACCACAGCGCCGCCGAATCGAGGCTGAGCAGGTGCGCACCGAGCGCGAGGAAACCGGTGATGGCGATCCCCACGCCTGGGCCTGCAAACACCAATGCGCCGAGTCGCGCCCGACCATGGCTGCTGGCCACGTGCTGGCTGAGGCTGGTCAGCATCACCAATGCCCAGGCGCTTGCCACACCGGTGCCGAAGCGCAGCAGCAGGTGGCTCCAGAATCCGTTGGCAGCCCAGGAGGCCAGGGTCAGCAGCACGCACAGCCACAGCCCGGCATGCAGGCGCAGGCGTACTTGGTGCGGGTGGCGGGCGAACATACCGTCCACGGCGCCGATGAAATAGCCGAGATAGTTGGCAGCGGCCACCAGGCCGCCTGCGGTCAGGTCGAACTGGCCCTCGGCAATCAGGCGGGGCATCTGCGGGGTCAGGGCGAAGCGGCCGATGCCCATGGCCATCATCAGTGCGACAGCACTGGCCATGAGTTGCAGTAAGGGCGACATGGGAAGACTCCTGCGCAGTGGTAAGCGATGGATGGCAGGGTAGGGGTTCTTGACTTTCAATAAAATTGAATAATGATGATCAAGTTGTTCTGTTTTGGAGAATGTCGTGGACTTCAGCCAATTGCGAATCTTCCAGGCCGTCGCCGAGGAGGGTTCAGTGACTCGCGCCGCCGAGCGCCTGCACCGGGTGCCGTCGAACCTGTCGACGCGCCTGCGTCAGCTCGAGGAGCAGCTGGGCGTGGAGTTGTTCCTGCGCGAGCGTCAGCGCTTGCAACTGTCGCCGGCCGGCAAGGTGTTGCTGGACTATGCGCACAGGCTTTCGGTACTGCGCGATGAAGCCATGGCGGCGGTGCAGGGCGGTCAGCCAGCTGGGGACTTCATCATCGGGACCATGTACAGCACCGCGGCCATCCAGCTTCCGGCGTTGCTTGCGCGCTACCATCAGGCCTATCCGGCAGTGAACCTGCAGGTGCAGGCCGCGCCCAGCGGCGAGCTGTTGCAGGGCCTGCTCGAGCGCCGCCTGGACGCCGCCCTGGTGGATGGCCCGCCGGGGCTGGCCGGGCTCGATGGCGTGCCCTTGTGCGAGGAGCAACTGGTGCTGATCACCAGCCCCGAGCACCCGCCTGTGCATAGCGCGCGTGATGTGGCCGGGCGTTCGGTATTCACGTTCCGTCAGGGGTGTGCCTACCGCATGCGTCTGGAGGCTTGGTACGCGCACGACCACACGCCCATGGGGCGGGTGATGGAGATCGAGTCGTACCAGGGCATGCTGGCGTGTGTGATCGCCGGTGCCGGGGTGGCGATGATGTCGCGTTCGATGCTCGACAGCCTGCCGGGGCGCGAGCGGGTCAGCGCGCATCCGCTGCAGGCGCCGTTCGATCATGCCGAGACCTGGTTGATGTGGCGCCAGGGCATGTGCGGGGCGAATTTGCAGGCCTGGATCGACCTGCAACAAGGTGAAACAGTAAACCGGCTGTCGGAGTACGGCGTTTCCGCTTGATCTGCGGCAAAATCGCCCATATCTGTAAGGTTAGACGCAGGCGATATACAGAACATGGGACTATGATCTGTATGAAGCATCGCAGGACTGATTTGCCGCAAGGCTGACCCGTGAAGGGGGCACTATGAACAAGCGCATGTACAACTGGCTCCACGACCTTGCCGTCGCCCTTGGCCTGGTACCACCGCCATTGCAACCGGTACCGATCCCCACCGACGAAGAACAGCGCAAGCGCCAGCCGCGTCGGCGCTGATTAGCGCAGGAAAAAGGCCGCTGCATCCTTGGGGGATGCGGCGGCCTTTTGCGTTTTTGCAAGGGGGATCTGTGGTGTGGCTTTCGTAGTGCATGGCACCGGCTTCGCCGGTGATCGCGGGACCAGCCCGCTCCCACAGGGATTGGGCTGACCTTTAGATTTTGAACAAGACAGCTGCTTCCACAGGGTAGGGGCGGGCTGGTCCGGAGATTTTCTGCCCTGGAATCAGGCCAGGTTCACCGCAGCCGTCGGTTTACGCGACATCAGGCTGACCACGATGAAGCTCACCAGTCCCACCGCCAGGCTGTAGTAGATCGGCGAGTTGGCATCCAGGCCGTCCTTGAACATGAAGAACAGCGCGGTGGCAAAGCCCAGCGACATGCTGGCGATTGCACCCGGGGTGGTGGCGCGTTTCCAGAAGATCGCCCCGATCAGCGGGATCAGCATACCGCCGACCAGCAGGTTGTAGGCCAGGGTCAGGGCGCTGATCACGTCGTTCACCGCCAGGGCGATCACCAGCACTGCCACGCCAGTGAGCAGGGTGAACAGGCGGTTCACGCCCAGGCTCGAGCGCTTGCCGCCACGCAGCTTGGGCAGCAGGTCTTCGGTCAGGGTGGTGGACGCCGCCAGCAGGCCGGCGCTTGCGGTCGACATCATCGCCGCCAGTGCCGCCGCCATCAGCAGGCCACGGATGCCGTCGGGCAGGGTGGTCTTGATCATCTCGGCGAAGGCGTTGTTCGGGTTGGCCAGGTCAGGCATCAGCACATGGGCGGCCATGCCGATCAGCGCGCAGGCCAGGCCGTAGATCACGCAGTACACGCCTGCGGCGGTGCCGGCGCGCTGGCAGACCTTCTCGTCACGTGCGGTGAACACACGCTGCCAGATGTCCTGGCCGATCAGGATGCCGAAGAAGTAGATCAGGAAGTAGGTGATGATGGTATCCCAGCCGATGGTGGTGAGCTGGAAGCTCGCCGCCGGCAGCTTGGCCACCAGTGCATCCCAGCCACCGGCCTTGTACAGGCACACCGGCAGGAGGATGAACATCAGGCCCACGGTCTTGATGACGAACTGCACGATGTCGGTGAGGGTCAGCGACCACATGCCGCCGATGGTCGAGTAGACCACCACCACGCCACCGCCGAACAGCAAGGCCATCCAGAACGGCACATCGAGCAGCACTTGCAGCACGGTGCCCATGGCCAGCGTGGAGACCACGCCGATCATCAGCGCGTAGGCCAGCATGATCACTGCACTGGCCTGGCGCGCCATCGGGTTGTAGCGGCGCTCCAGGACCTGGGTCACGGTGAAGATGCGCAGGCGCAGTAGCGGTTTGGCGAGGAACAGGTTCAGGGCGATGATGCCCAGGCCCAGGGCCGCGCACAGCCAGAAACCGGAAATGCCGTGGACATAGCCCAGGCGCACGGTGCCGACGGTGGATGCACCACCGAGGACGGTGGTGGCCATGGTGCCCATGTAGAGGGTCGGGCCGAGATTGCGTCCGGCGACCAGGTAGTCTTCGTGGGTTTTCGCCCGCCGCATGCCGTACCAGCCAAGCCCGAGCATGCCAGCGGCGTAGATCAGTACAACAATGATGTCCAAGGCCATGGGTGTCTCCGATTATCTTTATTATGCGAGATCGATCGCTCGGACGCTCTCATCGCGTCCGGCGCTCCTCATCGAGTGTTGGCGGGCCTCTATGGCCCTGACCCACGGCTCCTGCCTGGGTATTGCAGGTGTTTCAGGTGATCAGCGACGCACCACGCCGGGAAGCACGCAGAGCATTTCGAACAACAGGTTGGCGCCCAGCAGCGAGGTGTTGCCGGTGGTGTCGTACGGTGGCGAGACCTCGACCAGGTCGCAGCCGATCAGGTCCAGGCCGTGGCAACCGCGGATGATTTCCATCGCCTGGATGGTGGTCAGGCCGCCAATTTCCGGGGTGCCGGTGCCTGGCGCCCAGGCCGGGTCGATGCCGTCGATGTCGAACGACAGGTACACCGGGCCACCGCCGACCTTCTCGCGCACTTCGGCCATCAGCGGCTCCAGCGATTTGTGCCAGCACTCTTCGGCCTGCACCACGCGGAAGCCCTGGCGGCGGCTCCAGTTGAAGTCGTCGGCGGTATAGCCCTGGGCGCGCAGGCCGATCTGCACCACGCGGTCGCAGTCCAGCAGGCCTTCCTCGACGGCGCGGCGGAAGGTGGTGCCGTGGGCGATCTTCTCGCCGAACATATGATCGTTGACGTCGGCGTGGGCGTCGATGTGTACCAGGCCGATCTTGCCGTGCTTTTTATGCAGGGCGCGCAGGATCGGCAGGGTGATGGTGTGGTCGCCACCCAGGGTCATGGGGATGACGTTGTGTTCGAGGATTTCGTCGTAGGCTTCTTCGATGATGCGCACGGCGTCGAGCAGGTTGAAGGTGTTGATCGCCACGTCACCGATGTCGGCGACCGACAGCGAGTCGAACGGGGCGGCGCCGGTGGCCATGTTATACGGGCGGATCATCACCGATTCGGCGCGGATCTGCCGCGGGCCGAAGCGGGTGCCGGAGCGCAGCGAGGTGCCGATATCCAGTGGCACGCCGATGAAGGCGGCGTCCAGGCCTTCGGCGCTTTGCAGGTGAGGAAGACGGAGCATGGTGGCGATGCCGCCGAAACGCGGCATTTCGTTGCCGCCCAGTGGTTGGTGGAGAAT
This sequence comes from Pseudomonas sp. RW3S2, assembly GCF_014268955.1. NCBI lineage: Bacteria > Pseudomonadati > Pseudomonadota > Gammaproteobacteria > Pseudomonadales > Pseudomonadaceae > Pseudomonas > Pseudomonas sp. RW3S2. Next base: position 122,912 of record NZ_JABWRM010000011.1, on the reverse strand, counting down.
CTTGTCCACGGTGGGCCTCATCAGTCGGTCGATTGTTCTGTTTGTTCGAACCTGTGTCGCGGCACGCTCGGCAAGCGCGAAGGCGCCGGCGACCAGGGACATTTCGGCCAAGTCTGCGCAAGGTAGTGCGCGGGAAGAATCGCTACCGACAAATACTTACTTCAGGAATTTCTGAACTATCGACGCGCAGGCGCGGTAGACTCTGGCGCATTTCCACTCGACGGAACCCGTGCGCCATGGCCTCATCGCTGCCCGACCTGAAACTGTTGCGCATCTTTGCCAGCGTGGTGCGCCACCAGGGTTTCGCCAATGCCCAGCGCGACCTCAACCTTTCGACGTCGGCCATCAGCACCTACATGAGCCAGCTGGAAAGCGCCCTGGGCCTGGTGCTGTGCCACCGTGGGCGTGGTGGTTTCAGCCTGACCAGCAAGGGCGAGCTATTCCACCAGGAGACCTTGCGCCTGCTGGGCGAGCTCGACGGTTTCGAGCAATACGCCGCGGCGCTCAAGGGTGAGCTGCGCGGCACCCTCAACCTGGGAGTGATCGACTCCACCGTTGGCGATCGCGCGCTGCCCTTGGCCGAGGCGATCGGCGCCTACAGCCAGGAGCACCCGGCCGTGCACTTGCACCTGTCGGTGTCCAGCCCTTACGAGCTGCAGCTGGGTGTGCAGGACAACCGCCTGGACCTGGCCATCGGCGCCTTCTCTTCGCGCATGAGCGGCCTGGTGTACCAGCCGTTGTACCGCGAGCAGCACTGGCTGTACTGCAGCAGCCGCCACCCGCTGTTCAGCGAGCGGCGCATTCCGGCGCAGGTCATCACTCAGCAACGCATGGTCGGCCGGGGTTACTGGAGCCAGGCGGAACTGGCCCGGCACGGTTTCAAGCACAGCGCGGCGACCGTGGAAAGCATGGAGGCGCAGTTGATCCTGATCCTGTCCGGTGCCTACATCGGTTACCTGCCCGAGCACTATGCCCAGGCCTGGGCCGACAAAGGTGATCTGCGGGTGTTGTCGCCGTCTACCTTCGGCTATCAGGCGCCATTCTCTTTGATCATCCGCCGTGGGCGCAGCCGCGAACCGTTGATCCAGACCTTCCGCGACCTGCTCAAGTCGCAGTTGAATGTGGGCTGATCGGCGTTGCCGAAAATACATTCCGTCAGGTCGGGAACTTTTCTTGCAAATGCTGATCCCGCACGTGAAAAAGCTCTGCTAAACCTTTACTTGCTTTGATGAAATTTCCCTCTCATCTACACAAGCAAGGACCGCCCGAGATGCGCACGAATCTGCCCGTAACCGAGCATGAAAGAACGTTCTCCAGCGAGCAGCGGTTGATTTCCACCACCGACCTGAACAGCCGGATCACTTACTGCAACGACGCGTTCGTGGCGATCAGCGGATTCACCTACGACGAGTTGGTGGGGCAGCCGCACAACCTGGTGCGCCACCCCGACATGCCGCCGTCGGTGTTCGGCCATATGTGGGAAACCATCAAGCAAGGCAAGCCGTGGATGGGCGTGGTGAAGAACCGCGCCAAGAACGGCGACTTCTACTGGGTCAGCGCCTATGTCACGGCGGTCTACGAGAACGGTCGCATCAGTGGCTACGAGTCGGTGCGCTCGGTGCCGACCCGCGAACAGATTCGTCGTGCCGAAGCGTTGTACGCACGCCTGCGGGCCGAACGCTCGCCGGTGCCCTGGGCGGCGCGGCTGGCGCATGGCCTGGGGACTGGCTGGCCACTGGTGGGTGCCGGGCTGATTGCGGCGACAGGCTACCTGTGGCTACCGCCCTATGCGGCGCTGGGCCTGCTGATGGTCAGCCTGTTCAGTGCCTGGTATCTGATCGAACACCGGCAGAACCAGGCCATTCGCCGTACCCTGGCCGAGCATCCCAAGGCTTTCACCAGTCCGCTGGTCGCCCTGACCTACAGTGACAACCCGGGCCTGCGCGGTCAGCTCGACCTGGCGATCATCAGCGAAGAGGCGCGTCTGCAGACTGCGCTCACGCGGCTGGTGGACGCTGGCGTCGGGGTCAAGTCACGGGCCGCGCAGTCAGCGGAACTGTCCGATGCCCAGGCGCAGATGCTCGACCGACAGCGCAGCGAAACCGACCAGTCGGCGACCGCTATCGCGCAGATGGCGGCGACCATCCAGCAGGTCACCCATAACGTGCAGAGTACCGCCCACGCGGCCGGCGATGCCGACCAGCTGGCGCAGCAGGGCAGTGACCTGGCCCAGCAGAGCCTGCGCGCCATGGGCAGCATGAGCGAGGCGGTGAACGACATCGGCCAGGCAGTCAATGCCCTGGCCGAGCAGACCCAGTCGATCGGCAGTGTGGTGGATGTGATCACCTCGATTGCCGAGCAGACCAATCTGCTGGCGCTCAATGCCGCAATCGAAGCGGCGCGTGCCGGGGAACAGGGCAGGGGCTTTGCGGTGGTGGCTGACGAGGTGCGTTCGCTGGCCCAGCGCACCCGCACCTCCACCGAGGAAATCCACCAGATCATTGCCTCGCTGCGTGCCGGTGCCGAGCGCGCGGTGAGCAGCGCCAGCCGCGGCGAGCAGATTTCTCGCGATAGCGTGCACAGCGTCGAGGCGGTGCAGTCGGCACTGACCGGCATCGTCCAGGCGGTGAGCCGCATTACCGGCATGAGCCAGCAGATGGCGACCGCGTCCGAGCAGCAGAGCCATGTGGCGGAGGATATCAACCAGCAGATCGTGCGCATTGCCCACCTGTGCGACGAAAGCGCCGGGCAGGCGAAGCAGGGGGCTGAGATCAGCCAGGATCTGGAGCGGATGGCGGAGTACCTGCATAGCCTGGCGGAGCGGTTCAATCGTTAGAGGGGGGTGGCCCGCAACGCGGGCCCCGATTTCCGGCATACAGTTCCGGCATATGGCAAAATCCCTCCGCCAACGGAGACCCCCATGCCCAGACCCCGCTGCGAGCGCTGCCAGCGTCCGCTCGCCCATTGCCTTTGCCCACTGATCCCGTCACTCGACAGCCGCACCCGCGTGGTCCTGCTGCAGCACCCCAGTGAAACCAGCCACGCCCTGAACACCGCCCGCCTGGCTGCGTTGGGGCTGCGCAATGCCGAGCTGGTGATTGGCGAAGTCTTCGAGGATCTTCCTGCACTGCTGGCCACCCCCGGCTATCGTCCGGCGCTGTTGTTCCCGGGCGAGCAGGCCGAGGTGGTATCGGCCTATGGCGAAGGCGATGCGTTGCCGCTGCTGCTGATCGTCCCCGACGGTACCTGGCGCAAGGCACGCAAGCTGCTGTACCTCAATCCGCTGTTGGGGGGACTGCCGCGGGTGACGCTTGGCCAGGTGCAGCCCTCGCGTTACCGGCTGCGCAAGGCGCCGGAGGAGGGTGCGCTGTCGACCTTGGAGGCGGTGGTGCAGGTGTTGAATGGGTTGGAACAGCCCGCGAATTTCGATGAATTGCTCAGACCGTTCGAGGCATTGATCGAGGGGCAGATCAGCGCCATGGGGGCTGAGACCTTTGCTCGGAATCATGGGCAAGGATGACGGATTGGCGGGGGCCTTTTCGCGGGCAAGCCCGCTCCCACAAATTGGACTGCCCCATAGCATTCTGAATGCTGTGGGGCCCCTGTAGGAGCGGGCTTGCCCGCGAAAAGGCCACCACCAATCCCACGGCCCTCACCGCTCGCGCATTGCTTCGGTCCTGGCTTTCATGACCGGCTTGAGCAGGTAATCCAGCACGCTCTTCTGCCCGGTGATGATGTCCACCGTCGCGGTCATCCCCGGGATGATCAGCAGCGGCTTGTTGTCCCCGCCCAAATGGTTCTTCTCGGTGCGCACCTGGATCAGGTAGAACGCATTGCCCTTGTCGTCAGTGACGGTGTCGGCGCTGATCAGCTCGAGCGTGGCCTTGAGCCCGCCATAGATGGTGTAGTCGTAGGCACTGAACTTGACCATCGCCACCTGCCCCGGATGCAGGAACGCCACGTCCTGCGGGCGCACCTTGGCCTCGATCAGCAGGTTGTCCTCGATCGGCACGATCTCCACCAGGTCGCTGCCGGGCTGGACCACGCCGCCGATGGTGTTGACCTTGAGCAGCTTGACGATGCCACGCACTGGCGACACCACGGTGGTGCGGTTGACCCGGTCGTCGATGGCGATGCTGGTGGCGGTGATCTTCGACAATTCCGTGCGCTTGTCATTGAGCTCCTTGGCCGCGTCGGAACGAAAACTCGCCTCGGACTCCTGGATCTTGCTGCGAATCTCGGCAATGGCCGCTTCAGCGCGAGGAATGGCCAGGTTGGTCGCGTTCAGTTGGCCGCGGGCTTCGACGCTGCGCTGCTTGAGACGCAGGATTTCCACCGGAGAAATGGCGCCTTTGCTCACCAGTGGCGACGACATGTCCAGCTCTTGCTGCAGCAGCCCAACCGCTGAACGGTACTGATCGACCTTGGAGCGGAATTCGGCGAGCTCCTGGGTCTTCTGCCGCAGTTGTTCGTTGAGCGTCTGCTTCTCGCTGGTGAGCCGGCGCTGACGCGACTGATAGAGGGCGATTTCGTCTTCGGCCACCTGCGGTGCCTTGGCGCGGATTTCGTCCGACAGCGCGAAGGGGCGCCCTTCGGATTCGGCCGACAGGCGCTCGACCTGTGCGGTCAGGGCGTAGCGGTCGGCTTCGCTCTCGCCCTTGTTCGACTTGAAGCGGGTGTCGTCCAGGCGCAGCAGGGTGGCGCCCTTGTCGACCATCTGTCCTTCGCGCACGAAGATCTCGGTGACGATGCCGCCTTCGAGGTTCTGGATCACCTGCACCTTGCTCGAGGGGATGGCCTTGCCTTCGCCGACCGTGACCTCGTCGAGCACGGCGAACTTGGCCCAAACCAGGGCCACCAGCAACAGCGCTGCTGCCAGCCACACCGTGATGCGCGACAGGCGCGGCGAGTCCTGCAGGGTGGCGCCGGCCAGCTCCGGCATGTAGTCGCGCTCGGCATGCTTGTCGGCGCCGGCGAGATGGCTGCGAACGCTTTGGCTGAGGGGCATGTCTACCTCCGATGAAAACCACGGAGCCTCTGGCAGCGCCGTTCTTGACGTCGTTTACAGGGCTGCGCCGATACGGCCTTTGCGCAGGGCGTCGATCACCGCGTCCTTCGGCCCGTCGGCCACCACCTTGCCGTTGTCCAGTACCACCAGCCGATCCACCAGGCTGAGCATCGAGCTGCGGTGGGTGACCAGCAGCAGGGTCTTGCCGGGCACCCAGGCCAGCAGGCGTTGGCGCAGTTGGTCTTCGCTACTGTTGTCCATGTGGCTGGTGGGTTCGTCCAGAATCAGGATCGGCGGCTCCAGCAACAGTGCGCGGGCCAGCAGGACGGCCTGGCGCTGACCGCCGGAGAGCAGTTGGCCACGCTCGCCCAGCGGGCGGTCGAAGCCCTGCGGATGTTGGCGGGCCAGTTCGCTGACGCCGGTCAGCTCGGCGACTTCGAGCATGCGCGCATCGCTGACGTGGCGTGCGCCCAAGGTCAGGTTGTCGCGCAGGCTGCCTGCCAGCAGGGGCATGTCGTGGGCGACATAGCCCAGCTGGTTGCGCAGGTCGGCAATATCCAGTTGGCGCAGGTCGAGGTTGTCCAGCAGCACCTGGCCTTCGTCAGGGTGATGAAACCCCATCAACAACCGCCCGAGCGTGCTCTTGCCCGAACCGCTGCGGCCGATGATGCCGATGCGCTCCCCGGGTTTGATCGACAGGTTGATGTCGTTCAGGGCAGCGGCAACCTGGCCGGGGTAGCGGAAGGTCACGTGGCTGATGCCCAGGCCGCCTTGCAGCGCCGTATGCTCCAGTGCCTGCTGGCCGGGTTGGCGCTCCTGCGGCAAGCTCATCAGTGCGTCGGTGCTGCGCATGGTCAATTGCGCTTGTTGGTAGCGGGTGATCAGCCCGGCGATCTGGCCCAGCGGCGCCAGCACCCGGCTGCCGAGCATGTAGCAGGCGACCAGGGCGCCCACGCTGAGGCTGCCGGCGATGATCGAGTAGACCCCCGCGACGATGGTGGCCATGCCGCAGAACTGCTGGATGAACAGCGTGCCGTTGCTGGCCAGGGCCGACAGGTTGCGGGCATGGGCGTCGAGACGGGCGATGGCGCCGTTGGTGTGTTCCCACAGATACTGGCGTTCGCTTTCGGCGCCGCAGGCCTTGAGGGTTTCCAGGCCGCCAAGGGTTTCGATCAGCAAGGCCTGGCGCACGGCGCCGAGGCTCAGGCTTTTCTGCACCGTATCGCGCAGGCGCATCTGGATGAACAACGCCACACCCACCGCCAGCGGGAAGGCCACCAGCGGGATCAGCACCAGCCAGCCGCCGAGCAGGCCGATCACCAGCAGCATCAGCACCACGAAGGGCAGGTCGATGATGCTGGTCAGGGTGACGGCGGTGAGGAATTCGCGCAGGCCCTGGAAGTCGTGGATGCTCTGGGCGAAGCCGCCGATGCTGGCCGGACGTGCTTTCATGGCCATGCCGGTGATGCGCTCGAACAGTGTGGCGGACAGGATCAGGTCGGTCTTCTTGCCGGCCTGGTCCAGCAGGTGCGCGCGGACCATGCGCAGTACCAGCTCGAAGGCGGTACCGATGAACAGGCCGATGACCAGCACCCACAGGGTCGAGAGTGCCTGGTTGGGCACCACGCGGTCGTAGGTCTGCATCACGAACAGCGGCACCATCAGCCCGAGCAGGTTGATCAGAAGGCTGGCCAGCAGGGCATCGCTGTACAGCCAGCGTGAATGCTTGAGGGTGTCGCGAAACCAGGCTTCGACCCGTGGCAGCAGTGGCGTACGCAGGTCTTCGAGGGTATGTCGCGGGCGGGCGAACAGGGCTTGCCCGCTGTAGGCCTGCTCCAGCGCCTGGCGCTCGACCCATTGCTCGCCACCTTCGGCCTCGCACGGCAGTATCAGCGCCCGTCCATCTTCGCTCCAGCGTTGCAGCACGGCGCTGCGCCCGTCACCAAGCAGCAACAGTACCGGCAGGTTCAGCGGGCTGATCGCGCCTAGCTCGCGGCGCAGTACTCGCGCCTGCAGCCCGGCGCGTGCGGCGGCTCGGGGCAGCAGTTCGAGGCTCAGGCGCTGGTCGGCCAGCGGCAGGCCGGCACACAGGCTGGCGCGGCTGGCCGGGCACCCATGAACCTTGCACAGGATCAGCAGGCCATCGAGCAATGGATCATCCGCAGCCAGGTTGGGCTGCGTGCTTTGCATACTGGTCACGATGGCCTACTCCTGCCGCGGTGGACGGGAAGTGGCTGCAGGGGGCTACAGCCGCCTGTCGCAGGGCCTAGCGCATATCGGGCAACTGCGCCTCATTGCGCACTTCGGTCTTGGCGATGGCTTCCGGTGGCAGCGAGATGCGCTGCTTGCTCAGCAACTCGCCCATGGTCGCCAGCACCCGGTACATGGAAAACTCTTCGGTGTAGCGCACCTCGGTGTAGCGACGGTTGGCGTTGTACAGCTCGTTCTCGCTGTCGAGCACGTCGAGCAGGGTGCGCTGGCCCAGGCCGAACTGGTCCTGGTAGGCACCACGCACGCGTTGGGTGGTCTCGGCGTATTCACGGGCGCTGGGGGTCTGCTTGCGCGCGTTGTTCATGGCGTTCCAGGCCAGGCTCAGGTTCTCGGTGAGCTCGCGCAGGGCGTTGTTGCGGATGTCCATGGCCTGGTTGATCTTGTGCGCATCGGACTGCAGGCGCGCCTTGTCGCTGCCGCCGCGGAACAGGTTGTAGCTGAGCTCGACGCCGGCCTGCCAGTCGTTGTTGCTGTGGCCGCGCTCGCCGCCCAGGTTGTTGTTGGCACCGGTGGCCAGCACTGCGTCCAGGCGTGGATAGAACGGCGACTTGGCCACTTCGTACTGTTTCTCTGCAGCGTTGACATCGGCCTGGGCGGACTTGAGGTACGGGTTGTTCTCGCGCATGCCCTGGCGGGCTTCATCGAGGGTGCCGGGCATCTGGATCTTGATCGAGGTCGGCGTTTCCAGTTCGTCCGGCTGGCGGCCGATGACGCTGTAGAAGTTGGCCTCGGCGTCGGCCAGGTCGACCTCGGCGGTGTCCAGGTTGTTTTCCGCCAGGGCGCGACGGGCGCGGGACTGGTCGAGGTCGGCGGTGCTGCCCACGCCGCGCTCGCTGCGCAGGCCGATCTGGTCGTTGACGCGCAGGTGTGCCTGCAGGTTGTTCTTGGCCAGGGTCACCAGCTCACGGCGCTTGAGCACTTCCAGGTACACCTCGATGGCGCGCAGGGCGACATCCTGGGCGATGGCCTGGGTGTAGTACGCGCGCGAGGTGGCCACCGATTCGGTGCGCCCGACTTCGTTGGCGGTGTTGAAGCCGTCGAAGATCATCTGCCGCAGGCGCAGCTCGGACTGTGTGTAGTTGAGGGTTTCCTTGTTGTGGTTGCGCGTGCCGTCGGGGTTGATGCCGCGCGTATTGAGGTTGTCCGAGCGCTGGCGGCCATAACCGGCCACCAGGTCGACGCTGGGGTAGTAGCCTCCGCGCGCGAACTTCACATCCTCATCGGCCGACAGCTTGCTGTTGCGATTGGAACTGATCTGAGGGTGGTAGTCCACGGCGCTCTGGACAGCCTCGGTGATCGACATCGCCTGGGCGTTGGCACAGGCCATGGCCAACAGGATCGCACTGGTGATGGGGGTTAACACGCGCATGGGGTACATCTCCCTGGTCTTTAAAAAGGTCCTGCGTTTCGCCAAAAAAATGACGAAAAATTGAGTTGAAACCGTTTCAGGTTTGTAACAACAGAGCTAAGAACATTTAACGGGCGAGCTAAGAAGATTTTTTCATAAGGTCTATGCGAAAAAAAACTTATGCGGTCTAAGCAAACCGAGACATTGTTCTATTCAAGCGCCCGGGTAAATCGGCTGCAGTACCTGATTTCCGGGCTTCGGAGAAAGTTCCAGATTTTTTGCAGCTAAGGACCCTGGAGAGGACAACGACGGCGGAATTTGGCGACAAAAAATTGGCATTAGAATGATGGCCAATTCCCACTACCGCACGCGTTGAGCTGTCTTGGTGAAGGCGATTTCTCACCCTTGTGACAGACGCGAGACCCCGCAAAGGATCGCTTCCCGCATTACCTGGCCCGTCCGCCGCTGCAGAAAGCCAATCGGCAGGGGAGGCGTGCGTTCATGGCTAAATCAATTGGCGTGGTCAGCAAGGTCATCGGCCAGGTATTCGCGGTGGGCAGCGACGGTGCCAAGCGCATGCTGGTGGAGGGCGACCGCCTGTTCGCTGGCGAGCAACTGGAAACCGGAGCCGCCGGTGCTGTGGCCGTACGTTTGCACAACGGCGCCGAGCTGACGTTGGGACGAGGCAGCAGCCTGGAAATGACCCCGGACCTGTTGGCCAACCGTGCTCCCCACGTACAGGCTCCTGATCCGCTTCCCAGCCAGGCGCAGCTCAGCGATGTCGAGCGTCTGCAACAAGCCATTGCCGCAGGTGCCGACCCGACGCAGGAGGGCGAAGCACCCGCCGCCGGGCCTGGCGCCAACGGAGCGCCCGGGGCCTTGGGGGGCGGGCACAGTTTCGTGTTGTTGACCGAAGTGGCCGGACGGGTCGATCCGACCATCGGCTTCCCCACCGCCGGCTTCAACGGTATTCCGGAACTGGCCAACCGTTACATCGGCACCCTGGACGCCGACAACAACGCAGGGCCCTTCGGACCGCCGCTCAATCCGCCGGTCAATCCCCCTGTAAACCCGCCGATCAATCCACCTGTGAATCCTCCCGTTACACCGCCGGACAATCCTGTAACCCTGCGCGGGCTGGACCTGAGCCCCGCCGAACTGACCCTCAACGAGGCAAACCTGCCATTGGGATCGGCCAGCAACCCGGCAGCCCTGACCCAATCGGGCAGTTTCACCGTGGTCGCGCCGGATGGTGTGTTCAACCTCAGCGTCGGCGGTATCAACGTGGTGACTGCCGGTGTGGTGACCGGTGTGGGCCAGTCCATTACCACGGGCCTTGGCAACGTCCTCACCATCACCGGTTACAACCCGTCCACGGGTGTCGTCAGCTACAGCTATACCCTCACCGGCGCCGAGCACCATCCGGACGGGGCAGGCAGCAATGAACTCGGCGAGCATTTCCCGGTGCTGGTCAGCGACACGGATGGCGACGTCGCCAGTGGCTCGCTGGACGTGATCATTCGCGACGATGTGCCCACGGCGGTCAACGATACCAACGCGGTCACTGCCACCGAGCAGCACACCCAGCTCACCGGCAATGTGCTGGACAACGACGTCCAGGGCGCCGATCGGGTGGTCGGCGGCCCCGTGGTGGCCGGTACCTACGTCGGAACCTACGGCACCCTGGTGCTTGCTGCGGACGGCTCCTACACCTACACGCTCAACGTCAACGATCCGGACTTCAAGAACCTCAACGGTGGCGGACATGGCGTCGAGACCTTCACCTACACCCTGACGGATGCGGACGGTGACACCAGCAGTGCGACCCTGACCCTGAACATCACCAACCTCGACGATCCGGTAACCCTCGGTGGCCTGGATGTGAAGGGCGGTGAGCTGACGGTCTTCGAGAAACACTTGAGCAACGGCAGTGCGCCGGACAGCACCGCCCTGACCCAGAGTGGCAGCTTTACCGTCAATGCACCGGACGGCCTGCAGACCCTGAGTGTCGGTGGCATCAGCGTGGTCAGCGGCGGCATCGTGGCGGGTTTCCCGCAGTCGATCACGACCGCGCTGGGCAACACCCTGACCATCACCGGCTACAACCCGGCCACCGGCGTGGTCAGCTACAGCTACACCTTGCTCGGTAACGAAGGCCATCCTGCGGGCGAGGGCATCAACAGCCTGAGCGAGCATTTCAGCGTGATCGCCCAGGACACCGATGGCAGCAGCGCCACGGCCACGCTGGATGTGAACATCGTCGACGACGTACCCCAGGCGCAGCCCGATTCGGCCAGCGTGGTGGAAGGTGGCACGGTCAGCGGCAACGTGCTGCTTAACGATCAGTTGGGCGCCGACCAGGCTGGGACCAGCAATGTGGTGGTGGGCGCGCGGGCGGGGTCCGACACCTCGATCTCGGCCATCGGCAATCTCAATACCGCGATCGGGGGCCTGTATGGCACCCTGACCATCGATGCCGCTGGCAATGCTACCTACCATGCCAACCCGAATGCCGTGGCGCCGGCCGGTGCCACCGATGTGTTCGTCTACACCATCCGCGACACCGACGGTGACGAGAGCACCACGACCATCACCATCAACGTCAAGGATTGCTCGCTGATCGCCGGGCCCAACGACGGCGTGACGGTGTACGAGAAGGCGTTGGACCTGGTGAAGGACGGCAATGACCTGGCGCCGGGCACTGTCACCGGCAGCACACCGAGTTCCACTGGCGAAACCGCCTCCGGTAGCCTGGCGGGCTCCGTGAGCGGTGGCGTCGGTGCGCTGACCTTTACGCTGGTGGGCAATGCGGTGGGCCAGTATGGCCAGATTCAGCTCAATGCCGATGGTTCCTACACCTACACGCTGACCTCGGCGCCGAAATCGCCGGATAACGTCAATGATGGGGCGAACAGTCTGACCGAGAGCTTCACCTACGAGGTGAAGGATTCGCTGGGCAATTCGACCACCAGCACCATCGTCATCACCATCGTTGACGACGTGCCCAAGGCGCACAGCGATTTTGCCAATGTCTTCGAGGGCGGCACGGTCAGTGGCAACGTGCTGGTCAATGATGTATTCGGCGCCGATGTGGTGGCCGATGGCAAATACGTGGTCGGGGTTCGCGCAGGCGGTGATACCTCCACCTCGGCCATTGGCCAACTGGGCGTCCAGGTGGTCGGCCAGTATGGTTACCTGACCCTCGATGCCCAGGGTAACGCGACCTATCACTCCAACCCCGACAGTGTCGCGCCGCCTGGTGCTACGGATGTGTTCGTCTACACCATCCGCGATGCCGACGGTGACGAGAGCACCACCACCATCACCATTGATATCCACGACTGCTCGTTGGTCGCAACGCCTGATGGCGGCGTGACGGTGTACGAGAAGGCGCTGGATCTGGTGAAGGACGGCAATGACCTGGCGCCAGGCACTGTTACCGGCAGCGATCCACACTCCCCGGGCGAGACGGCCTCGGGCTCGCTGGCCGGGTCGGTGAGTGGTGGTATCGGGGCGATGACCTTCACCCTGGTAGGCAACGCCGCAGGTCAGTACGGGCAGATCCAGCTCAATGCCGATGGCTCCTACACCTATACACTGACCTCGGCGCCGAAAACGCCGGGCAACGTCAATGACGGCGCGAACACGCTGACGGAGTCCTTCACCTACCAGGTGAAAGATTCGCTCGGCAACTCGACCACCGGCACCATCGTCATCACCATCGTCGACGATGTGCCCAAGGCGCACTGCGATGTCGCCAGCGTGACTGAAGGCGGCGTGGTCAGCGGCAATGTGCTGGACAACGACATTGTCGGTGCCGATGTGCGCGGGGACGGCCAGTACGTGGTCGGCGTGCGTGCCGGCTCCGACACCTCGACCTCGGCGATTGGCCAGGTCGGCAGCCAGATCATGGGCCAGTACGGTTACCTGACCCTCGATGCCCAGGGCAACGCGACCTACCATGCCAACCCCAACAGCGTGTCCCAGGCCGGCGCTACCGATGTGTTCGTCTACACCATCCGTGATGCCGATGGCGACGAGAGCACCACGACCATCACCATCAATGTGCACGACAGCAAGCTGGTGGCCTGCGAAGACAGTGAAGTGAAGGTGTATGAAAAAGCACTGGACCTGAACAAGGATGGCAACGACCTGGCCGCAGGCAATGTCACCGGCAGTGACCCGCACTCGACAGCGGAAACCGCTTCCGGCAGCCTCGCGGGCTCGGTGGGTGGTGGTGTTGGCGCGCTGACCTTCAGCCTGGTGGGCAATGCCACGGGGCAATATGGCCAGCTCCAGCTCAATGCCGATGGTTCCTACACCTACACCCTGACCTCAGCGCCGAAAACGCCGGGCAACGTCAATGACGGTGCGAACAGTCTGACCGAGTCCTTCACCTATCAAGTGACGGACTCCGTAGGTAACTCGACTACCAGCACCATCGTCATCACCATCGTCGACGATGTACTCAAGGCCCATTGCGATGTGGCCAGTGTGACTGAAGGCGGCGTGGTCAGCGGCAATGTGCTGGACAACGACATTGTCGGTGCCGATGTGCGGGCAGACGGTCAGTATGTGGTCGGCGTGCGCGCCGGCAGCGACACCTCGACCTCGGCGATTGGCCAGCTTGGCAGTCAGGTCATGGGCCAGTACGGCTACCTGACCCTCGATGCCCAAGGCAATGCGACTTATCACGCCAACCCTGACAGTGTGTCCAAGGCCGGCGCTAGCGACGTGTTCGTCTACACCATTCGCGATGCCGATGGTGACGAGAGCACCACGACCATCACCATCAATGTGCAGGACAGCAAGCTGGTGGCTTGTGAGGATCGTGACGTCACCGTGTACGAGAAGGCGCTGGACCTGGTCAAGGACGGCAACGACCTGGCGGTGGGCACGGTCACTGGCAGTGACCCGCATTCAACGGCGGAAACCGCCTCCGGCAGTCTGGTGGGTTCGGTCGGCGGCGGTGTCGGGGCATTGACCTATAGCCTGGTAGGCAATGCTGTCGGCCAGTTCGGGCAAATCCAGATCAACGCCGATGGTTCCTACACCTACACCCTGATCTCGGCACCGAAAACCCCGGGCGGTGCGGACGATGGCGCCAATCGGGTTGTCGAGTACTTCACCTACAAGGCCACCGATTCGCTGGGCAACAGTGTCACCAGCACCATTGCCATTTCCATCGTCGATGATGTGCCCAAGGCCGTGTGCGCCGAACGCAGCATCACGCCCGGCCAGGTGGACTCCAATATCCTGCTGGTGATCGATGTCTCCGGCAGCATGAACTTTGCCTCTGGTGTGCAGGGGCTGAGCCGTCTGGCCCTGGCAAAGCAGGCGATCAACGCCTTGCTCGACAAGTACGACGACATGGGCGATATCAAGGTGCAAATCGTCACCTTCGCCACCGGGGCCTGGGTCAAGACGCCGGTCTGGGTGTCGATCGCCGAGGCCAAGAGCATCGTCGCCGGGCTGACCGCCGACGGTTCGACCTACTACGATTCGGCGGCCATCAAGGCCCAGGAGGCCTTTGCCAGCAGTGGCAAGATCGCGGGGGCGCAGAACATCAGCTACTTCTTCTCCGATGGCGTGCCCACTGACAATCATTCGATGACAGCGGTGCGCGAAGCGGCCTGGGAAAGCTTCCTTGACAACAACGGGATCAAGTCCTACGCCATTGGCTTGGGCACCGGCGTCAACCAGGCCAACCTCGACCCCTTGGCCTACGACGGCAGCAGCCATGTGGATACGGGCTCCGTGGTGGTTACCGACCTCAGCCAGCTCAGCGCCGTGCTGTCGGGCACTGTGCAGGGGGCACCGATCACCGGCAGCCTGATGAGTGGCGGGCACTTTGGTGCCGATGGCGGCTTCATCAAGGCGCTGCTGGTCGATGGCACCACCTACACCTTCGATCCCAAGGCCAATGCCGGGCAGGGGGGCTACAGCGTTGCCGGAGGGCCGGACAAGGCCAGCTTCGATACCAGCGGCAACACGCTGTCGATCAAGACTGCGCTCGGTGGCACGCTGCTGGTGGACATGGACACTGGTGAATTTACCTACACGCCGCCGAAGGATACCGGCAGCAGCCAGGTCGAGAAGTTCGGCTTCACTGTCAGCGACAACGACGGCGACACCAGCAGCGCCAGCCTGATGGTGAAGATCAATAGCAACAGCGCGCCAGTGGCGGGTGCCGACCACATCATCACCAATATCACCGGTGCCAGTGTCACCGTACCGGCCGAGGCGCTGCTGGCCAATGACAGCGATGCGGATCACGACCACCTGAGCGCTGCGCCCATCACCTTCAACACGGGCTTTGCCGACAAGGGCGCGGGCTTCACGGCAGGCAGCCAGGCACAGACGCTCAAGTTCGATGGCACCGCCAACAAGCTCGAGAATCAGCTCAAGGACCTGGCGCGCAGTGACTTCACGGCGATCTCGGGCTCCATGACGGCGGCCTTGGTGATTGCTGGGTACCTGGGTTCGATCAGCACCGGCAATGCCAACGATGAGGACACCCTGACCGTGACCCTGCGCAAGGGTGAGAGCCTCAGCCTCGACCATGACCGCCCGGCAGGCAACCTGATGCTGGAGTGGAAGGATGCCAACGGCAGCTATCAGCCGATCGCCGACGGTGGCAGCTTCACCGCCAGCCACGACGGTGTGTACAGCATTCACGTGATCAACAGCGAGAATGCCCTGGGCAACAGCAAGGCGGCGGAGAACTACAAGCTGAGCCTGGTGATCGACTACAGCCATGCCGAGAACGAGGTCTACCAGGGCAGCTACACGCTCAGCGACAACCATGGCGGCAGCGCCTCCGGGGCGGTGGACATCACCTATCAGGTTGGTAGCACCTTGCAGGGCACGGCAGGCGACGATGTACTGCTGGCGGGCAATGGCGACGACACCTTGAACGGTGGTGCCGGCCACGATGTGCTGGTGGGAGGGGCTGGGAACGATGCCCTGTACGGCGGGGAGGGAGATGATCTGCTGATCGGTGGCCCCGGCAACGACCTGCTGGACGGCGGGCCCGGCAATGACACCGCCAGCTACGCGTCGGCGACGGCCGGGGTCACGGTCGATCTCGGCCATGTCGGTGCGCAGAACACCGGCGGGGCGGGCCTCGACACCCTGGTCAGCATCGAGAACCTGATCGGCTCGGACTACAACGACACGCTGATCGGCAACGAGGGGGACAATGTGCTCAGTGGTGGCCTGGGGGACGACATTCTCATCGGCGGTGGCGGTAACGACATCCTCATTGGCGGGCCAGGCAACGACACCCTCACCGGCGGCAGCGGCAACGATACCTTCGTCTGGCAGAAAGGCGATACCGGGCACGACCGGGTGACCGACTTCACGCCGGGCAGCGACCGCCTCGACCTGTCGCAATTGCTGCAAGGCGAGAATGCTACGGCAGCCTCGCTGGATGACTACCTGCACTTCAAGGTCAGTGGCAGTGGGGTCAATGTGGTCTCGACCATTGAGGTCAGTAGTGTGGCGGGTGCTGCGGCGACCCAGACCATCGATCTTGCCGGCGTCGACCTGGCCCAGCATTACGGGGTGACGGCGGGAGCGGGGGGCATGATCGCGGCAGGGCACGATACCGCGACCGTCATCAGCGGTATGCTCAACGATCATTCGTTGAAGGTGGATACGGTGTAACCGGTTACGGATGGCGCAGGGTCTTCTGCTTGAGGATGTAGAGGGTGACCAGCACGGCGCTGGTGAGCATGAAGGCCCTGGCCCAGAACAGCGGCACCAGGTAGCTCGAAAGCCCGATGCTCGCCCACATCAGGCCGATGGCGTAGACCTTGCCCTTGAGCGGGATACCTTCGCCGTTGAGGTAGTCGCGAATCCACGGTCCGAGCCTGGGGTGGTTCACCAGCCAGTCGTGGAAGCGCGGCGAGCTGCGGGCGAAACAGGCCGCCGCCAGCAGCAGGAAAGGGGTGGTGGGCAACACCGGCAGGAAGATCCCCAGCACCCCTAGCGCGACACTGAGCCAGCCGACGGCCAGCAGCAGGTAGCGCACCACTGCGAATCAGTGGTGGCGCGGTTTGAGCAGGGCCGGCTTTTCTTCCGGCGCGTGCAGCAGCAGGAACAGCGCGCTCAGTGCCTCGGGAATCTGCACGACCATGTCGTCCTGCAGGTTGGCGTTGCTGGCGATGTCGGCGAACTCAGGCTGTTCGTCGAACAGGCCCGAGCCAACCATGATCGGCAGCAGCATTTCGCTGACTTCCTCTTCGGCGTTCTCGAACCAGGCCTCTTCACGCAGGAACACGCCCTCCATGAAGCCGATGCACCAGCCGCGCAGGTCGGAATCGTCCGGCTCGTCGGTCAGGTCCAGCTCGCAAGGCAGGTCGAATTCCTCGTCGCTGGCCAGTTGGCGAGCGATGTGGCCCTTGAGGGCCACCAGCGTCGCTTCGATCTCGGTGCGCTGGGCTTCGCTGGCGTAGTGAGGTTCTTCGGCGAAAAGCGCGTCGATCCATTCGCGCTCGGGAACGTCCTCGGCACAGATCGACAGCGCGGTCAGGTAGCCGTGTGCGGCGACGTAGTCCAGCGCTTCTTCGTGCAGCTCATCGGCGTCGAGGAAGGCTTGCAGGCGGGTCAGTTGCTCGGCGAAGGACATTACAGGGCTACCTTGGGGAATAAACGATAGTGAATTCTAGCACCTTGCAGCCTCGGCGGGGCAAAGGGAACGTCTGTCACCGGAGCCTGCCGCAGAGCAGGGCACTCGGGTATACTCCGCAGTTTTTCAAGCCAGCTGGCGTTTCTGCGCCGCCCGGCAAAAACCGCTTACGCATTCGACGTGTGCGCGGCGGATTTATCGTCCAGCCTGTGTCCAGGATGGTACGGCGATTTGGAGTGGCAAATGCTCGAACAGGCTCAGCGCGTCCTCAAGGACATCTTCGGCTACGACAGTTTCCGAGGTCGCCAGGCGGCGATCATCGAATGCGTGGCCAACGGGGGCGATGCACTGGTCCTGATGCCCACCGGGGGTGGCAAGTCGCTGTGCTTCCAGGTGCCAGGCCTGCTGCGCCCTGGCCTTACCGTCGTGGTCTCGCCGCTGATCGCGTTGATGGACGACCAGGTCGCCACCCTCGATGAGCTGGGGGTGGCTGCGGCCGCGCTGAACTCGACGCTCAGCCCCGAGCAGCAGCGCGACCTGGCTGGGCGCCTGCGCCGCGGCGAGGTAAAGATGCTCTACCTGGCGCCTGAGCGCCTGGTGCAGCCACGCATGCTGGAGTTCCTGCGCGACCTGGATATCTCGCTGTTCGCCATCGACGAAGCGCATTGCGTGTCGCAATGGGGGCATGACTTCCGCCCCGAATACCTGCAACTGGGTCAGCTTGCCGAGCTGTTCCCGCATGTGCCGCGTATCGCCCTGACCGCCACCGCCGACATGCGCACCCGTGAGGAGATCGTCCAGCGCCTGCACCTGCAGGGCGCGGAGCGTTTCCTGTCGAGCTTCGACCGGCCCAACATTTTCTATCGCATCGTGCCCAAGGAATCGCCGCGCAAGCAGTTGATGGCGTTTCTCGGCGAGCGGCGCGGCAACGCCGGCATCGTCTACTGCCTGTCGCGCAAGAAGGTCGACGAAACCGCCGCCTACCTCTGCGAGCAGGGATTCCCGGCATTGCCGTATCACGCCGGCCTGGCTGCCGAGACCCGCGCGGCCAACCAGCACCGCTTCCTCAACGAGGAAGGGCTGATCATGGTCGCCACCATCGCGTTCGGCATGGGCATCGACAAGCCCAACGTGCGGTTCGTCGCCCACCTCGACCTGCCCAAGTCGCTTGAGGCCTATTACCAGGAAACAGGTCGGGCCGGGCGTGACGGCCTGCCGTCCGATGCCTGGATGGCCTACGGCCTGCAGGACATGGTGATGCTCAAGCAGATGCTGCAGAACTCCGAAGGCGACGAGCGTCACAAGCGTATCGAACAGCACAAGCTCGACGCGATGCTGGCGCTGTGCGAAGAGACGCGCTGCCGGCGCCAGTCTTTGCTGGCCTACTTCGATGAGGTGCTCGAGCAGCCCTGCGGCCATTGCGACAACTGCGTCGACAAGGTACAGACCTGGGATGCCACCGAGCCTGCCCGCCAGGCGCTGTCGGCCGTGTTTCGCACTGGCCAGCGCTATGGGGTTGGCCATCTGGTCGATGTGCTGATGGGCAAGGATAACGAGAAGGTACGCAATTTCGGTCACGAGAAGCTGTCGGTATTCGGGGTCGGCAAGGCGCTGGGCGAGCACGAGTGGCGGTCGCTGTTCCGTCAGCTGGTTGCCCGTGGCCTGGTGGACATCGACCTCGAAGGCTATGGCGGCCTGCGTCTGTCCGACACCTGCCGGCCACTGCTGCGAGGCGAGGTGAACCTGCAACTGCGCCGTGATCTCAAGCCGCAGACCGTGGCCAAGTCCTCGGGCAGCGGCGGCGGCAGCCCGGCCAGCCAATTGGTGCGTGCCGAGGAGCGCGAGCTGTGGGAGGCGCTGCGTACACTGCGGCGCAAGCTGGCGGAGGAGCACAGCGTGCCGCCTTATGTCATCTTCCCCGATTCGACGTTGCTTGAGATGCTGCGCAGCCAGCCCACCAGTCTCAGCGACATGGCCCAGGTCAGTGGCGTGGGTGCGCGCAAGCTGGAGCGTTATGGCCAGGCGTTCCTGGAGGTGCTCAACGGCGCCGGCGGCACCGAGGAGGCACCGAAGGTGGTGCTCGACCTGCGGCACGAACTGGTCAGCCTGGCCCGCGCCGGCATGACCCCGGCGCAGATCGCCGGGCAGTTGAACTGCAGCGAGAAGAACGTCTACAGCCTGTTGGCCGAGGCCATCGGGCGCCAGGAACTGAGCCTGGAGCAGGCGCTGGACCTGCCAGAAGAGTTGATGATGGAGGTACAGGACGCATTCCTCGACGGGGAGGGTGAACTGCCGCCGGTTTCGGCCATTGCCCCGCAGTTTGGCCAGCGCGTGCCGGAAGGTGTGCTGTATTGCGTGCGTGCGGCGCTGGCGGCGGAGTTCGAGCTCTGAGGCAATAGTGCCTGCTGCCGTGAGCGTAGAGTGCCGCCGGTAACGCCGGGTTTCCCGGTCATTCCTGACCTTTGTCATTCTTTTTGTTGATTATCGGACGTTTCCCACTCGCCGAGCCTTGCCTGATACTCCGGGGCATGATTAGCTGACTAATAATTAGTTCTATCGATCGAGTTGCTTATGCCCCTGACCGACAACCAACACCGCTTCGGCATGCAGCTGGCCCAGATGTCCCGGGGCTGGCGCGCCGAACTCGACCGCCGCCTGGCCGGGCTGAACCTGTCCCAGGCCCGCTGGCTGGTGCTGTTGCACCTGGCCCGTTTCGACGAAGCGCCGACCCAGCGCGAGCTGGCGCAGAGTGTCGGTGTCGAGGGCCCGACGCTGGCGCGCCTGCTCGACAGCCTGGAAAGTCAGGGGCTGGTGCGTCGTCAAGCGGTCATGGAAGATCGGCGCGCCAAGAAAATCCTGCTGTGCCCGCCTGCAAAACCGCTCATCGATCAGATCGAAACCATTGCCAATGCCCTGCGCGCCGAACTCTTCACTGGCGTCGATGAGGCGGATCTGGAGGTGTGCATGCGCGTGCACGCGAAGATTCTTGGCAACCTCGAGAAGTCCTGACCACAGCACTACGCTTCAGAACAGCACTACGCTTCAGCGGCACGAGAAAACGGATAGAGGCTCACGCCCTATCCGTTTTTTTATGTCGCGCCTTCGCGCGTACTAGAAGGTGTGGCCCAGGTTCAGGTACACCGCCTTCTGGTGCTCGGTGTTGGCGCCATAACTGATGTTCAGCGGCCCAAGCGGTGTGTCCAGCCCGAGGAAGATGCTCGCTGCGTTGATATAGCCACTGTCGAACTCGTTGTCGTTGTTCCAGGCGCGGCCACGCTCCAGCGACCCGCCCAGGTACAGCGGGAAGTCCAGCGGCAGGTAGGCGCGTGGTGTCAGGCGCCGGTAGTAGACCATGCGCATCAGGCTGATGTTCTGCCCCGACACCGAATCCTGGCGAAAGCCCGATAGCTGACGAGCGCCGCCAAGCACGAAGCTGGAGGTCACCACGTCGGTATCGTCCAGGGTACGGCCGTAGCGGCCGCCGAATACCCAGGTGTTCGGCCCGTAGCTCAACGCCTTGTCGATGTTGAACTGCCACTGGCGGTAGTCGGTGTCTGAATCCAGCGAGCGGTCGTACTTGCGCAGGGTCAGGCCGATGTCCTCGCCGCTGTGGGGGAAGTACACGTTGTCGAGGGTGTCGAAGGAGTATTTCAGTTCGTAGAAGCCTTCATTGAAGCTGACCTTGGGCAGGTCCTGGTCGCCGATGCGCACTTCGGCCTCACCCCAGGCCTTGCCCACGCCCAGGCGCACTTCCCCGTAGGTGCCGATCTGTCGACCCAGGTTCAGCCCGAAGCCGTAGCGTTCCAGGCGGTACTCGGCAACCGGATCGTTGTCCAGGGTCGCTTCGATGTTCTGCGAGCCAAGGGACAGGTACGGCGCGACAAAGTAGCGCGAACCCACGTCCAGCGGCTGGTAGAACTCGCTGTACAGTTCCTGCTGATCGCCGATCTGTGCCCGGGTCAACCATTCGGCGCCCAGGCGGTTGATGCCATTCACCCGATAACTGGCACCCAGATTGAAGGCACTGTCGCCGCGCATGTCGTCGGACAGGTTCAGGCCCAGGCGCAGGTAGTCGGTGCCGCCGCGCTTGCCTCGGGCGTTGATCACCAGTGTGTTGTCGTCGCCCTTGTGCACCACGCGGTACTGCACCCGGTCGAAGTAGTCCAGGCCGTAGAGGGTACCCATGTCGGTCTCCAGGCGCTCCAGCTCCAGCGGCTCGCCGATGGGTTGGCGGATGTAGTAGCGGATCACGTCATCGCTGACCTTTGAATCGTTCTCCACCTTGATCGCCGTGATGATGGGCGTGCGCTGTTGCGCAGAGCGGGCCGCGGCCAACTGGCTGTCGCCGCCTGCCTGGCGCAGCACCGCCAGGCGTGCGTCGAGGGCGCGGGTGGCGCGGTAGCCGGCGTCGATCATGTCCTGGGCACGACCGAAGTCGGTGACGCCAAAGGCTGCCAGTGCTGGTTGTACCAGGATGTCGTCGCGGTGCAGGCTGGCCAGTTGCTCCTCGGAGTTGCGCCGGGTCATCAGGGTGATCGACTGGTTGAGCACGTCCACGACCGTGGCCAGTTGCTTGCGGCTGCGCAGCGGGGTGCCGATATCGACGACGATGGCCATGTCCACGCCCATTTCGCGCACCACATCCAGTGGGATGTTGTCGACCATGCCACCATCCACCAGCAGGCGCCCGTCGAGTTCGACCGGGGCGAACACTGCCGGAATCGACATGCTGGCGCGCACCACCTGAGGCAGGTGGCCACGGCGGAACACCACTTTCTCGCCGCTGGCGATGTCGGTGGCGACGGCGCGGAACGGGATCGGCAGTTTGTCGAAGTCGCGAATGTCAGCAGTGTGCGCCAGCTTGCTTTCCAGCAGCAATGACAGGTTCTGGCCCTGGATCACACCCAGCGGCAGGCCAAGGCTGCCGTCATCGCGAAAGCTCAGCTTCTGCTTGACCAGGAAATCACGGTCATCCTGCTTGCGGCGAAACGGCACGTCCTTGCGCGGCGGGGCGTCGGAGAGTGCCTGCTGCCAGTCGAGGGTGCGCGCCAGGTGCTCGAGCTCCTCGATGCTGTAGCCGGAGGCATACAGGCCGCCGACCACCGCACCCATGCTGGTTCCGGCGATGGCGTCGATGCGCACGCCCTGTTCTTCCAGGGCCTTGAGCACGCCGATATGCGCCAGGCCGCGGGCGGCGCCGCCGGAAAGTACCAGGCCGACCTTGGGCCGGGGTGGCTCCACGGCCAGGGCGGTGAACGAGGTGAGCGCCAGCAACAGGCATAGCAGCAGATGATGCATCGTGAGTCTCAAAGCGGTGGGCAAAGACCGCTAGTATAAGCGGCTCACCCACCAGGAAATGTCCTCATATGGCCGATACCAAACCCGAAATCGTCATCACGTATTGCACGCAGTGCCAATGGTTGCTGCGCGCTGCCTGGCTGGCGCAGGAACTGCTCAGCACTTTTTCCGACGATCTCGCGCGAGTCGCCCTGGAACCGGGCACTGGTGGAGTGTTCCGCATCACTTGCGACGGCGCGCAGATCTGGGAGCGCAAGCTCGATGGTGGCTTCCCCGAGGCCAAGGTGCTCAAGCAGCGGGTGCGCGACCAGATCGACCCGCAGCGTGACCTGGGCCACAACGACCGTTGATCATGCACCTTCGGCCAGGCGTTCACGCTGTGGTGGTGGCTCGGCAGACAGGCGGCTGGACAGCACGATGGCGAAGATGATCAGCACCCCGCCAGCGAGCATGCGCAGGGTGGGGGTCTCGGCGAACACCATCCAGGCCACGGCAATACCGTAGACCGGCTCCATGCCGAACACCACCGAGGCGGTACGGGCCTTGATCACTGCCAGGCTGGCGACGAACAGGCTGTGCGCCACCCCGGTGCAGAAGATGCCGAGCAGGGCGATCCACAGCCAGTCCATCGGTTTCACGGCACTCAGGCCCGGCAACGCGAAGGGCAGGAGGCACAGGCCGACCACCAGGTTCTGGCACAGCGCAGCCTGCACCGCAGGCACACTACCGGAGCCGGCACGATTGGTCAGCGACAGCAGCGAGAACAACAGGCCCGACAGCAAGGCCCAAAGCAGGCCGCCCGTGGCCTCGCTGGCCAGGTTGAACGCCGGGGTGACCAGCACCAGGCCGATGCTTACCAGCAGTACCAGCACGGCTTCGTTGCGCCGGATGCGCTCGCGGAACAGCACGCCCTCAAGGATTACGGTGAACGCTGGAAAGCTGGCAAAACCGAGGGTGGCGATGGCAACGCCACCGACCCGCACGGCGATGAAGAAGCTCACCCAGTGCCCGGCCAGCAATATGCCGCCAAGTAGCAAACGCCCCAGGTCCTGAGCCCTGAGTCGCTGCCATCCCTTGCGGGCGAGGCCGGCGAACAAGGCCAGGGCCAGCACCGCGAAGAGTGCGCGGCCAAAGACGATGATCGAGGGCGTGGCACTGGCGGCCAGTTTGCCGAAGACGCCGGTAAGGCCGAAGAACAGCGCGCCGATGTGCAGGGCGCCGAGGGCAGTACGGTGGTTCATGCTGAGTCCTTGCTCGAGATCGTTGCTGGCACTTGCGCGGGTAAACCCGCAGCCACAGGCCGATACAGGCACAGTGTAGAGCTCGGGGAGAACAGATTCTGTCGCGATCCTGGCGTCAGTTGTCGCCAGACTCTCGCCGCAGCGCCAGCGGCGTAAGGCCGAATGCCCGCAGTATCGCCGCCGAAAATGCACTCTGCGAGCTGTAACCCACCTGTGCGGCGATTTCGCCCATCGGCAGCGAAGTGCGAAGGATCAGTTGCCGTGCCTTGAGCAAACGCCGCTGGCGGATGTAGTCCATCGGCGTCATGCCGCATTCCTCGACGAAGCGTGCGTGCAGGCGGGCACCTGACAAACCGGCCAGTCGTGCCAGGTCGGCGACCTGCAGCGGGTGTGCGGCATGACGCTCGATATGTGCATCGAAGGCGGCGTAGGGCAGGCGTTTGCTGGCGGTGGTGGGGGCGGCAGCGGTGTTCAGGCTGGCCAGCAGCAGGAGTGCGCCTTGGCGGCTGATCAGCGGGTCATCCACCGGGCTCGCCGCGAGCCAGTCCACCAGTTGCTGCTGGCGGCCGTCGAGCAGTAGCGCCGCCGAGCGTTCGAGCAGGCGGTGGCTGGCCTCGGCGTGGCCGCCCATCTGTTCGCGCAGCCAGTGTTCGCCTGGAATATCCAGCACCAGGCAGTGGCTGCCCGCGTCGCTGGCACAGGTGTGGTGAAAGCCGGCGGGGACCACGATGAGCCCCTGGCGGTCGATGCGCGCGCCCCGGCCCTGTACTTCGAAATCCAGTTGCCCACGCAGGCCGAACACCAGTTGCGGGTGTTCGTGGCTGTGGGCGAGCAACTCGTCGCGGTAGTGGCGCAGGGAAAGGATCGGACCGACCATGGGAGCATCCTTGGAACAGAGGTGCAGTGTATCACCGTGGGAATTGCCCGCGAAAAGGCCGGCGCTCCGTGCGGGACGATCACTCGTCACATCACTGCCACCAATCTGTCATCCGCACCTGCCAGTCTCCTGCAAACAGCGCCGGAGGCCGCCCCATGACACATGCCGAACTTGTCCGTCCGTCACGCAAGCAGCGGGTGCGCACCCTGTGGATCTCCGATGTGCACCTGGGCACCCGGGATTGCCAGGCCGAACACCTGTCGCAGTTCCTCAAGGGCTACCAGGCCGACCGCGTCTACCTGGTCGGCGACATCATCGACGGCTGGAAGCTGCGTAGCGGCATCTATTGGCCGCAAGCCCATACCAACGTGATCCGTCGCTTGTTGACCATGAGCAAGCGCGGTACCGAGGTGATCTACGTCACCGGAAACCACGACGAGTTCCTGCGCCGTTATTCGAAGCTGGTCCTGGGCAATATCCAGCTGGTCGACGAGGCCGAGCACCTCACCGCCGATGGTCGTCGCTTGCTGGTGGTGCATGGCGACCAGTTCGACGTGATCACCCGCTACCACCGCTGGTTGGCGTTTCTGGGCGACCGGGCTTATGAGTTCACCCTGGTGCTCAATCGCTGGCTCAATCATTGGCGTGCCCGCTACGGGTATGGCTACTGGTCGCTGTCGGCTTACCTCAAGCACAAGGTCAAGGGGGCGGTGAACTTCATCAGCGACTTCGAGGATGCGATCGCCCATGAATGCACGCGCCGGGGGTTCCAGGGTGTGGTGTGTGGGCATATTCACCACGCCGAGATTCGCAAGGTGGGCGAGGTCGAATACCTCAACTGCGGTGACTGGGTCGAATCGTGCACGGCGTTGATCGAGCACTGGGATGGCCACATCGAGCTGTATCGTCTGGCCGATGCCCAGGCGCGGGAGACCGAGCGCGTCGCGGCGTTGCGCGAGCCAGCTTAGTTCGATACGGCCGCAGGCCTCTCAAAGACTGATCTTGCCTCTCAGGATGTCGCGGAACATCGCGAAATCACCAATCAGGCTATACAGCGGATACGTGAAAGTTGCCGGTCGGTTCTTCTCGAAAAAGAAGTGCCCGACCCAGGCGAAGCCGTACCCGGCGAACGGTATGGCCAGCAATAGCAGCCAGTTGCCGCTGCCAATGGTGTAGGCCAGCAGGGCGATGACCAAGCTGGTGCCGACGAAGTGCAGGCGTCGGCAAGTAGGGTTGGCGTGTTCGCCAAGGTAGTAGGGGTAGAACTCGGCAAAACTGCGAAACTGCGCTGTGCTGTTCATGGGCTGTGTTCCCGCAGGTGCGTTTTTGTTCAGGATACACGGCGTGGAGCCTGTTTCGAGTCTAGAGTCACTGGGAGCGGCTACCAGTGACAATTGGCGCCAATTGACTATCCTTTTGATTCACCGCTGGAGCGGTCAGCACAAGAAATCTGTCATGAGTGAAAGAACCACGTCAGCCAGCTGGGCATCAGGGATCGTCAAGGCGCTCGAGCTGGAAGGGCTCGACTGCCGTGCCATGTTCAAGCAGCTTGGGCTGGATTTCGCCGCCTTAGACGATCCGGATGCACGCTTCCCGCAGGACGCCATGACCCGCCTCTGGCAGCTGGCGGTGGAATTGTCGGGCAACGAGGCCATTGGCCTGAACATGGCACGAGTGGTGCGGCCCGCGTCCTTTCATGTGGTTGGCTATGCGCTGATGTCCAGCCGTACGCTGGCCGAAGGTTTCGAACGCCTGGTGCGTTACCAGCGGATCATCGCCGAAAGCTCCGACCTGAGCTTCCGTCTCGGGCCTGAGGGCTATTCGCTGATTCTCACCGTTCATGGTGATCACCTGCCTCCGACCCGGCACAGCTCGGAAGCCTCGCTGGCCTGTGCGCTGTCGCTGTGCAGCTGGCTCAGCGGACGCCCGGTGCAGCCGCGCCGGGTGCTGATCCAGGGGCCGCAACCGAGGAATGTCGAGCCTTATCGGGTCGCTTTCCGGGCACCGCTGGTGTTTGGGGCTCCGCACGATGCGCTGGTGCTCGAACGGGCCGACATGGAGGCGCCGCTGCCCACTGCCAACGAAGCGATGGCCATTCTTCATGACCGTTTCGCGGGCGAATACCTGGCGCGTTTCTCGGAAAGTCGGGTCACCCATCGAGTGCGCCAGACCCTGTGCCGCATCCTGCCCCAGGGCGAACCCAAGCGCGAAACCGTGGCCCAGGCCTTGCACCTGTCCCAGCGCACGCTGCAGCGGCGTCTGCAGGAGGAAGGCACCAGCTTCCAGACCCTGCTCGACGACACGCGGCGCGAACTGGCCGAGCAATACCTGGCACAGCCGGGCATGACCCTGCTGGAAACCGCCTATCTGCTGGGTTTTGCCGATCCGAGCAATTTCTACCGGGCCTTCCGCCGCTGGTTCGACGTCACTCCCAGCGAGTACCGCGCGCGCCTGGAGGCGTCAGTGGTCAGTGACGCCAGAACGCAGGCATGCACAACACCAGCACCGTGATGATCTCCAGGCGGCCGAGCAGCATGCCGCCGGCGAGAATCCACTTGGCGGCATCCGGCAGGCTGGCGAAGTTGCCAGCCGGGCCGATCACCTCGCCCAGGCCTGGCCCCACGCCGGAAACGGTACTGGCTGCGCCGGTCAGGGCTGTCATCCAGTCCACGCCCAGTAGCGACAGCAACAGGGCGATGACGCAGATGGTCACGGCGAAGAAGAACGAGAAGGTCAGGATCGAGCGCACGATTTCTTCGTCGAGGCGGTGACCATTGTATTTCTGCTTGATCACTGCGCGCGGGTGGATCAGCTGGTTGAGGCTGGCCTTGAGCAGGATGTAGGCGACCTGGAAGCGGAAAATCTTGATGCCACCGGCGGTCGAGCCGGAGCAGCCGCCGATGAAGCCCAGGTAGAAGAACAGCATCAGCGAGAAGTTGCCCCACAGGCTGTAGTCGCCCAGGGCGAAACCGGTGGTTGTGACCACCGAGGTGACGTTCAGTGCCACGTGGCGGAAGGCGTCGAGCCAGTGCAAATCGGTGGTGGCCCAGTACCAGGTGCCGAGCACGATCCAGGTGGCCACCAGCAACCCGAGCAGCCCCTGCACCTGCTGGTCGCGGATCAGCGCCCGGCGATTGCCGCGCAGGGTGGCCACATAAAGGGTGAAGGGCACGCTGCCCAGAATCATCACCACCACGGCGACCCAGTGCACCGCAGGAATGTCCCATTTGGCCAGCGACAGGTCGGAGGTGGAGAAACCGCCGGTGGAAATCGCCGACATGGCGTGGTTGATCGCATCGAAGGGGCTCATCCCCGCCCACCAGAAGGCCAGGCTGCCGAGTACGGTGATGCCTACGTACACCGCGACGATGTACTTGGCAACCATGTGCGAGCGCGGCATGACCTTTTCCGAACGGTCCGAGGACTCGGTCTGGAACAGGCGCATGCCGCCGATGCGCAGCAATGGCAGGATCGCCACCGCCATGCCGATGAAGCCGATGCCGCCGAGCCAGTGCAGCATCGAGCGCCACATGAGGATGCCGGGCGACATGTTGTCCAGCCCGCTGAGCACCGTCGAGCCGGTGGCGGTGATACCGGACATGCTTTCGAAGAAGGCGTCGGTGTAGCTGATGTGCTGGGTCAGCAGGAAGGGCAGGGCGGCGAACACACAGACCACGAGCCAACTGCTGACGGTCAGCAGGTACATGTCGCGTGGGCGCAGGTGCACGTGCTCGGGGCGGCCTTGCAGGACCATGGCCAGGCCTGCAATGAAGGTGATCAGGCTCGACCAGAGGAATGACGGCATGTCGCCGGTGCGTTCGAAGATCAGCAGGGTCGCCATGGGCACGACCATGCTCACCGCCAGGGTGATCAGGAAGATGCCGATGATGAAACCAATGATCCTTAAGGTCGGCAACGCCATGTGATCTGCCCTGACTCGAAACGGAAAGGGCGCCATTCTACCTGTGGGTTGCGGGATGTAAACGTGTGCCCGGCGGTGCGGGGTGCGGACTTTTGATCGCGATCGCGGACAAGTCGGCTCCACATGTGCGCGAGGTCCTTTAGAATGGCGCCACATTTCTTCTGTCAGGAGGGTAGCCGATGGAGGCTCTCGACGCATTGCTCAACCGTGTTTCCGTACCACGCCTGACCGACCCGGCGCCCAATGCCGCCCAGCGCGAGGGTTTGTTCCAGGCCGCGCTGCGTGCACCGGACCACGGTCAGCTGCGCCCCTGGCGTTTTCTGACCATCGAAGGGCAGGGGCGCGAAAAGCTTGGCGAGCTGTTCGCCGAAGCTGTACAGGCCAAGGGTGACGCCAGCCAGGCGGCACTGGACAAGGCCCGGGCCATGCCGCTGCGCGCGCCCTTGCTGATCGTGGTCATTGCCCGTCTGCAGGATCACTTCAAGGTGCCGAAGTCGGAGCAGCGTCTGGCTGCCGGTTGTGCGGCCCATGGCATCCTCATCGCCGCCCATGCTCAGGGGATCGGCGCGGTGTGGCGCACTGGCGACATGGCCTTCGATGCCCATGTGAACAAGGGGCTGGGGCTGGCGGAGAACGAAGAGCTGATCGGATACCTGTACCTGGGCACGCCGGTCAATGAACCACGCACCCCGCCGGTGCTGGAGACCGCCGAGTTCGTCAGCGCCTGGGGCGAGTGACCAGGTGGGCTTGCACGCTCAGGCAGTTGCCTGGGCCACCGGCAGTTCCAGCCGCGCGACAAAGCCCCCCTGCGGATGATTCTCCAGCACCAGCGTCCCGCCATGTCGCTCGGCCGCGCGCCTGGCGATCGCCAGGCCAAGTCCGTGGCCTGGCGTTTCCTGTCCCGGCGCGCGGAAGAACGGCTCGCCCAACTGTGCAAGGTGTTCTGGCTCCACCCCCGGCCCATGGTCGCGCACGCTCAGCAGCAGGTGTTCCTGCTCGCGGGTGGCGCGGATCTCGATCGGCTGCCCCGCTGGGCTGAAGCGCAGCGCATTGCGCACGAGGTTGTCTACCGCACGCTCCAGCAGGGTCGGCCAGCCCTGCAGGGTCAGCCCGGGCTCGGCCTCCAGGCGTACTTCCTGTTCCGGCACGCTGAGCTGGGCATCCTTGCGCACGCTGCCGAGCAGTGCGTTGAGGTCGACAGGCTCGGCATGTGCCTGCTCGGCATCGACCCGGGCCAACACCAGGATTTCGCTGATCAGGTCTTCCAGCCGGTCGCACTCGCGGGTCAGGCGTGGCCAGAGGGCGTGGCGCTGTTCGGGCTCGGCGCGTTCGGCCAGGGCCAGGGCGATGCGCAGGCGTGCCAGCGGCGAGCGCAGCTCGTGGGACACATCGCGCAGTAGCTGGCGCTGGCTGCCGATCAGGCTTTGCAGGCGGGCGCCCATCTTGTTGAAATCGTTGGCCAGTACGCCGAACTCGTCGCGGCGCACCGCCAGCCGCGCCAGGCTGTTCTGCTGGTAGCTGGTCTGGCCCAGGTCGTGCACCGCACCGCGCAGGCGGCTGAGAGGGCGGGTGATGGAGAGGGTCACCAGCAAGCTGAACAGGGTCAGCACCACCAAGGCGATTCCCAGGGCGCTGAGCGGCCAGATCAGGCTTTCACGGTGCCAGGCCATCAGCTCCGGGTGCGGGATACGGTAGATCAGCAGGTAGGTTTCGCCCGTGGTCGGGCTGGTGTATTCCTCGGTGAGGCGGCGCCAGGGCAGGCGCCGCTCGTCGTTGTGCTGGCGTCGCTCGAAGTCTTCGGCGCGACGCGGGAAGGTGCCGGGCACCACGGCGTCGCCGCTGTCGTCGAGCACCTGGACGTCGATCTTGTAGCGCTGCTTGCGGCGTTCCAGAAAGCGCTGCGATGCCTCCAGCCCTTCCTGTTCGTAGTGCTTTACCCAGCGGCTGGCCAAGGTGTTCAGGCCTGGGTGGCGGCTGAGAATCCAGGCGTCCTGGTTGAGCATGTGGCCGAGCAGGATCGACAGGCCCGCAACCAGGGCGATGGCCAGCCAGAAACTGGCCAGGATGCGCCAGAACAATGAACGCAAGACGAGTACCTCCCACACACGAGAAAGGCCCGGCCCGCATTACCGCGAGCCGGGCACCGGTCGGACAGCTTACTGGGCCTTGGCGGCTTTTTCAGCTTTCCAGGCCTGGAACTGCTGCCATTCAGCCTTGTCTGCGGCGCGTTTGCTCTGCAGTTCGTCGAACTGCTTCTGTTGCTCTGGTTTGAGCAGGGCACGGATCTGGCTCTGGGTCTTGTCGTGACCGGCCTTGATCTCGTCCTGCATGGCTTTCTGGTCCGCTGCCGGCAGCTTGGCCAGGTAGCGTTCGGTGACGTCGCGGCGCTGCTGCATCTGCTCGCCCATCAACTTGCCGATCTGCTGGCGCTGGTCACGGGTCAGGTCGAGCTGCGCGAAAGGCGCATCACCGCGGTGATGCGGGCCGTCACCGCGTGGGCCGCCGTCTGGCATGGCCATGGCTACGGTCGGCAGGGCTGCGGCGAACATCAGGGCGATAAGGGTCTTGCGCATGGTGTTTCTCCTTTCTGAGGCCGGTGGTTACCGGATGAGCCCAGTCTAGGGAGATCAAGGTCAAGGGCGGTCAGTGCAGGGTAAAGGCTGGGTAAAGACTGCCTTGGCGCTACACTGTGACCCGACTTGCCGTGGAGCCCGTCCCGTGACCTTCAGCCTTTCCCTCAAGCAGGCCCGACGCCTGGCCCTGTCCGCGCAGGGCTTCGGCAAGCCCCAGGCACCGACGCCGGCTGCTCTCAAGCGCATGCTGCAGCGCTTGGGCGTGGTGCAGATCGACTCGGTCAATGCGCTAGTGCGCTCGCACTACCTGCCGCTGTTCTCGCGCCTGGGCGACTACCCGGCCGAGTTGCTCGACCAGTTGGCCTGGGGCCGTGGGCGTCAGCGCCAGTTGTTCGAATATTGGGGGCATGAGGCGTCCTTGCTGCCCTTGTCGCTCTATCCGCTGATGCGTTGGCGCATGGCGCGAGCGCAGCAGGGCGAGGGTATCTACCGGCAGTTGGCGCAGTTCGGGCGTGAGCGTCAGGATGTCATTGCCCGCGTGCTGGCTGCGGTGCGCGACCAGGGCGCCCTGGGCGCCGGAAGCCTGTCGACCCGACAAGAGCGCGCCGGCCCATGGTGGGACTGGAGCGAGGAGAAGCATGCCCTGGAGTGGCTGTTTGCGGCCGGACAGGTCACCGTCGCCGGGCGCCGCGGGTTCGAGCGTCTGTACGACCTGCCGGAGCGGGTGCTGCCAGCGGCGATCCTCGATCAGCCCGAACTCCGTGACAGCGAGGCCCGGCAGGGGTTGCTGCTGCAAGCCGCCACGGCGTTGGGCGTGGCAACCGAGCAAGACCTGCGCGACTATTTCAGGCTCAGTCCCGCGCAGGCGCGGGCCGCCCTGGGCGAGTTGCTCGCTGACGGTCGCTTGCAGCAGTGCACGGTGCAGGGCTGGAAGCAGCCGGCCTACTGCGCCGGCACGCCGCGTATTCCCCGGCGTGTGGAGGCCAGCGCCTTGCTTTCGCCGTTCGACTCGCTGGTCTGGGAGCGCGCCCGTACCGAGCGGCTGTTCGACTTTCGCTACCGCCTGGAGATCTACACCCCGGCGCACAAGCGGGTGTATGGCTACTACGTGCTGCCGTTCCTGCACGACGGTCGTATCGCCGCGCGCCTGGACCTGCGTGCGGAACGGGCACGCGGCGAGCTGGCGGTGCATGCCGTGCATGAGGAAGTTCAGGGGCTGGATGAAGAGGGCTTCCAGGCCCTGGCCCGCAGCCTGGAGCGGCTGGCGGGCTGGCTGGGCCTGAAACGGGTGCGTCTGGATTGCGCGCGCGAGTCGGCAGGGCCGTTGCGTCAGGCCCTCAGCGACGCACCTGCTTGAGGGTTTCGGCGATCAGGAATGCCAGTTCCAGTGATTGATCGGCGTTCATCCGTGGGTCGCAGTGGGTGTGGTAGCGGTCCGACAGGCCATCTTCGGTGATCGGCCGGGCGCCGCCGATGCATTCGGTGACATTCTGCCCGGTCATCTCGATGTGGATACCCCCGGCGTGGCTGCCTTCGGCCTGGTGTACCTGGAAGAACTGCCGTACTTCGTCGAGGATCTGCGCGAAATCGCGGGTCTTGTAGCCGCTGCTGGCCTTGATGGTGTTGCCGTGCATCGGGTCGGAACTCCACAACACCTGGCGCCCCTCGCGCTCGACGGCGCGGATCAGCCCCGGCAGGTGATCGCCGACCTTGTTCGCTCCCATGCGCACGATCAGGTTCAGGCGGCCGGGGTCGTTGTCCGGGTTGAGCACGTCGATCAGGCGGATCAGATCCTCAGTGTTCATGCTCGGGCCGACCTTGACCCCGATCGGGTTGTGCACGCCCCGCAGGAACTCCACGTGGGCACCATCAAGCTGACGGGTGCGGTCGCCGATCCACAGCATGTGCGCCGAACAGTCGTAGTAGTCCCCAGTCAGGCTGTCGCGGCGTACGAAGGCTTCCTCATAGTTGAGCAGCAGCGCCTCGTGGGCCGTGAAGAAGCTGGTTTCACGCAGTTGCGGGGCGCTGTCCAGGCCGCAGGCGCGCATGAAGGCGAGGGTCTCGTCGATGCGATCGGCAAGCTGATGGTACTTGTCGGCCAGTGCCGAGTTGGCGATGAAGTCCAGGTTCCATTTGTGCACCTGGTGCAGGTCGGCGAAGCCGCCTTGGGCGAACGCACGCAGCAGGTTGAGGCTGGCGGTGGCCTGGTGATATGCCTGCAGCAGGCGCTCCGGGTCGGGGACGCGGCTGGCGGCGTCGAAGCCGATACCATTGACGATGTCGCCACGGTAGGCGGGCAGGGTGACCTGGCCGATGGTTTCGTCGTTGGCCGAGCGCGGCTTGGCGAACTGCCCGGCCATGCGCCCGACCTTCACCACCGGGCAGCCAGCGGCGAAGGTCATGACGATGGCCATCTGCAGCAGCACCTTGAAGGTGTCGCGGATTTTCGCGGCGGAGAATTCGGCGAAGCTTTCGGCACAGTCGCCGCCCTGGAGCAGGAAGGCGCGGCCCTGGGTGACCTCGGCGAACTGGCGGCGCAACTCGCGGGCTTCCCCGGCAAATACCAGCGGCGGGTAGCTGGCCAGGGTCTGCTCGACCTTGAGCAGGTGAGCGGCGTCGGGGTAGGTCGGTTGTTGCTGGATCGGCAGGGCGCGCCAGCTGTCAGGGGTCCAGGGTCGGTTCATCACGGGCTCGATGTGGTCGGTTCAGGCGTACCTGTCATGGTATCAGTTGGCGGCGTGCTTGTTGCACCGCAGGCATTGGCGGACAATGCCGGTTTTTTGTGTGGGCAGGTGGCAAGCGATGGCGACGGAGCGGGAAGAGCGGCTGCTGGCCCGGGTGGAAGATGCCTACGGGGTCATCAGTGTGTACGAGGTCGAGGATTATCGCTTCCTTGAGTTCGGCGACGCCATCGAGCAGAGCTGTACCTTTACCGCCGACCCCAGTTGGCTGGAATACGACTACACCCGCGCGATGCTGGTCGGTGCGCTGTGCCATCCGCAGCCAGAGAGCGCGCTGTTCCTGGGGCTGGGGGCCGGTACCCTGACCCAGGCCTGCTTGAAGTTCCTGCCGCTGGAGGATGTCGAGGCCATCGAGCTGCGCCCGGACGTGCCGCGCCTGGCCATGCAATACATGGGGCTGGATGATGATCCGCGCTTGTACGTGCGCATTGGCGACGCTCTCGAACTGCTGCCCACGGCTGAGCAGGCCGACCTGATCTTCGTCGACCTCTATACCGATCATGGCCCGGGTGTCGGGCACCTGGCCTGGGGCTTTCTGGAGCGGTGCCAGCAGCAGCTCAATCCGGGGGGCTGGCTGGTGATCAACCAGTGGGCCGGCGACGATGGCCGGCCGCTGGGCGCGGCATTGTTGCGTGGGTTGTATCACCGGCATTACTGGGAGCTGCCGGTGAAAGAGGGCAACGTGATCCTGCTGGTGCCGGCGGATCTGGAGCAGGCACTGGATCTGGACGGGCTGCGCGCCCGCGCCGCTGCGCTGGCGGCGCAGTTGGGGTATTCACTGGAGTATCTGATCAAGGAAGTTCGACCGGCGAGCTGATCCGGCGTTGGTGATGCCTTCATTCGCGGGCAAGCCCGCTCTCACAAAAGTGTGCCGCGGAGCAAAAAAAGGAAACGATTCAGCAAGCTGCTCGATGATGGCCTGATACCATGCAGCACCCCAGAAAAAAATCTCACGGTACAGGGCGAATTCGTATATAGTACGCGCCGGTCTTTTAGCGGACCTCAAAATCAGGTGGTGCAAACCCTCCGAGTCCAGCTTCGGCTGCACGTCCGCTAGGCGGACCTTTCCCACGTAATTCTTTTTCAATCGTTTTCGCAAATCCCCGCCGCCAAAGCTGCCTGGGTGACTTTCGGGTCTTTCAAGGCATGTGCAGCTTTGGAGCATGGGTCTTTGCGGATGCACATAGAGGCAGACCCATGACCCAGGAAACCGGCGGATTCGCCGCTCTCGATCTTCATCCGAACATCGTTGCCGCCGTTCTGGCCACCGGCTATGAAGAGCCGTCGGCCATCCAGCAACAGTCGATCCCGATCATCCTCGCCGGTCATGACATGATCGGCCAGGCGCAGACTGGCACCGGCAAGACCGCTGCCTTCGCCCTGCCGATCCTCAACAAGATCGACGTGAGCAAGCGCGAACCGCAAGCCCTGATCCTGGCGCCAACCCGTGAGTTGGCGCTGCAAGTAGCCACCGCTTTCGAAACCTATGCCAAGCAGATGCCGGGCGTTAACGTGGTGGCTGTGTACGGTGGTGCCCCGATGGGCCCACAACTGCGTGCCATCCGTAACGGTGCGCAGATCGTCGTCGCCACCCCGGGCCGTCTGTGCGACCACCTGCGCCGTGACGAGAAAGTGCTCTCCACCGTTCAGTACCTGGTGCTCGACGAAGCCGACGAAATGCTCAAGCTGGGCTTCATGGACGACCTCGAAGTGATCTTCGACGCCATCCCTGCCACCCGCCAGACCGTGCTGTTCTCCGCAACCCTGCCGTCGTCGATCCGTTCGATCGCCGAGCGCCACCTGCGCGAGCCCAAGCACGTCAAGATCCAGAGCAAGACCCAGACCGTCACCGCGATCGAGCAGGCTCACCTGATGGTCCACGCCGACCAGAAGATCCCGGCCGTGCTGCGTCTGCTGGAGGTCGAGGAGTTCGACGCGCTGATCGCCTTCGTGCGCACCAAGCAAGCCACCCTGGACCTGGCCGCCGCGCTGGAAGCCAAGGGCTACAAGGCTGCCGCGCTGAACGGCGATATTGCCCAGAACCAGCGTGAGCGTGTCATCGACTCGCTCAAGGATGGTCGCCTGGACATCGTCGTCGCTACCGACGTCGCCGCCCGTGGCCTGGACGTACCGCGCATCACCCACGTGTTCAACGTGGACATGCCATACGATCCGGAATCCTACGTGCACCGTATCGGCCGTACCGGTCGTGCCGGTCGCGATGGTCGCGCACTGCTGCTGGTGACGCCGCGTGAGCGCCGCATGCTGCAGGTAATCGAGCGCGTCACCGGGCAGAAGGTTGCCGAAGCTCGTCTGCCTGGCCCACAGGCCGTACTGGATGCGCGCATCAAGAAGCTGACCGCAAGCCTCGCGCCGCTGGTTGCCGAAGCTGAGGCCACCCATGGCGAGCTGTTCGACCGCCTGACCGCCGACCTGGGCTGCTCGGCCCGTGCGCTGTCTGCTGCGTTGCTGCGCAAGGCCACCAATGGCCAGTCGCTTGACCTGGCTGCTGTCGAGCGCGAGCAACCGCTGGTGCCGACCTACACGCCGCGTGAGCGTACCGGCGAGCGCAGTGACCGTGGTGAGCGCAGCGAGCGCGGTGATCGCGAGCGTCGTGCGCCGATGCCGCTGGCCGAAGGCCGCGTGCGTTGCCGTACTGCCCTGGGTGCCCGTGATGGTATCGCCGCCAAGAACCTGTTGGGTGCGATCCTCAATGAAGGCGGCCTGGCCCGTGATGCTATCGGTCGCATCCAGGTGCGCGACAGCTTCAGCCTGGTCGAGCTGCCGGAAGAAGGCCTGGAGCGTCTGCTGTCCAAGCTCAAGGATACCCGCGTGGCCGGCAAGCAACTGAAGCTGCGCCGCTATCGCGAGGACTAAGTCCTGCTGCAATGAAAAATCCCCGGCCTTGCCGGGGATTTTTTTTGCCTGTCGATTGAGGTCTGTGGAGTCAGTCGAACCTGTAGATATCCATTCCCAGTGCTCCCATCGTGAAGCCCTGGTGGACGATCCCGAACCTGTCGCCTGCACCCATGGCAAAGAACAATGGCAGGAGATGCTCATCACTCGGGTGGTTGCGCACCGCGTAGGGAGCCTGCTGTCGATAGTCTTCCAGGGCGGCCGTATCCTCTGCCTTCAATTGCTCGACCACCCAGTCGCGGAACGCCCGTGCCCAGGGCTCGATGGCGTCTGGCCCGGCGTGCCAGTCCAGTTCGCCCAGGTTGTGGGTGATGCTGCCGGAACCGACCAGCAGTATCCCTTGGGCGCGCAATCCGGCCAGTGCCTTGCCAACCTGCAGCTGCAGGGCTGGGCCCTGGCGGCTGGGCAGCGACACCTGGATTACCGGGATGCCAGCATCCGGGTACATGAGCGACAGTGGCACCCAGGTGCCGTGGTCGAAGGGGCGTTGTGCATCGAGCTGGGCGGACAGGCCGGCGTCACTGAGCAAGCCTGCTACCTCGCGCGCCAGTTCGGGGGCGCCAGGTGCTGGATACTGCACGGCATACAGCGCAGCGGGGAAGCCGCCGAAGTCGTGCCAGGTCTGTGGCTGCGCGCCACTCATCACCTGCAGTTCCTGGCTTTCCCAGTGCGCGGACACCACCACGATCGCCTTCGGCCGTGGCAGGCCTGCCGCCAGGCTGGCCAGTGCGGGGCCGCTGGCGCCGGGTTGCAGGGCAAGCATGGGGGAACCATGGGAAATGAACAGGCTAGGCAGCATGGCAGGGTCCTGAGCGGTTAAGATGCCGCCATCTTCGATCAGTTACAGATCGATATCCAATATAAGTTTTGCAAGTTATCTATCGAAATATTCGGAGGAATCATGGAGCCAGCGTTCTGGCACAAACGGTGGGCGGAAAATCAGATCGGCTTTCACCAGTCGCAGGTGAACCCGTACCTGCAGGCGCACTGGCCAAAGCTGGAATCCGGCAGCCAGGTGCTGGTGCCTTTGTGCGGCAAGAGCCTGGATGTCATCTGGTTGGCGGGGCAGGGGTATCGCGTGCTGGGGGTGGAATTGTCGCAACGTGCGGTGGCGGATTTCTTCCTGGAGCACAAACTCGAGCCCGAGGTGTCACGGCATGGGGCCTTCGAGGTCTGGCGCAGCGGCCTGGTGGAGTTGTGGTGTGGTGACTTCTTCGCCTTGCAGGCGGAGGATCTGGCACAGTGCGCGGGGCTCTATGATCGCGCTGCGGTGATTGCATTGCCGCAGGTGCTGCGTACCCGTTACCTTGCGTTGCTGTCTGACTACCTGCCGACGGCTTGCCAGGGGCTGATGGTCACCTTGGATTACGATCAGTCGCGTCTGGACGGGCCGCCGTTCTCGGTGCCGGATGACGAAGTCCGGCGCGGGCTTGCTGGATGGCAAGAAGTGGCCGAGTTGCAGGCGCCGGACATTATCGAGGACAGCCCTAAATTCCAGAAAGCGGGAGTCGGCAGCCTGGTGGAACGGGTGTATCGGTTGCAGCGTTGATCGGCCTTCTGGCCAGAAGACGTGCAAAGAAAAGGGCGACCTGAGTCGCCCTTTCCATTTACCGCGTTGAATCAGCCGCGACGACGCAGTGCATCGATACGGTCTTCCAGCGGCGGGTGGCTCATCAGCAGGCCGGCGAGGCCCTGCTTGAGGCCGCCGTTGATGCCGAAGGCCTTCATCGTATCGGGCATGTGCACTGGCATACCTTGTTCCGAACGCAGGCGCTGCAGTGCGGCAATCATCGCGCCAGTACCTGCCAGGCGGGCACCGGCTTCGTCGGCGCGGTATTCGCGGCGACGCGAGAACCACATGACGATGATGCTGGCCAGGATGCCCAGGATCAGTTCGGCGACGATGGTCGCGACGTAATAAGCGATGCCCTGGCCTTCTTCGTTCTTGAAGATCACCTTGTCGACGAAGTTGCCGATGATACGCGCGAAGAACATCACGAAGGTGTTCACCACGCCCTGGACCAGTGCCAGGGTGACCATGTCGCCATTGGCGACGTGGCCGATCTCGTGGGCCAGTACCGCGCGTACCTCGTCCCGCGAGAAGCGTTCGAGCAGGCCTTGCGAAACGGCGACCAGTGCGTCGTTGCGGTTCCAGCCAGTGGCGAAGGCGTTCGCCTCGTAGGCGGGGAACACGCCCACTTCCGGCATCTTGATACCCGCCTCGCGGGACAGCTCCTCGACCGTCTGCAGCAGCCACTGTTCGTGGTGGGTGCGCGGCTGGGTGATGATCTGGGTGCCGGTGGTCATCTTCGCCATCCACTTGGAGATGAACAGCGAAACCAGCGAGCCAGCAAACCCGAACACGGCGCAGAAGACCAGCAGGCGGCTCAGGTCCAGGTCGACGCCGTTGGCGGCCATGAACCCGTTGAAACCGAACAGGCTGAGGGTAATGCTTGCAACCAGCACCACCGCAAGGTTGGTGGCTACAAACAACAGAATGCGCATCATGGTTGTTACGTTCTCCTGACGGATGAAAATGTCGCTCTACTGCGGGGTATATAAGGTGGCGGCCGAGGCGATTCAACTGGCCGACTATTTCAAACTGTGTATCGCGAAGTATGACAGAGACGCGGCGGTTCGCCGGGAGATAGACCGTTGCAGGATGTAAGAATTCATCCGTGGGGCGGAGGGCGTCGTGCCAACATGGCCGGTTGGCACGACAAGGCCTTGATCGCTTACTGCGAGTAGGTGCGCAGGAAGTTGCCGATACGGCCGATGGCTTGCTCCAGGTCATCCACCCGCGGCAGGGTGACGACGCGGAAGTGATCCGGCCACGGCCAGTTGAACGCCGTGCCCTGGACGATCAGCAGTTTCTCCGACAGCAGCAGGTCGAGGACGAACTTCTCGTCGTTGTGGATCGGGCAGACCTTCGGGTCGATTTTCGGGAACGCGTACAGGGCACCCATTGGCTTGACACAGCTCACGCCGGGGATGGCGTTGAGCAACTCGTAGGTGCGGTTGCGCTGTTCGAGCAGGCGGCCCGGCGGCAATACCAGGTCGTTGATGCTCTGGTAGCCGCCCAGCGCGGTCTGGATGGCGTGCTGTGCGGGCACGTTGGCACACAGGCGCATGTTGGCCAGCATGTCGATGCCTTCGATGTAGCTCTGCGCGTGGTGCTTGGGCCCGGAAATGATCAGCCAGCCGGAGCGGAAACCTGCGACCCGGTAGGACTTGGACAGGCCGTTGAAGGTCAGGCACAGCACATCCGGAGCGAGCGAGGCGGTGCTGATGTGTACGGCTTCGTCGTAGAGGATCTTGTCGTAGATCTCGTCGGAGAACACCACCAGGTTGTGCTGGCGGGCCAGCTCCAGCATGCCGAGCAGCAGCTCCCTGGAGTACACCGCGCCGGTCGGGTTGTTCGGGTTGATGATCACCAGGGCCTTGGTGTTCGGAGTGATCTTGGCCTTGATGTCGTCAAGATCCGGGAACCAGTCGGCCTGCTCGTCGCACAGGTAGTGCACGGGCTTGCCGCCAGCCAGGCTCACTGCTGCGGTCCACAATGGGTAGTCGGGGGCCGGGATCAGCACCTCGTCACCGTTGTTGAGCAGCGCCTGCATCGACATCACGATCAGTTCGGAGACGCCGTTGCCCAGGTAGATGTCCTCGATGCCGACGCCTTCGATCTGCTTCTGCTGGCAGTACTGCATCACCGCCTTGCGCGCGCTGAACAGCCCTTTGGAGTCGCTGTAGCCCTGGGCGGTCGGTAGATTGCGGATCACGTCCTGGAGGATTTCGTCCGGCGCTTCGAAACCAAAGGGCGCCGGGTTGCCGATGTTCAGCTTGAGGATGCGCTGGCCTTCCTCTTCCAGACGCTTGGCGTGCTTGAGCACCGGACCGCGAATGTCGTAGCAGACATTGGCGAGCTTGTTCGATTTGCTGAACTGCATGATGTGATCCCGAATGGATAAGTCGCGGGGCGCTGTCGTCAAAAGGTTTGAAAAGGACGGGGCGCGGGTGCCAGACTCATCGTCTGCGCACAAGCCAACTAATATACGTGCCACCCGCGCCAGGGAAAAGACGGCGCAGGGTGAAATTCAGCCTGCCGAGGTCCATCCATGCAAAAGATCGACAAAACACTTGAAGAATGGCGTGAGATGCTCGATCCCGCCCAATACCAGGTATGCCGCCTGAAGGGGACCGAGCGACCGTTCACGGGCAAATACAACAGTGAAAAGCGTGCCGGTGTCTATCACTGCATCTGTTGTGATCTGCCGCTGTTCGATTCGCAGACCAAGTTCGACTCCGGTTGCGGCTGGCCGAGCTTCTACGCGCCGATCGAGGAGAGTGCGATGATCGAGATCCGCGACACGTCCCACGGCATGATCCGCACCGAAGTCACCTGCGCCCAGTGCGACGCGCACCTGGGTCACGTGTTCCCGGACGGCCCGCCACCGACGGGGCTGCGCTACTGCATCAATTCGGTTTGCCTGGATTTCAAACCGCACGACTGAACGGAGATTCGACATGGCCGATGCGTTGCTGGACATTCCCTGCGTCACCCTCAAGGGCGAGCAGAAAACCCTGGGCGACTTCGCCGGCAAG
Source organism: Pseudomonas sp. RW3S2 (assembly GCF_014268955.1). Lineage (NCBI taxonomy): Bacteria > Pseudomonadati > Pseudomonadota > Gammaproteobacteria > Pseudomonadales > Pseudomonadaceae > Pseudomonas > Pseudomonas sp. RW3S2. The sequence continues at coordinate 81,483 of NZ_JABWRM010000011.1, read as the reverse complement.
GCGCTGCTGGTGGTCAACACCGCCAGCCAGTGCGGTTTCACGCCGCAGTACAAGGGGCTTGAGAAGCTGTGGCAGGACCATGCCGCCCAGGGCCTTGTCGTACTGGGCTTTCCGTGTAACCAGTTCGGCAAGCAGGAGCCGGGCGATGCGTCGGAAATCGCGCAGTTCTGTGAGCTCAACTTCGGCGTGAGCTTCCCGCTGTTTCGCAAGATCGAGGTGAACGGCCCTGGCGCCCACCCGCTGTTCGCCGAGCTGAAGAAGCGTGCGCCTGGCCTGCTGGGGACGCAGACGATCAAGTGGAACTTCACCAAGTTCCTGGTCGATCCGTCCAGCGGCCAGGTCACGCGCTATGCACCGACCACCAAGCCGCAGGCGCTGGAAGCCGATATCGAGCGTCTGCTCAGCCGCTGACCGGCACCCAGTGGTCGATCAGGGCGAGTAGTTCTTCGCGGCGGAACGGCTTGGCCAGGTAGTCGTCCATGCCCGCAGCGCGACAGCGTTCGCGCTCTTCGGGCATGGCGTTGGCGGTCAGGGCGACGATTGGCAGGTCGGGCCAGCGCCCGCTCTGGCGGATGCGCCGGCTGGCCTCGTAGCCATCCATCACCGGCATGTTGCAGTCCATCAGTACCATGTCGAAGCCTTCGCGCTCGAGTATCTCCAGCGCTTCGGCACCATGGGCGGCAACCTGTACCTGGCAGCCGAGCTTGCCGAGCATGCCCTTGGCTACCAACTGGTTTACCGGGTTGTCTTCCACCAGAAGGATCTGCGCGCGCCGCTCCAGCAGGCGGCCGGCCTCGGTGGGTGCGGGGGTGGCATTCTCGCCTTGCAGGGTGCGACGCAGCATCTGGTACAGGGCATTGCGCGCCAGAGGGCGTGCCTGCTGGTGCAAAGGGGCCAATTGCGCGGTTTGCTCGCCGGGCAGGAAGTTGCCATAGGCCGTGACCAGCAGGATCGGTGCGCTGAGGCCGGGGCGCAGTTCGAACAGGTGCTCGGCATCGTCGGTGATGAGCAGATCGATGGCCATGTCTTCGAGCCCTCTGGGATCGTCGCGTCGCTGATAATCCAACCCCCAGCTTGGCAAAAGGCCGTGCAGTAGTTCAGCCAGGCCGCTTGAGGCATTGCTCAGTGCCACCACCTGACCCTTCAGCGGCGCAGGCGAGACCGCTTCGGTGTGGGTGGGCAGGGGCAGGTCGGCGCTGAAGCGGCTGCCGAAGCCGGTTTGCGAGTGAATATGCAGGTGCCCGTGCATGGCCTTGCACAGGTTGTGGGTGAGCGCCAGGCCCAAGCCGGTGCCGCCGTACTGGCGTGTGATGCCTGCGCCAGCCTGGGTGAAGGGCTGGAAGATGCGCACCTGGGCTTCCTCCGGGATTCCGATACCGGTGTCGCACACTTCAAGGCGTACGCCGCCGACGATGCTCGAAAGGCGAACGTCGACGCGCCCGAAACGGGTGAACTTGAGCGCATTGGACAGCAGGTTGCTGACGATCTGGCGCACCCGTGTGGGGTCGCCGAGCACGGTGCTGGGAAAGTCCGGAGCGATCAGGCAGGTCAGCTCGACACTGGGCGCGGCGTTCTGCGACAGCAGATTGGCGGTGTCCTCGACCATTGCCCCCATGTCGAAAGGAATGCGTTCGAGCTCCAGTTGCCCGGCATCGAACTTGGACAGATCGAGGATATCGTTGAGCAGCTCGACCAGCACCTTGCCCGAGTCGTGGGCGATCGACAGCTGCTGGCGTTGCTCGGCGGTCAGCCCGCTGTCCAGGGCCAGGGCGATCATGCCGAGCATCCCGTTGAGCGGTGTGCGGATCTCGTGGCTCATGTTGGCCAGGAAGGCGGCGCGCGCCTGGGCCATGTCCAGGGCGCGGCGGCGGGCCTCTTCCAGTTCCTGGTTGGACTGGCTCAGCCGGTTGTTGCTGGCCTTGAGTTCTTTGGTACGAGCCGAGACGATGTCTTCCAGCTCGTTGAGGTATTGGGTGAGGCGGTTTTCGGCGTTGCGCCGCTGCTGGATTTCGGTGGCCATGCTGACGAACTGCTGGTTGGCGACTTTCACCAGTACCCCGATCTCATCGTGCTCATGACCGGTGGGGTAGTCCAGGCGCGTCTGTCCGGGTTGGCGTGGATCGCTGCCGCTCAGGGCGCCGATGACAGTGACCAGCGGTTTGGTCAGCATGATGTAGAACAGCCCCAGGAGAATACCGGTCAGCACCAGGCTGCGGGCGAAGCCGTTGAGCAGGGTGATGCCGGCGCGGTCGAGAAAGCGGCTGCCGAAGGCGTAGGTGTCGACATCCAGGTACAGGGTGCCGAGGTAATCGTCGGGCATGTGGGCGAGGAACAGGCGGTCCTTGAACTGGCGTTGCTCGCCGAACAGGAAGTCGCTGAGCGGCCGGTAGCTGTCTTCCTGGCGCGGGCGATGGACGTCGGCCAGCACCGTATCGTTGTTGTCGATCAGGCGCGCACGGATGATCGCTGGCGATTGCAGCAGCCCGCCGGTGAGCTCCTGAGCCAGCTCGGCGTCGATGTTGTAGGCGATGCGCGAGGCTGGGTCGTGGCTTATTTGCAGCAATGCCTGCACTTCGCGGTTGATGGACGCGTCTTCGCTGGCATAATCGATGCCGATCTGGATGAGACTGAGCAATGTTCCCAGGATGAAGCCGACCAGGACTGTCAACCGGGCTTGCTTGTATGACAGGCGATTGGTGAACTTGATATCCATGGTTCCCGAGCCGGTTCAACGCCCCTTGCGCTGCGCAAGCATAGCCGATCAGCCCCGGCTGCTGGCGGGTCTGTCTGTTGTTTCGAGCGATCCAATCAATGGGCCGGTGTGCGGCCATCGCGGGACGAGCCTGCTCCCACAACCTCTGTTGGCTCTGTAGGGGCAGTCTTGTCGCGCGATGGCGGCGCTCCGGCTCCTGAACCGGTCTTGATTAAGGAAACCTTCATGGACACCCGCCTCATTGCATTCCTGGAACACGCCGAATCCATACTGACCCGCTTCGAACCGCTGCTGCCGGCGCCCCGACCGCAGATCGACTGGTCGTCGACCCTCGCTGCGCGCTGGCAGCGTGATGGTCGCAGTGGCTACCTCATGCCGTTGGAAGTCAGCCTGGACATCCGACTCTCGGACCTGATCGGCGTCGATCAGCAACGTGAGCAACTGGGCCGCAACACCCATCAGTTCATCAATGGCATGCCCGCCAACCACGCTCTGCTGTGGGGCTCGCGGGGCACCGGCAAGTCGTCGCTGGTGCGTGCGCTGCTGGCCGAACATGCCAGCCAGGGCCTGCGCCTGATCGAGATCGAGCGCGATCACCTGGCCGACTTGCCGCGGGTGGTCGAGCAACTGCAAAAGCTCGAGCAACGCTTCATCCTGTTCTGCGACGACCTCTCGTTCGAGGCGGGAGAGGGCGACTACCGCGTGCTCAAGAGTGTGCTCGATGGTTCGCTCGAGCAGGCGCCGGACAACGTCCTGCTCTATGCCACCTCGAACCGCCGTCACCTGGTGCCCGAGAAGCAGAGCGACAACGAAAACTGGAAGATGATCGACGGCGAGCTGCACCCCAACGAAGCGGTGGAAGACAAGATCGCCTTGTCTGACCGGTTTGGCTTGTGGTTGTCGTTCTATCCGTTCACCCAGGAGCATTTCCTCAACGTGGTCGAGCACTGGATCGGCCAACTGGCGCGACCGGCCGGGCTGGCCTGGCAGCGCACCGAAGAACTCGACATCCTCGCTGCGCGCTGGGCCACCGGCCGCGGCAACCGTAATGGCCGTTGTGCCTACCAGTTCGCCCGCTACTGGGTCGGACTGCAATTGCTGGAGCAGAACCAATGATCGACCTCAACGCCAGCGGCAAAGGCCTCGATGGCTATGACCTGCTGGCTGCGCAAGTACAGGCGTTGTTCGCCGACGAACGTGACTTCATCGCCAACGCCGCACAGTTCTCGGCATTTCTCTACCACCAGGTGGAAGACCTGAACTGGGCGGGTTTCTACCTCAACCGCAACGAAGAACTGGTGCTCGGGCCATTTCAGGGGCAGGTGGCGTGCGTGCGCATCGCATTCGGCAAGGGTGTGTGCGGCGCGGCCGCAGCCACGCGGCAGACCCAGCGGGTGGAAGATGTGCATGCATTCCCAGGTCACATCGCCTGTGACAGCGCGTCCAACAGCGAGCTGGTGATCCCGCTGGTAAAGGAGGGCAGGCTGATTGGCGTGCTCGACCTGGACAGTCCGAGCCTTGCGCGTTTCAGTGAGGCCGATCAGTGCGGGCTTGAACGCCTGGCGTCGATCTTCCTGGCGTTGAGCGACTGCTGAAAAACAAGAAGGGCCGCTTTTTGCGGCCCTTCTTGTATTCAACGGTTGTGGATCAGTCGTAGATCACCCGCTTTTTCCACGTCTCGTCTTCATCGGTTTTAAGGCCCTGGGTCAGCGCGTTCTGGTCATTTTCGGCCGGCTCCATCTGGTCCAGTACTTGCGCGTTGGCGCGAGCGAGCAGTTTTTCCAGGTAGGTCAGCTGCTCTTCATATTGTTTCGGTTCCGGTTGTTTGCGCAGGTACTGCACGCCGCGTTCGAACGCCAGCCGCGCATGGCCTGGTTGATTCTGCTGCAACGCCTGCTGGCCCAGGTTATTGAAGAACTCGATGTGCAGTAGTACCAGGATGTGACGAATTTCCCTGACCCAGTACTTGCCTTCGTTGGACTGCAGGAAGTTTTCCTGGGTAGCGCGCACGATCTGGTTGTGCAGCGACTCAAGCAGGAAGCGCACGTCCTTGGCTTTGACCTCGGTCTGAATCGGGCTCGGCGGGTTGTTGACCGGCAACTTGTCGCCCTTGGCAATCAATCCTTCGAGTTCGGTGATGCGCGCCTTGAAGTCGCCGTTGTGCTTGTCCAGCGCCAGCAGGCGCTGATTGAGGTTGAGCTCCAGGCGGGTCAGCAGCAGCTTGAGTGCCGGGGTCATCAGTTGGCCGGGGAAGGTTTCGGTGATCTCACCGCAGCGGCGCAAGCGTTCGGTCAGCTCGACTTTAAGGCGCGCGCGCTCGAGCTTGGCGTTTTCCACGACATTGTTGAGGTAGCCGATCACGATCAGCAACGCGATACCCGCCACGATGAGCAGGGTGATCAGAAGTGGTGTCACCGTTAACGCCTCATGAAGAAGTTTTGCATCATTGAGTGTAGTGAGTTCGCCAGGGGGCGAACAGTGCAGCCTGGCGGACAGGTCATACCCATGGGTGTCGGCGCAAGGTCGAAAATCTACAGTGCTGGCACTTTGATGCGAGCTTGCCGGGCTGGCGTCAGAAAAGCAACGCCAATCCCCGGGCGCATCATGCGCGACCTATGTACAGGGGCGGAAGTCGTTGATTTAAATAAATTTCCACAAAGGGGTTGACGGCTTGTCGAGGCATCCATAGAATGCGCGCCACTTGCAGCGTAAAGCACACAGCGAAACGCGGCAGGCAGTGAAGTTGTAGCGTGTCCCCTTCGTCTAGTGGCCTAGGACACCGCCCTTTCACGGCGGTAACAGGGGTTCGAGTCCCCTAGGGGACGCCAATGCGGGAATAGCTCAGTTGGTAGAGCACGACCTTGCCAAGGTCGGGGTCGCGAGTTCGAGTCTCGTTTCCCGCTCCAGTTTTAAAACTGTGGCGTCCATTGACGGTGCAGCGGTAGTGAAAGGCTCAGGCCATTCACGCCACATGCGGTTTTGCTTCACATTGCGGGAATAGCTCAGTTGGTAGAGCACGACCTTGCCAAGGTCGGGGTCGCGAGTTCGAGTCTCGTTTCCCGCTCCATTCGAAAACGCCACTTCGTTGAAGTGGCGTTTTTTTTTTACCTTCAAAAACATCGCAGCCACGGGGCCGCGGGCATTTGTAATGCCCGCGGCCTTTTTGCTCAGTGGCGCTCGCCCTGGTCAGGCGCGCTCAGCAACTGCTTCTCCAGGTTCCAATCGAAGGGCTCGTCATTCTGCTCGGTTTCGTAGCGACGCTCTTCAAGGGTCTGGTACAGCTCGAGTTCCTCATCGGGCATGTAGTGCAGGCAGTCGCCGCCGAAGAACCACAGCAGGTCGCGTGGGACCAGGTGAGCGATCTGCGGGTAGCGCGTGATCACCTGGCAGATCAGGTCCTGGCCCAGGTACTGGCTTTCCAGTGGGTTCTGCGGCAGCAGGGTCAGCAGTTCGTCGAAGCGTTCGAGGAACAGGGCGTGGCTTTCTTCCGGCACTTGCTCGGCGTCGCCCAGGGCCACCAGGATGGTGCGCAGGTGTTGGAGCAGTTGCAGGTGGTACTCCAGGTGGGGGTTGGCCATGGGGGCGATCCTCTGGTATTGAAACGGGGGCCGGAGTATACGCAGGTTTTGCCCCGCCGGGGCAGGCGCAGCCTCGCTCTGCCCTGACCGCCGGACCGTCAGGTGCCGGCGATCCGTGCGACTGACGGTACTTAGCGCACCTTGCCCTCCACGGGCAGCAGTTGTGCCTTGTCGAAAGCATCCACATCGATCACTGTCCGACGTGCAGCTTCGGCTGCATGGAGTCTCTCGCCTTCATCAGCCTGCAGCACGCCAGCCTGCACGGCGGCTTCGATGTCCGACTGGCCCGGTGCCGGATGCACCTTGCCCTCCTTGAGCCCCTGGTGCAGCGCCTTGTGCAGTGGCGCCACCTCGTCCAGCAGGTCGCAAGCTGTCTGCAGGGCGGCTACCGGATCACCTTCGCCGTCAGGGCGGAAGCAGCCCGCCAGCAGCTCCTCCAGAGCCGGATCACCCTTGCGTCGGCCGATCAGTTCAGCCACCTCTTTATCCAGTTCATCGCTTGGCCCGGTATGGCGGCGACCGAACGGGAATACCAGAACCCGCAACGCACAGCCGATGAAGCGATTGGGGAAGTTGTCGAGCAGCCGATCGAGGGCCTTTTCGGCCTGCCCCAGGCTTTCTTCCAGCGCCCAGCGCAGCAGAGGTTGCATGTGCTCGGGTGAGCCGAGGTCGTGATAGCGCTTGAGCGCTGCAGATGACAGGTACAGGTAGCTGAGGACATCCCCCAGGCGCGCGCTCAGGCGTTCGCGCCGCTTCAGTGCGCCACCGAGCAGCATCATCGACAGGTCGGCAAGCAAGGCGAATGCGGCCGCCTGACGGTTCAGTGCACGGAAGTAGCCCTGGCTGAGGGCGTCGCCCGGCGCCTTCTCGAAGCGTCCCAGCCCGATCCCGAGCACGAAGGTGCTGGCAGCATTGCTGGCGGCGAACATGATGTGCTTCATCAGCAGGTCGTCGAACTCGTTGAGCGCCTGCTCGCGATCCTCGCGCCCGGCGAGGGCCATTTCCTTGAGGACGAAGGGGTGGCAGCGGATCGCGCCCTGTCCGAAGATCATCAGGTTGCGCGACAGGATGTTGGCGCCCTCGACGGTGATGAAGATCGGCGCGCCCTGCCAGTTGCGACCCAGGTAGTTGTTCGGGCCCATGATGATGCCCTTGCCACCGTGTACGTCCATGGCGTGCTGGATGCATTCACGGCCGCGTTCGGTCAGGTGGTACTTGAGGATTGCCGAAAGCACCGAGGGTTTTTCGCCCAGGTCCACTGCCTTTGCGGTGAGCAGGCGGGCGCTGTCCATCAGCCAGGCGTTGCCACCTATCCGTGCCAGCGATTCCTGGATGCCCTCGAAGGCGGACAGCGGCACGTTGAACTGCTCGCGGATGCGGGCGTACTGGCCGGTGACCAGGCTGGTGTACTTGGCAGCGCCAGTGCCGACCGCGGGCAGCGAGATGGAGCGACCGACCGACAGGCAGTTCATCAGCATCATCCAGCCCTTGCCGAGCATGTCCTTGCCGCCGATGAGGAAGTCCAGGGGCACGAACACGTCCTTGCCGCTGTTCGGGCCGTTCATGAAGGCGGCACCCAGCGGCAGATGGCGCTTGCCGATCTGCACGCCCGGGGTGTCGGTGGGGATGAGTGCCAGGCTGATACCCAGGGACTCCTGTTCGCCCAGCAAGTGATCGGGGTCGTAGGCCTTGAAGGCCAGGCCCAGCAGGGTGGCCACCGGGCCGAGGGTGATGTAGCGCTTCTCCCAGTTCAGGCGAAGGCCGATGACTTCCTCGCCGTTCCATTCTCCTTTGCAGACGATGCCGGTGTCAGGCATGGCGCCTGCGTCGGAGCCGGCCAGTGGGCCGGTGAGGGCGAAGCAGGGGATTTCGTCGCCACGGGCCAGACGCGGCAGGTAGTGGTTACGCTGTTCATCGGTGCCATAGTGCAGCAGCAGTTCGGCGGGGCCGAGCGAATTGGGCACCATCACGGTCGAGGCCAGGTCGCCGCTGCGGGTGGCAAGTTTCATCGCCACTTGCGAGTGGGCATAGGCGGAGAAGCCCTTGCCACCGAATTCCTTGGGAATGATCAGGGCAAAGAAGCCGTGCTGCTTGATGTGTTCCCAGGCTGCGGGCGGCAGGTCGAGGTCCTGGCCGATCTGCCAGTCGCTGACCAGGGCGCAGAGTTCCTCGGTGGGGCCATCGATGAATGCCTGTTCTTCTGCGGTGAGCGTGGGGGCAGGGTAGTCGAGCAGGGTGTTCCAGTCAGGCTGGCCGCTGAACAGTTGGCCGTCCCACCACACGGTACCCGCGTCGATCGCCTCGCGCTCGGTCTGCGACATGGGTGGCAGGGTGCGCTGGAACCATTTGAACACGGGGCCGGTGAACACCTGGCGCCGCCACTGCGGCAGCACCAGCAGGGCGGCCTTGGCGGCCAGCACCAGCCAGATCACGGTCAGCAGCCAACCGGGTGCGTCGGCGAAGATACCCATCAGCAACACATAGGCAGCGATCACCCCGAGGATCTGCAGCGGTGCCAGACGTCGATGGGTGAGATATGCGGCGCCGATCACCAGCACCACCAACCACAACAGCAGCATAGTTCTTCCTCCTTGGAAGCTTGGGCTCGCGCCATCCCGGATAGCTTAGACGCGATGCGCCGGATGGCTCGCTATGAACAGTGACAGGGTGTGGCGACAGGAGTTTCAGCGCATTGTCTGCTGGTACAGGTGCCGTCACTGTGGAGTAGACTGTTCGCCCTCTGCACTCACTAAGGACGTCGTCATGCTGAAGATCTGGGGTCGCAAGAATTCGAGCAATGTGCGCAAGGCGCTGTGGATTGCCCACGAGTTGGGGCTAGAGTTCGAATCGATCGACGCCGGTGGGGCGTTCGGCTTGGTCGACGAGCCTGAGTACCGTGACCGCAACCCCAATGGCCTGGTGCCGTTGCTCGAAGATGGCGACTTCGTCCTTTGGGAGTCCAACACCATCGTGCGCTACCTGAGCGCCGAATATGGTGCCGAGCAGGGCTGGTATCTGGACGATCCGCGTCAGCGCGCCCTAGCGGACAAATGGATGGACTGGACCACCTCGTCCTTCGCCGCGCCGTTCCGCCCGCTGTTCTGGGGCATGCTGCGTACGCCAGAGAACGAGCGTGACTGGACGGCGATCAACGCTGCGCGGGAAAAGTGCGGCGAGTTGCTGGCGATCGTCGACAAGGCGCTGGCCACCCAGCCCTACCTCTCCGGTGAGCAGATCGGCATGGGCGACATTCCGCTGGGCTGCTTTGCCTACGGCTGGTTCGAGATGCCCATCGAACGCCCCGAACTCCCTCACCTGCAAGCCTGGTACGAGCGCCTGAAGGCGCGTCCGGCCTATCAGAAAGCGGTGATGACGGCACTGACTTGAGCGGATACCCCGCCCGTTTCGATAGTCACTATCGATACACATGACTGTACTTGTGCGGTCAGGCCTTGCACCATGGCCGCACTACTCACTGCGCCAGTGACTTGACCTGGCGTGTCCTGAACCTTTTTCTTCGGTACGTGACCCGCTATGAGTTCTGCCCTGTCCATAAGACAGCTGACCAAGACCTACGGCAACGGCTTTCAGGCCCTGAAGGGCATCGACCTGGAGGTCGCCGAAGGTGATTTCTTCGCCTTGCTCGGCCCCAATGGCGCCGGCAAATCCACCACCATCGGCATTCTTTCGACCCTGGTGAACAAGACCAGCGGCACGGTGAATGTCTTCGGTCACGACCTGGACCGCCAGCCTGCCGCGCTCAAGCGCAGCATCGGCGTGGTGCCCCAGGAGTTCAACTTCAACCAGTTCGAGAAGACCTTCGACATCGTCGTCACCCAGGCTGGCTACTATGGCATCCCGCCGAAGCTGGCCAAGGAGCGTGCCGAGCAGTACCTCACCCAACTGGGGCTGTGGGACAAGCGTGACGTGCAGTCGCGGTCGCTGTCCGGCGGCATGAAGCGGCGCCTGATGATCGCCCGTGCGCTGATCCATGAGCCGCGCCTGTTGATCCTCGACGAGCCGACCGCTGGCGTGGACATCGAACTGCGTCGCTCGATGTGGAGTTTCCTCACCGAGCTGAACCAGAAAGGCATCACCATCATCCTCACCACGCACTATCTCGAGGAAGCCGAACAGCTGTGCCGCAACATCGGCATCATCGACCACGGCACCATCGTCGAGAACACCAGCATGCGCCAGTTGCTGGGCAAGCTGCATGTCGAGACCTTTGTCCTCGATCTCAAGCAGGACCTGCCCGTGGCGCCGACGCTGCAAGGCTACCCGTGCCGGCTGATCACGCCGCATACGCTGGAAGTGCAGGTAGAAAAGGATATCGGCATCACTGCGTTGTTCGGCCAATTGGCGCTGCAGAACATCGAGGTGCAGAGCCTGCGCAACAAGACCAACCGACTCGAGGAGTTGTTCGTGGCCCTGGTGGAAAAGAACCTGTCGAAGGTGGCGGTATGAGTGTGGAACTGCGCACCAACTGGGTCGCCCTGAATACGATTGTCTATCGCGAGGTTCGACGCTTCCTGCGTATCTGGCCGCAGACCCTGCTGCCGCCGGCGATCACCATGGTTCTGTACTTTGTCATCTTTGGTAACCTGATCGGCCGTCAGATCGGCGACATGGGTGGCTTCACCTACATGGAGTACATCGTGCCGGGGCTGATCATGATGTCGGTGATCACCAACTCCTACGGCAACGTGGTATCGAGCTTCTTCGGCAGCAAGTTCCAGCGTTCGATCGAGGAGTTGATGGTCTCGCCGGTCTCGCCGCACACCATTCTTGTCGGCTACACCCTTGGTGGTGTGTTGCGTGGCCTGGCGGTGGGCGTGATCGTGACTCTCCTGTCGATGTTCTTCACCCATCTGCAGGTGCATCACCTGGGTGTGACCATCGTCGTGGTGTTGCTGACGGCGACGATCTTCTCGCTACTGGGGTTCGTCAATGCCGTGTTTGCGCGCAACTTCGACGATATCTCGATCATCCCGACTTTTGTTCTGACACCGCTGACCTACCTGGGTGGCGTGTTCTACTCCATCAACCTGCTGCCACCTTTCTGGCAGACCGTGTCGCTGGCGAACCCGGTGCTGCACATGGTCAACTCGTTCCGCTACGGCATTCTAGGGGTGTCGGATATCAGCATTGGTACGGCGATCACCTTCATGCTGGTGGCTACCGTGGTGCTCTATGCCCTGTGCGTCCGCCTGCTGGTCAGTGGTCGCGGCATGCGTGCATGACATCCTGCATTTGCGCCGGCGCCACTGCCGGCCGACCCACCAGCGCCAGTAGAGCAAGGTGGTGAAGTAGGCGGCCAGGCCCAGTATCACGCCGCACACCACCGAGCCGAGCAGGAACGGCTGCCAGACGGTGGACAACTGGTCAGTGATCCATTCGAAGGTCAGTTCCTCCGGTAGCGTTCGCGGGGGAATCTGCATCAGCCAGGCGCCGGTCATGTAGGTGACGAAGAACACCGGCGGCATGGTCAGCGGGTTGGTCAGCCAGACCAGGCTGACCGCGATGGGCAGGTTGCCGCGTACCGGTATCGCCAGGGCGGCAGCCAGCAGCATCTGCATGGGGATGGGGATGAGCGCCGCGAACAGCCCGACGCCCATGGCTCGCGCCACCGAATGGCGATTCAGGTGCCAGAGGTTGGGGTCGTGCAGCAATCGGCCGAAAAAGCGTAAGGACTTGTGTTCCCGAATGCTGGTCGGATCCGGCATGTAGCGTTTGAAGAGACGGCGCGGCATGTAGGCTCCCGGGGCTCGAATAGGGCGAGTATGCCTTGATTCCACGTCAGCCTCGTTCAGAGTTTGTGACAATTGTTGAGTGAGCTCGGCGGCCAAACAGGCCTAGCCTGACGGGGCGATTACGCTGCGGAGCTTTACTTCATGCGCACAGGGATGTCTGCGCTGGCGCTCGGGTTGTTGAGCCTGGGTCTCTTGCCTACCTTGCCGTCGGTCGGGTGGCTGTTCCTTCTGTTCTTGTCGGCACTGATGTGCCTGTTCACTCGTGCGTGGCCGATAGGGTGGTTCCTGTTGGGGATGAGCTGGGCCTGCTGGTCGGCGCAGCAGGCCCTTGATGATCGTCTGGTCGCCGAGCTCGATGGGCGCACGCTGTGGCTGGAGGGCAGGGTAATAGGGCTGGCGACCCAGTCTGGTCGCAGCGTGCGTTTCGATCTGGACGAAGCGCAGTCCCGACGTGCGCAATTGCCCCGCCGGATGCAACTGAGCTGGTTCGAGGGTCCCATGGTCAGGGCTGGCGAGCGCTGGCGACTCGCGGTCAACCTCAGACGCCCTCAGGGGCTGCTCAATCCTCATGGTCCCGACCGCGAAGCGATGCTGCTGGCGCGGCGAATAGGTGCCACCGGATCGGTCAAGGCCGGGGAGATGCTGGCTCCGGCAACCGGGGGCTGGCGCGACAGGCTGCGCCAGCGCGTGCTGGCGGTGGACGCCCAGGGGCGGGAGGCGGTGCTGGCTGCGCTGGTGCTCGGTGACGGTTCTGGACTGGCGCGGGAGGACTGGCAGGCACTGCAGGCGACCGGCACCGTGCACCTGATGGTGATCTCGGGGCAGCACATAGGCTTGCTGGCGGGGTTGGTCTATGGGCTGGTTGCTGGGTTGGCGCGGCTGGGCGCCTGGCCTGGGAGGCTACCCTGGTTGCCTTGGGCGTGTGGCCTGGCGATGGCGGCAGCCCTGGCTTATGGCGCGCTCGCTGGCTTTCAGGTGCCGGTGCAGCGTGCCTGCCTGATGCTGGCCACTGTCTTGGCCTGGCGTCTGCGCTTTCGTCATTTAGGAGCGTTTTTCCCCCTGTTGCTGGCATTGGTCGGCGTATTGCTGTTCGAGCCCTTGGCCAGCCTGATGCCGGGCTTCTGGCTGTCTTTTGCTGCGGTGGCGGTATTGATCTACTCCTTCAGCGCGCGCCTGGGTGGCTGGCGGCCTTGGCAGGCCTGGAGTCGCGCTCAATGGGCGATCGCTGTCGGTTTGTTGCCCGCGCTGCTGGCGTTGGGGCTACCGGTCAGTCTGACCGCGCCCTTGGTCAATCTCCTGGCAGTACCTTGGATTAGCCTGGCGGTGTTGCCGTTGGCCCTGCTTGGAACGGTAGCATTGCCGTTGACGGGGGTGGGCGAGTCATTGCTGTGGCTGGCAGGTGGATTGATCGACCTGATGTTTCGCGGGCTCGGCCTGCTGGCCGAATGGCGGCCAGCCTGGACGCCCCCGTCGCTTTCGCTGTGGGCGTGGGGGTTGGTCTGTGCGGGTGCGGTGCTGCTCCTGCTGCCACGTGGCGTGCCGCTGCGAGGGCTGGGTGCGGTGATGCTGCTGGCGCTGTGGACGCCTCGCGAGCAGGTGCCGCACGCAGAGGTGGAGGTGTGGCAACTGGATGTCGGTCAGGGCCTGGCGGTGTTGCTGCGCACGCAGCATCACAGCCTGCTCTACGATGCCGGGCCGGCGATGGGCACCAGTGACCTTGGGCAGAGCGTGGTATTGCCGACCTTGCGCGGGTTGGGCGTCAACCGGCTCGATCTGATGCTGATCAGCCATGCACATGCCGACCACGCTGGTGGCGCTCTGGCCGTGCAGCGCGGCCTGCCGGTGGCGCGGGTGCTGGCTGGCGAGGCACGGGAGTTGCCCGTATCCTTGGGCGCGCAGGTATGCAGCAGTGGTGAGCGCTGGGAGTGGGATGGCGTGATTTTCTCGCTTTGGCACTGGCCGGGTGGCAAGAGCAGTAACGACCGCTCCTGCGTGCTGCTGGTCGAGGCTCAGGGCGAGCGCTTGCTGCTGGCTGGTGACATGGAGGCAGCCGCCGAGCGCGCCTGGCTGGTATCCGCCGATGCGGCGCGTGTCGACTGGCTGCAGTCACCGCATCACGGCAGCCGCAGTTCCTCCACCGAGCCCTTCATCCGCGCTATCGCGCCGCGTGGCGTGATGATTTCCCGTGGGCGATACAATGGCTTTGGTCACCCGCACCCGCAGGTAATCGAGCGCTATCGGCGGCATGGGTTGGCGGTGCATGACACGGCATTGCACGGGGCGCTGCGCCTGCAACTGGGCAGTCGGGGAGAGGTCGAGGGATTGCGTGCGCACCGGCGCTTTTGGCGTGAGCCGCCTTCGTAGGTTGTGCAGGCCTGAAATATGCGAATCACCCGACAGCCCGCTGACCTTCGGCAGATGAGCCCCATGCCTGCCTATGGTAGAGTGGCGGCCTTTTTCAGGGGGATGCTTACTGTGTGGGAATTGGTCAAGTCCGGCGGCTGGATGATGCTGCCGATCATTCTGAGCTCCGTCGCAGCCATGGCGATTGTCGTCGAACGCCTGTGGACCCTGCGTGCCCGTCGCGTCACGCCACCGCACCTGTTGGGCCAGGTATGGATGTGGATCAAGGACAAGCAACTGACCAGTGACAAGCTCAAGGCCCTGCGTGCCGACTCCCCCCTGGGCGAGATTCTCGCCGCGGGCCTGGCAAACTCCCGCCATGGCCGCGAGATCATGAAAGAATGCATCGAGGAGGCCGCCTCCCGAGTCATCCACGAGCTCGAGCGCTACATCAGCACCCTGGGCACCATCGCTGCAATGGCGCCGCTGCTCGGCCTGCTTGGCACCGTGCTCGGCATGATCGACATTTTCAGTGCGTTCATGGGCTCGCAGATGACGGCCAACGCCGCGGTCCTCGCTGGTGGTATCTCCAAGGCGCTGGTCACCACCGCAGCGGGCCTGATGGTGGGTATCCCCGCGGTATTCTTCCACCGTTTCCTGCTGCGCCGCATCGATGAGCTGGTGGTCGGCATGGAGCAGGAGGCGATCAAGCTGGTCGAGGTGCTGCAGGGCGACCGCGAGGTCGAGGTGGCCGGAGGCAAGGCGTGAAGTTCCGGCGCAATCGACAGCGCGAGAACGTCGACATCAACCTGGCATCGCTGATCGACGTGGTGTTCGTGCTCTTGCTGTTTTTCGTGGTCACGACCACCTTCACCCGTGAGACCCAGCTGCGCGTCGAGTTGCCCGAGGCTGCCAGCGGCGCACCGGCGGCGCCGCTGGATGGCAAGCTGGTGGAGGTGACGATCAGCGCCGATGGCGTGTATTCGGTGAACAACCACCTGCTACCCAAGAGTGACCTGGCCACCCTGACCGAGGCACTTGAGCGCGAATCCGGGGGAGACAACACCTTGCCCCTGGCGATCAGTGCCGATGGCAAGACCCCGCACCAGGCGGTGATCACTGCGATGGATGCTGCTGGCAAGCTCGGCTTCAGCCACCTGCGCATGACCACCGTCGAGGCGGCCCCGGGGACGCCCTGATGGCTTTCGCCGATCGTCTGCTCGCCGCCTGGTACCAAGGCCATCCCGCCCTGGCGCTGTTGCGTCCGCTCGAAGCCCTTTACCGGCGTGTGGTGACGCGTAAGCGTGCGCGTTTCCTCAGTGGCGAAAGCCCCAGCTATCGGGCTCCGGTGCCGGTCGTCGTGGTGGGTAATATCACTGTCGGAGGAACCGGCAAGACGCCGATGATCCTCTGGCTGATTGAACATTGTCGAAGCCAGGGGCTGAAGGTTGGTGTGGTCAGCCGTGGATATGGCGCCAAGCCGCCGCATTTCCCTTGGCGGGTCCAGGCCAGCCAGAGCGCTGTGCAGGCTGGAGATGAACCGTTGCTGATCGTGCAGCGTACCGACGTGCCGCTGATGATCGACCCTGACCGATCCCGTGCCGTGCAAGCGCTGTTGGCCAGCGAGTCCTTGGACCTGATTCTCTGTGATGACGGCATGCAGCATTACCGGCTGGCGCGCGACCTGGAGCTGGTGCTGATCGACGCGGCCCGCGGCCTTGGCAACGGCCGATGCCTGCCTGCCGGCCCTTTGCGTGAGCCGGTCGAGCGCCTGGAGGGCGTCGGTGCAGTGCTGCACAACGGTGCCACCGTCGATCCGTCGGGTGGATTCGCGTTCGGTCTGCGCCCGAGTGCATTGGTCAATCTGCGCACCGGCGAGCGCCGTCCACTCGCACATTTTCCTGCGGGTCAGGCCCTTCATGCCGTAGCTGGCATTGGCAACCCGCAACGTTTCTTCAATACCTTGCAAGGGCTAGACTGGCAGCCTGTGCCGCATCCTTTCGCCGACCATGCGCAGTTCAATGCCCAGAGCCTGGCATTCGAACCACCACTGCCATTGGTCATGACCGAAAAGGACGCGGTGAAATGCCGTGACTTTGCAGGTGACGACTGGTGGTACCTGGCCGTAGATGCCGAACCGTCTCCATCCTTCGTCGCCTGGTTCGATGCGCAGCTCGCTCGTCTGCTGCCTTGAATCACTTCCACTTTCCGGCCTTCGGCCTCAAGGACACCTCCATGGACACCAAACTGCTCGATATCCTGGCCTGCCCGATCACCAAAAGCCCGCTCAAGCTCAGCGCCGACAAGACTGAGCTGATCAGCAAGGGCGCCGGCCTGGCCTATCCGATCCGCGACGGCATCCCGGTCATGCTGGAGAGCGAGGCGCGCACCCTGAGCGACGACGAGCGTCTGGACAAATGAGCCTGGACTTCACTGTGGTAATTCCTGCCCGGCTGCGCTCGACGCGCCTGCCGGGCAAGCCGTTGCTGCCGATCGCTGGCAAGCCGATGATCCAGCATGTCTGGGAGCAGGCGCGCAAGAGCGGTGCTGCACGGGTAGTCATTGCTACCGACGATGCCAGCATCCTCGAGGCATGCCAGGCCTTTGGCGCCGAAGCGCTGATGACCCGTGCCGACCATGAGTCGGGCACCGATCGCCTGGCCGAGGTCGTCGCGCACCTGGGCTTGCCGCCAGACGCCATCGTGGTCAACGTGCAGGGCGACGAACCGTTGATCCCGCCGGTGATCATCGATCAGGTGGCCGCCAACCTGGCTGCTCACCCCGAGGCGGGTATCGCAACCCTGGCCGAGCCGATCCACGAGCCGCAAAGCGTGTTCAACCCCAACGCGGTCAAGGTGGTCAGCGACAAGAACGGCCTTGCCCTGACCTTCAGCCGTGCGCCGCTGCCCTGGGCGCGCGATGCCTTCGCCAAACAGCGCGACGTGCTGCCGGAAGGTGTGCCGTATCGCCGTCATATCGGCATGTATGCCTACCGTGTCGGCTTCCTGCAGGATTTCGTCGGCTGGGGCCCGTGCTGGCTCGAGCAGACCGAGGCCCTGGAGCAGTTGCGGGCGCTTTGGCATGGCGTGCGGATCCACGTCGAGGACGCCATCGAAGCGCCCGCGGTGGGTGTCGACACCCCTGAAGACCTGGAGCGCGTCCGGCGCTTGCTGGAGGCCTGATGCGCGTACTGTTCGTTTGCCTGGGCAATATCTGCCGTTCACCCACCGCCGAGGGTGTGCTGCGCCACCAGTTACAGGTTGCCGGACTCGCTGAGCGCGTACAGGTGGCGTCTGCAGGGACCGGAGGCTGGCACGTGGGCAAGGCGCCCGATAGTCGCACCTGCAAGGCTGCCCTGGCGCGGGGGTATGACTTGTCGCGCCAGCGCGCGCAGCAGGTCAAGGCCGCTCACTTCGGTGAGTACGATCTGATCCTGGCCATGGACAAGAGCAATCTGGGTAATCTGCAGGCGCTGCGCCCACACGATGCTCGCGGCGAACTCGACCTGTTTCTGCGCAGGTATGGCGCGGCGCTGGACGAGGTGCCGGACCCTTACTATGGCGGTGCCGAGGGATTCGAGCAGGTTCTGGACCTGATCGAAGCGGCCTGCCATGAGCTGGTCGTGGAAATCAAGGGGCGGTTATGACAGCGCAGTGGCAGGAGCGTGTATCGCTCAAGCCGTTCAACACCTTCGGTATCGACGTCGCAGCGCGCTACCTCACCCAGGCCCATGACGACGAAGAAGTTCGCCAGGCCCTGAAGCTGGCCGAGCAACGGCAGCTGCCGGTGCTGATTGTCGGTGGCGGCAGCAACCTGTTGCTGACACGCGACGTCGATGCCTTGGTGCTGCACATGGCCAGTTGTGGCCGACGCATCCTCAGTGATGATGGCGAGTGTGTCGTGATCGAGGCCGAGTCAGGCGAACCCTGGCATCCTTTCGTGCAATGGAGCCTGGCGCAGGGCCTGTGCGGGCTGGAGAACCTAAGCCTGATTCCCGGTACGGTCGGCGCGGCACCGATGCAGAACGTCGGCGCGTACGGGGTCGAGATCAAGGATGTGTTCGCAGGCTTGACCGCTCTGGATCGTGAGACTGGCGAGTTGCGTGACTTCACGCTGGACGAATGTGCGTTCGCCTATCGCGACAGCGTGTTCAAGCGCAACCCAGGTCGTTGGTTGATCCTGCGGGTGCGTTTCGTGCTGAGTCGTACATTGCGTGCGCACCTGGACTACGGGCCGGTTCGACAGCGCCTGCAAGAGCAGGGTGTGCAGGAGGTGACTGCACAGGCCATCAGCGATGCCATCTGCAGTATTCGTCGCGAAAAGCTTCCGGATCCGGCGGAGCTGGGCAATGCTGGCAGCTTCTTCAAGAACCCGGTGGTCTCGGCGCAGTTGGCCGAGGGTATTCGCGCGCGTTATCCGAACCTGGTGGCTTATCCCCAGGCTGAGGGGCAGGTCAAGCTGGCGGCAGGCTGGCTGATCGAGCAGGCGGGCTGGAAGGGCTACCGTGAGGGTGATGCTGGAGTGCATCGTTTGCAGTCGCTGGTGCTGGTCAACTACGGCCAGGCGAGTGGCGCACAGTTGCATGCCCTGGCGCAGCGAATCCAGGCAGATATTCTGGAGCGGTTCGGCGTCGAGTTGGAGATGGAGCCGAATCTGTACTGATTGCCACCTGTCAGGCTGGCCCTGCTTCCCTGGGTTTTGAGCGATAAAGAAAAACCCCCGCCAGTGCGAACTGGCGGGGGTTTTTCATTCAGCTGTCGGAATCAGCCGTGGTGAGGTTTGTGCTCATCCTCGGTGGTTTCCAGCGCCGGGGCCGCTTCGGCGGCAGCCTGGGCTGCGGCAGCAGCGGCGGCTTCAGCCTCACGCTTGCGGCGACGCACTTCACGCGGGTCGTTCGGCGCACGGCCGTTCGGCAGTATGATGGTGGTCGCTTCGGCGACAGCCGGCTCTTCGACAGGAGCCGCTTCGGCTGCAGCAGGCGCAGGCGCCTCGGCAGGGGCTGCTTCGGCGACGACCGGTGCTGCCTCGACAGCCACTGGCTCGACCACGACAGGCTCGATCACTTCGGCTTCGGCAGCAGGTGCTTGCTCTACGACAGTTTCAGCAACCGGTGCTTTCTCTGCTTCGCCCGCTTCCACGGCCGGTGCTTCGATGGCTGGTGCTTCGACTGCAGGCGCAGGCTCGCTTGTGGCCACTTCGGCCTGTGGTTGTGCAGGTGCTTCGACGACAGGCTCGATACCGGGTTCGACCACGGCCACAGGTTCATTGACCGGCTGCTCGACAACAGGCGCGATCGCGACTTCCTCGGCCTTGGCGACAACCTCTGCCGGCTCGGTGCTCTGAACTACTTCACGGTCGTCGGTCTCGACGACGGTAGCGGTAGCGCGCTCGGCCTGCTGGTTGGCCTGGGCCTCGGCGTCGGCGCTGATATTGCTGCTGGCAACGGCGGCGGTGACCGCCAGGCCTGCGGCCAGTTCGGCACCCAGCTCAGTGGCTTTGTGCTGCTGTGGCTGTTGCTCTTCGCCGGCTTCTTCGTCGCCGTCGATCAGCTCGCCATTGGCATTGCGCTGGCGCTCACGACGGTTGCTGCGACGACGCTGGCCACGGGAGCGGCGACGAGGGCGCTCGCCATCGGCACCTTCCTGCTCGTCCTGCAGCAGTTCTTCGTTCGGCAGTTGCTCCTCGCTTGCCTCGGCAGCCTGTTCGGCGGCGCGTGGCTGGCGCTCTTCGCGCGGCTGGCGTGGTTGGCGTTCTTCACGTGGTGCGCGCTCTTCACGCTCCTCGCGTGATGCGCGTTCCTCACGGGCTGGACGCTCTTCACGAGGTGCGCGCTCTTCGCGTGGCGCACGCTCTTCGCGTGGTGTGCGCTCTTCGCGGGCTACGCGTTCCTCGCGAGGTGCACGCTCTTCGCGTGGAGCACGCTCCTCACGGGCCGCCGGGGCGGTATCCAGTGGCTCGCGCAATTCGCGGACGCGTTCTTCACGATTACCGCGACGGTCTTCGCGCGGTTGACGTGGAGCACGTTCTTCGCGTGGAGCACGTTCTTCACGAGGTGCGCGCTCTTCGCGTGGCGCACGCTCTTCACGTGGCTGGCGCTCTTCGCGTGGGGCGCGCTCACCGCGCTCTTCACGCGGTTTGCGGTCTTCATCGCGGCGGCCATTGCGGTTGCGGCTCTGCTGACGGCCGTTGCGGCGCTCCTCGTTGCGCTGGGTGCGCTCGGTGGTTGGCTTCTCGGGAGTAGCGGCCGGAGCGACGACAGGTTCTTCCTTGCCGGCGAACAGGCTGACCAGCGACTTGACCAGACCCTTGAACAGGCTTGGCTCTGGCGCAGCGACAGGCGCTGGAGCGGTTGCAGCAGGTTGTGCTTCGCTCGCGCTCGGCTCAGGGGCGTTGGTACGAGCCGGAGCGGTCTTCACTGCAGCTTCCTGGCGAACCAGGGTGCGGGTAGCGGTTGGTTGCGGCGCTTCCTCGGCTTCGCTGGTGGCGATCTCATAGCTCGACTGGTTGTTCAGCACGTCCGGATTGTCGTCGCGCAGGCGCTGGACTTCGAAGTGCGGGGTTTCCAGGTGATCGTTCGGCAGGATGATGATGCGCGCACGGGTGCGCAGTTCGATCTTGGTGATCGAGTTGCGCTTCTCGTTGAGCAGGAAGGCAGCTACCGGGATCGGCACTTGTGCGCGTACCTCGGCGGTACGGTCCTTCAGCGCTTCTTCCTCGATCAGGCGCAGGATCGCCAGCGAGAGGGATTCGACGTCACGGATGATGCCGGTGCCCGAGCAGCGTGGGCAGACGATGCCGCTGCTTTCGCCCAGCGACGGACGCAGGCGCTGGCGGGACATCTCCAGCAGGCCGAAGCGCGATATGCGACCGACCTGGACGCGGGCGCGGTCGGCTTCGAGGCATTCGCGTACGCGTTCCTCGACGGCGCGCTGGTTCTTGGCCGGGGTCATGTCGATGAAGTCGATGACGATCAGGCCGCCGATGTCACGCAGGCGCAGCTGGCGGGCGATTTCCTCAGCCGCTTCCAGGTTGGTCTGCAGGGCGGTTTCCTCGATGTCGCTGCCTTTGGTGGCGCGCGCCGAGTTGATGTCGATGGAGACCAGGGCTTCGGTCGGATCGATGACGATCGAACCGCCGGACGGCAGGTCGACCACACGCTGGAAGGCGGTCTCGATCTGGCTTTCGATCTGGAAGCGGTTGAACAGCGGGACGCTGTCTTCGTACAGCTTGACCTTGCTGGCGTACTGCGGCATCACCTGGCGGATGAAGGTCAGGGCTTCTTCCTGGGCGTCGATGCTGTCGATCAGTACTTCGCCGATGTCCTGGCGCAGGTAGTCGCGAATGGCGCGGATGATGACATTGCTTTCCTGGTAGATCAGGAAAGGCGCGACGCGGTCCTGGGAGGCTTCCTTGATGGCGGTCCAGAGCTGCAGCAGGTAGTCGAGGTCCCACTGCATCTCTTCGCTGCTGCGGCCCAGGCCTGCAGTGCGCACGATCAGGCCCATGTCGCCGGGAACGGTCAGGCCGTTGAGGGCTTCGCGCAGCTCGTTGCGCTCTTCGCCTTCGATGCGGCGGGAAATGCCGCCAGCGCGTGGGTTGTTCGGCATCAGGACCAGGTAGCGGCCGGCGAGGCTGATGAAGGTGGTCAGGGCCGCGCCCTTGTTGCCACGTTCTTCTTTCTCGACCTGGACGATGACTTCCTGGCCTTCGCTCAGCACTTCCTTGATGTTCACCCGACCTTCAGGCGACTTCTTGAAATACTCGCGGGAGATTTCCTTCAGCGGCAGGAAGCCGTGACGTTCGGAACCGAAGTCGACGAAGGCGGCTTCGAGGCTGGGTTCGATGCGGGTGATCTTGCCTTTGTAGATGTTGGCCTTTTTCTGCTCACGCGCGCCGGATTCGATATCCAGGTCGTAGAGGCGTTGGCCATCCACCAGGGCTACACGCAACTCTTCGGGTTGAGTCGCGTTAATCAGCATTCTTTTCATGTTGTACCGTCGGTTTCCGGGCTGCCGGAAACGGCGTTCGGCACACACGACTTCTCATGGTCGGTGCCAAGGTGCGCAAAGGGTGGCGTGCCACCCCCGTGTCAAACGACGTTCGGCACCAGCCGGTTGCCCAGCCTGCCGTTGTCGCGACGACGCGTCCTGTTTGCTGCGGTGCCTATCGCACTCAGTCAGGAGGAGGAATCAGCCGAGGGCCGTGGACGCCTCTGGGGCATCTGCAAACACCGGTTCCGCTCGCCGGGCCATTACAGTGGGCCGGTGGCCGGCCGTGCTGTACGGTCCGGGCTGTACATCTCCACCCTGCACGTATCCCTGATAATTCGGGTGCTGCCGCGCGCTGAATCCGCAACGGGTTGCATTTTTCGCCAGCGCAGATTCTGGGCTGGCGCCATTCATGTCCAAGGCAGGTATTTCCGAAGCATTCGCCAGGCGCTGCACGGAAGCGACGAGGCGGGGCAGGGGCATGCGAAAAAGAACAGGAGGGAGGTGAAACACCGCACTTGTCGTTTTTTTTCGTTCTTCTCTGCTCGGCGCTGGTGGCGATTCCAGGCATTTCGGTAAACTGGCGAAAACCCCGTCGGACGGCCTCGCGTCCTCGAGAATTGCGTTGGTCAGGGCCGGTTCGAAACCGTGCGGTACTGACCTACCGCTTTTGGCGGCGTTCGCGACTATAGCAGTAATCATTAAGTGCTTCAATTCCATAAAAAATTGTTATGATCCAGCAATGACGACCAATAATCCCCCGACTTCCGGCGTTCAGCTGATCGAAGTCGCGCCGGAACTTGCCGGCCAACGCATCGACAACTTCCTCATCACGGCCCTCAAGGGCGTGCCCAAGACCCTGGTCTATCGCATCCTGCGCAAGGGAGAGGTGCGGGTGAACAAGGGGCGCATCAAGCCCGAATACAAGCTGCAGGCTGGTGACATCGTGCGCGTGCCGCCTGTCCGATTGCCCGAGCGCGACGAGCCTGCTCCCGTGGCGCAGGGGTTGTTGCAGCGGCTGGAAGCGGCGATCGTCTACGAAGACAAGGCGCTGATCGTGATGAACAAGCCTGCCGGTATCGCCGTGCACGGCGGCAGTGGCCTGAGTTTCGGGGTGATCGAGGCGCTGCGTCAGTTGCGTCCGGATGCCAAGGAGCTCGAACTGGTGCACCGACTGGACCGCGACACTTCGGGGCTGCTGATGATCGCCAAGAAGCGCAGCATGCTGCGTCACCTGCACGCAGCCCTGCGCGGCGATGGCGTCGACAAGCGCTACATGGCTTTGGTGCGCGGGCACTGGCCAACCTCGAAGAAACAGGTCAATGCGCCCCTGCAGAAAAGCAACCTGCGCTCGGGAGAGCGCATGGTCGAGGTAGACGAAGAGGGCAAGGAGGCGTTGACGCTTTTCCGTGTGCTGCGCCGCTTCGGTGAGTTCGCCACCATGGTCGAGGCGCGACCGATTACCGGTCGCACCCACCAGATCCGTGTGCACACGCTCCATGCCGGGCACATGATCGCCGGTGACAGCAAGTACGGCGATGAAGACTTCAGTCGCGAAATTCGTGATCTGGGGGGTAAACGCCTGTTCCTCCACGCTTATGCGTTGACCGTGCCCCTGCCGGATGGTGGCGAGTTGAAGCTCGAGGCGCCGGTGGACGAGATGTGGGCCAAGACCGTGGAGCGCCTGAGTGCGACCTGACCTGTCATGAGCAAACCCTACGAGCTGCTGATCTTCGATTGGGATGGCACTTTGGCCGACTCCATCGGGCGCATTGTCGAGGCGATGAACGCCGCTGCCGAGCGTGCCGGCGAGGCGCCCAGTGCCGACGCCGCGGTCAAGGGCATCATTGGTCTGGCCCTGAGCGAGGCGATCTCGGTGCTCTATCCGCATCTGGACGCCCGGCAGCTCGAGGTTTTCCGCCAGCACTACGCGGATATCTACACAGCGCTGGATCAGCAGCCGTCACCGCTGTTCGACGGGGTGGTGGAGTCGTTGGAAGCCTTTCGCGGTGAGGGGTATCGTCTGGCGGTGGCCACTGGCAAGGCGCGTCGCGGGCTGGATCGGGTGCTCAAGGCCAATGGCTGGGAGGGGTATTTCGATATCACTCGTGCCGCTGACGAAACCCGCGGCAAGCCTCATCCGTTGATGCTTGAGGAAATTCTCGCTCATTGCCAGGTCGAACCTGGCAGCGCGCTGATGGTCGGAGATTCGGCATTCGATCTGCAGATGGCCAGCAATGCGGGTATGCACTCGGTTGCCGTGGGTTATGGCGCGATGTCGCTGCAGGCGCTGAGCGAGTTTGGGCCGCAGGTGTGCGTCGAGCATTTTTCACAGTTGCGTGAGTGGCTGGCTGGTCCCGCGCGGCTTCAATTTCAAGGTAGGTGAGCATGGCTGACGAGTGGAAAGCCCCTGAGCCCGAGGGCGCAGCGCAGGACAAGGAAGAGCGCAAGAGCTGGAAGCTGCTCGAGAAGACCCTCCTGGCAGGTGTTCAGGAGCAGCGTCGTGCGCGGCGCTGGGGGATTTTCTTCAAGTTGCTGACCTTCCTCTACCTGTTCGGTCTCCTGTTCCTGTTCTCGCCGCTGATGGACATGGAGAGTGCGGCCTCGCGCAGTGCCAATCATACCGCCTTGGTGGAAGTGCGCGGGGTGATCGCCGACCAGGAAGCTGCCAGCGCCGACAATATCATCAAGAGCCTGCGTGACGCGTTCAAGGACGCCAAGACCAAGGCTGTGGTGATGCGTATCAATAGTCCGGGCGGGAGTCCGGTGCAGGCGGGTTATGTATATGACGAGATTCGTCGCCTGCGCGCCGAATATCCGGCGATCAAGCTGTATGCAGTGATCACCGACCTTGGTGCCTCGGGTGCCTACTACATCGCCAGTGCGGCGGATGAGATCTACGCCGACAAGGCCAGCCTGGTCGGATCCATTGGCGTGACTGCGGCCGGCTACGGCTTCGTCGGAACCATGGAAAAGCTCGGTGTGGAGCGTCGTGCCTACACTTCTGGCGAGCATAAGGCCTTCCTCGACCCGTTCTCGCCGCAAAAGCCTGAAGAGACTGCGTTCTGGCAGGGCGTGCTGGATACCACGCACAATCAGTTCATCGCCATGGTCAAGCAGGGCCGAGGGGAGCGTCTGAAAGACAAGGAGCACCCAGAGCTGTTCAGTGGTCTGATCTGGTCGGGCGAGCAGGCCAAGGCGCTGGGTTTGATCGATGGACTGGGCAGTGCCAGCTACGTGGCGCGTGACATCGTCGGCGAGAAAGAGTTGGTGGACTTCACGGTGCAGGAATCGCCGTTCGACCGCTTCTCCAAGCGTATCGGGGCCAGCGTCGCCGAGCGCCTGGCCATGTACATGGGCTTCCAGGGGCCATCCCTGCGTTGAGTCATGAGCGGGGCTGCCGGGCAGCCCCCTCTTTCAGGGTAGCTGCACACCTTCTGCGTGCAGCATGTCTACCAGGCGAATCAGCGGTAGCCCGATCAGGCTCGTCGCGTCGCAGCCGTGGGTGCTCTGGAACAGTGTCACCCCCAATCCCTCCGCCTTGAAGCTTCCTGCGCAGTCCAGGGGCTGTTCTGCCTGCACGTAGCGCTCGACCCGTTCGCGGTCCAGTTCGCGCAGGGTTACGGTGAACGGTATGCAGTCTACCTGGCATTTTCCCGTGCTGCTGTTGAGCAGGGCGAGGCCGGTCAGGAAGGTGACCTGCTGCCCGCTGGCGGCCAGCAATTGCTCGCAGGCGCGCTCGAAGGTGTGCGGCTTGCCAAGGATCTGCTCGCCCAGTACAGCGACCTGGTCCGAGCCGATGATCAGGTGTTGCGGATGGCTGTTTGCCAGGGCTTCGGCTTTTTGTCGGGCCAGGCGACGGACCAGTTCGGTGGCAGGCTCCTCGGCGTTGCGCTTTTCGTCTATATCGGGGCTTGCCCAGGTGAAAGGCAGGCGCAGGCGCTGGAGCAGTTCGCGCCGGTAGGGGGAGCTTGAAGCAAGCAGCAGGGGAAGCATGGTAGACTCCTTCGCAATTGAACCGATTCTAACATGCGTGATGCCGCCTAATTTCCTTTGACAGGGGCGGGGGGCATCCCTAGAATGCTGCGCCTATGTTGAATGACCCGATTCCACCTCACGTTGACCCGCGCAAATTGGCCGATCGTGGCGTAACCCTCCAAGGTTCGCTGCAACTCGCTGATTTGGAAAGACTCTGCGACCCGCTTTCCGATAATGTCGGTACGGTGCAGGCGAAGTTCGATTTTGAGCGAGACGAGCAGCACGTTGTGGTTATCCACAGCGATCTGAACGTCGAAGTCAAAATGGTTTGCCAGCGTTGTCTTGAGCTGGTCACCCTGCCGATTCACAGCGAATGTACTTACGCCGTGGTGAAGGAGGGTGCGAATACCCAGTCGTTGCCGAAAGGCTATGACGTGCTGGAACTGGGCGAAGATCCTTTGGATCTGCAGGCGCTGATCGAGGAGGAGCTGTTGCTCGCCCTCCCTATCGTGCCTGCTCATCATCCGGAAGAATGCCAGCAGCCGGCGGGCGCAGACGAGCCCGAATCGAGCAAGGACGAGGTATCGCGGTCCAACCCGTTCAGTGTCTTGGCGCAGTTAAAGCGTGACCCAAACGTTTAGGAGTTAATCAATTATGGCTGTTCAGCAGAACAAAAAATCCCGCTCTGCCCGTGACATGCGCCGTTCGCACGACGCCCTGTCGGAAAACGCGCTGTCCGTAGAGAAGAGCACCGGTGAAGTACACCTGCGCCACCACGTTTCGCCAGAAGGCGTATACCGTGGTCGCAAAGTGATCGACAAGGGCGCTGACGAGTAATCCTTGTCCGCTCAGATCATCGCGATCGACGCAATGGGCGGGGACTTCGGTCCCCGCAGCATTGTCCAGGCTAGCATTGCCTGCCTTTCGGCTACTCCCTCGCTGCACCTGACCCTTGTCGGTCAACCCTCTCTCCTTGAAGAACTTGTCAGTGGCCTTGCAGCTGCCGATCGTGCGCGCCTGCAAATCGTCGCGGCGAGCGAGGTGGTGGGCATGGACGAGCGGCCTTCGCAGGCGTTGCGCGGCAAGCCTGATTCGTCGATGCGCGTCGCCCTCGAGCTGGTGCGCGACGGCAAGGCGCAGGCCTGTGTGAGCGCCGGGAATACCGGGGCGCTGATGGCGCTGTCGCGCTTTGTCCTCAAGACGCTGCCGGGCATCGATCGCCCCGCCATGGTGGCGGCGATTCCAACCCAGGCTGGCTATTGTCAGTTGCTCGATCTGGGTGCCAATGTCGATTGCAGTGCCGAGAACCTCTACCAGTTCGCCGTGATGGGGTCGGTGGCGGCTCAGGCGCTGGGGATCCAGCGCCCGCGCGTGGCGCTGCTCAATGTCGGTACCGAAGACATCAAGGGCAACCAGCAGGTCAAGCTGGCGGCCAGTCTGTTGCACAATGCCCGTGGGTTGAACTACATCGGTTTTGTCGAAGGCGATGGTCTGTATCGCGGTGAGGCCGACGTGGTGGTGTGCGACGGCTTCGTCGGCAATATCCTGCTCAAGTCCAGCGAAGGGCTGGCGAGCATGATCGGGGCGCGTATAGAAGCGCTGTTCAAGGGGGGGCTGTTTTCCCGTGCAGCCGGGGCGGTGGCGATGCCGTTGCTCAGGCGCCTGCAGGCCGACCTGGCGCCGGCGCGACACAATGGCGCAAGCTTTCTCGGTTTGCAGGGTATCGTCATCAAGAGCCATGGCTCGGCGGGCGTGCAAGGTTTGCAGAGTGCGATTCAGCGTGCGCTGATCGAGATCCAGGAAAATCTGCCGCAGCGGCTGCATGGTCGTCTCGAAGACCTGTTGCTTTAGGCATATTGGCGATGAAGTGGTTAAATGTGACCGCTTGGTCTGCGTTTCCATCCAAGTTTTCAGATTCCGCGCCTCGCCATTGGTGGGGCGCACCCTATCCGACGACAAGATCATAAGGGCTTGTTCAATGTCTGCATCCCTCGCATTCGTCTTTCCTGGTCAAGGCTCCCAGTCGCTGGGCATGCTCGCCGAGCTCGGCGCTGAAAAGCCGGTGATCGTCGAGACCTTCAAGGAAGCTTCCGAGGCTCTGGGCTACGACCTGTGGAAGCTGGTCCAGGAAGGTCCGGAAGAGCAACTCAATCAAACCGACAAGACCCAGCCGGCCATTCTGACAGCCTCGATCGCCCTTTGGCGTCTGTGGCTGGAAGAGGGCGGCGCGCAACCTGCTCTGGTCTCTGGTCACAGCCTGGGTGAGTACAGTGCCCTGGTCGCGGCTGGCAGCCTGTCGCTCAAGGACGCCGTTCGTCTGGTCGAGCGCCGTGGTCAGCTGATGCAGGAGGCTGTGCCTGCGGGTCACGGTGCCATGGCTGCGATTCTCGGCCTGGATGATGCCGATGTGGTTGCCATCTGCGCCGAGGCGGCCGAGGATGAAGTGGTCAGTGCGGTCAACTTCAACTCCCCGGGCCAGGTCGTGATCGCCGGTAACAAGGCGGCGGTCGATCGTGCGATCGAGCTGTGCAAGGCCAAGGGCGTCAAGCGTGCGCTGCCATTGGCGGTCAGCGTGCCGTCGCATTGCGCGCTGATGAAGCCGGCGGCCAAGCGTTTTGCCGAAGCGGTCAACGCCATCGAGTGGAAGGCCCCGCAGATTCCGGTGGTGCAGAACGTCACCGCCGCCGTTGCGGCCGATCTCGACGCACTCAAGCACGACCTGTTGGCGCAACTGTACCAGCCGGTACGTTGGGTGGAGTGTGTGCAGACCCTGGCGGCCCGCGGTGCGGTCAACCTGGTCGAGTGCGGCCCGGGCAAGGTCCTGGCTGGCCTGAACAAGCGTTGCGCCGATGGCGTCACCACCTACAACCTCAATACCCCTGACGCCGTCGCCGCCACCCGTGCGGCGCTGGCCTGATATCTGGAGAAACTTGCATGAGCCTGCAAGGTAAAGTTGCACTGGTCACCGGCGCCAGCCGTGGTATTGGCCAGGCCATCGCCCTGGAGCTGGGCCGCCAGGGCGCGACCGTAATCGGTACCGCCACTTCCGCTTCGGGTGCCCAGCGCATCGCCGAGACCCTCAAGGAGCATGGCATCACCGGTACCGGTCTTGAGCTGAATGTCACCAGCGAAGAGTCCGTGAGTGCCGTTCTGGCCGCGATCACCGAGCAGTTCGGTGCGCCGGCGATCCTGGTCAACAATGCCGGTATCACCCGCGACAACCTGATGCTGCGCATGAAAGATGAAGAATGGTTCGATGTCATCGACACCAACCTCAACAGCCTTTACCGTCTGTCCAAGGGCGTGCTGCGTGGCATGACCAAGGCGCGCTGGGGTCGTATCATCAGCATCGGTTCGGTCGTCGGGGCCATGGGCAACGCCGGCCAGGCCAACTACGCCGCTGCCAAGGCGGGCCTCGAAGGCTTCAGCCGTGCCCTGGCGCGTGAAGTGGGTTCGCGCGGTATCACTGTAAACTCGGTCACCCCGGGCTTCATCGATACCGACATGACCCGCGAGCTGCCCGAGGCGCAGCGTGAAGCGCTGCAGACCCAGATTCCGCTGGGCCGCCTGGGTCAGGCCGAGGAGATCGCGAAAGTGGTTTCCTTCCTGGCATCCGACGGCGCAGCCTATGTCACTGGCGCTACCGTGCCAGTGAACGGCGGGATGTACATGTAACATCAGCAACTCAATGTGACGGATTGCTTAAAAAAACAGTCATACTGCGAGCCTAAAATCCGTTATAAAGCTGCAACCAGATTCCAGGTGGCAGGCCGGGTGTCTCTCGTGAAGGCGCGTTACGCTTGAAAAGCAGGCGTCTTCCTATAAACTTGGTCACCGGCCAGCTGCCTGACATATGTCCATTAGGAGTGAAAACTAGGTATGAGCACCATCGAAGAACGCGTCAAGAAAATCGTCGCCGAGCAACTGGGCGTCAAGGAAGAGGAAGTCAAGAACGAATCTTCCTTCGTTGAAGACCTGGGTGCCGATTCGCTTGACACCGTTGAGCTGGTGATGGCTCTGGAAGAGGAATTCGAGACCGAAATCCCTGACGAAGAAGCCGAGAAGATCACTACCGTTCAAGCTGCAATCGACTACGTCAACAGCCACAAGGCCTAAGACGTTTCAGTCGACGCTTCTTGTCGGGAAAAACCGCACTGCCTTTGCCGGCGTGCGGTTTTTTCTTTGCGAGCCATTGGCGTCATTCACCGGGCAATCGAGAGCCTGTTGCCATTTCATTCGGCCGTGCTGAGTGCAATCGCAAGAGACTCTGTTATTAGAAAAGGAGAGTGCTGTGTCGCGTAGACGCGTCGTGGTCACCGGTATGGGTATGCTGTCGCCACTGGGTACTGATGTACCAAGCACCTGGCAGGGCATTCTGGCTGGCCGCAGTGGCATCGGTCCGATCGAACACACGGACCTGAGTGCCTACTCCACCCGTTTTGGCGGCTCGGTGAAGGGCTTCGAGGTCGAGCAGTACCTGTCGGCCAAGGAAGCTCGCAAGCTTGACCTGTTCATCCAGTACGGCCTGGCGGCCGGTTTCCAGGCGGTGCGCAATGCTGGCCTGGAAGTGACCGACGCCAACCGCGAGCGCATCGGCGTGGCCATGGGCTCGGGGATCGGTGGCCTGACCAATATCGAAGACACCAGCCGTACCCTGCACGAGCAAGGGCCGCGCCGGATTTCGCCATTCTTCGTGCCGGGTTCGATCATCAACATGATCTCCGGCTTCCTGTCGATCCATCTGGGTCTGCAGGGCCCCAACTATGCGATCTCCACGGCGTGCACCACCGGTACTCACTGTATCGGCATGGCCGCACGCAATATCGCTTATGGCGAGGCTGACGTGATGATCGCCGGTGGCGCGGAAATGGCCGCGTGCGGCCTGGGCATGGGCGGTTTCGGCGCCTCGCGGGCACTTTCGACTCGCAATGACGAGCCATCCCGTGCCAGCCGTCCGTGGGACAAAGGGCGTGATGGTTTCGTATTGTCCGATGGTGCCGGCGCCCTGGTACTGGAAGAGCTTGAACATGCCAAGGCACGTGGCGCGACCATCTATGCCGAACTGGTCGGTTTCGGCATGAGCGGGGACGCGTTCCACATGACGTCGCCACCGGATACCGGCGACGGCGCTGCACGCTGCATGGTCAACGCCCTGCGCGATGCGGGTGTGAAGCCTGAAGACGTCAGCTACATCAACGCCCACGGCACCTCGACCCCCGCTGGCGATATCGCCGAAGTGGCTGCCATCAAGCGTGTGTTCGGCGAGCACGCCTACAAGCTGGCCGTCAGCTCGACTAAATCGATGACCGGTCACCTGCTTGGGGCTGCCGGTGCGGTAGAGGCGATCTTCAGCGTGTTGGCGATCAACAGCCAGATGGCGCCGCCGACCATCAACCTGGATGAGCCGGACGAAGGTTGCGACCTGGACTTCGTGCCGCACCAGGCGCGCAGCATGCCGATCGATGTCGTGCTGTCCAATTCCTTCGGCTTTGGCGGTACCAACGGTTCGCTGGTATTCCGCCGGTTCGCCGATTGATGCACAGCTGGATCGATGGCCAGCCGGCGACTGCAGTCAACCTGCAGAACCGCGGCCTGGCCTACGGCGATGGTCTGTTCGAGACTATCGCCGTGCGCGGCGGCAGGCCCAGCCTGCTGTCGCGACATCTCGATCGACTCAAGCAGGGTTGTCAGCGGCTTGCGATCGATATCGATCATGCGTGTGTTCGCGACGAGTTGCTGCGCTACGCCAGCCAGCTCGGTGAAGGCGTAGCCAAACTGATCGTCACTCGCGGTGATAGCCAGCGCGGCTATGCGCCCGCCTCCGAAGCCGTGGCCCGACGCATTCTCCAGAGCAGTCCAATGCCTGCTTATCCCGTGGCCAACGCGGAGCAGGGGATCGGGCTGTTCGACTGCCAGACCCGTCTTGCGCAGCAGCCGCTGCTGGCCGGGCTCAAGCACCTCAATCGCCTGGAGCAGGTAATGGCTCGCGCCGAATGGCAGGACCCTGCCTGCGCCGAGGGTTTGATGCGTGATGTGCAAGGGCACCTGATCGAAGGGGTCTACAGTAATCTGTTCCTGGTCCGCGATGGCGTGCTGCTGACCGCCGACCTGAGCCGCTGCGGCGTGGCAGGCGTCATGCGCGCTGCGCTGCTGGACGAAGCCTCGGCGCTGGGTATCGAGGTCCGAACAGCTGACCTCGTGCAAGCCGATCTGGAGACGGCCGATGAAGTGTTCGTCTGCAATAGCGTGTATGGAATTTGGCCTGTGCGCACCTTCGCTGCGCTCAACCTCGACTGGCCGGCCGGGCCGCTCACCCGTAAACTGCAGGCCGTTGCCCGTACGTTACTGGATACCTGATTCGTGAGACGCAAAATCCTGCTGCTGCTGGAAATGGGCCTGATCCTTGCCGGCCTGGCCGTAGGCTGGTCGGCCTGGAAGGTCAACTCGGTCCTGGAGCAGCCGTTGCATGTCACCGAAGAGCGCCTGCTCGATGTGCCCAATGGCACCAACCCCAACCGCATGTTCTATCGCATGCAGAGTGAAGGGTTGCTCGACGACGCCTTCTGGTTGCGACTTTACTGGCGTTTCAACATGGCTGGCACTGCACTGCACACGGGGGAATACCGCCTGACGCCCGGCATGACCGTCGAAGCGCTGTTCGATGCCTGGCGCCGTGGTGATGTGGTGCAGTACAACCTCACCCTGGTCGAGGGCTGGACCTTCCGCCAGGTGCGCTCGGCCGTGGCCAGGCATGAAAAGATCAAGCACACCCTCGACGGGCTGTCCGATACTGAAGTGATGGACAAGCTTGGGCATACCGGTGTGTTCCCTGAGGGGCGTTTCTTCCCGGACACCTACCGCTTCGTGCGCGGCATGAGCGATGTGGAGCTGTTGCAGCAAGCCTACATGCGCCTTGAGGAGGTGCTGGCCAAGGAGTGGGCAGACCGGGTAACCGATTTGCCATACCGTGATCCCTACCAGGCGCTGATCATGGCCTCGCTGGTGGAGAAGGAAACCGGTATCCCCCAGGAGCGAGGGCAGATCGCAGGTGTATTTGTGCGCCGCCTTCGCTTGGGCATGATGCTGCAGACCGACCCTACAGTGATCTACGGCATGGGTGAGCGCTATAACGGCAAGATCACGCGTGCCGACCTGCGTGCACCGACACCCTACAACACCTACACCATGACCGGCCTGCCGCCGACACCGATCGCCATGGTCGGGCGCGAGGCGATTCACGCTGCCCTGAATCCGTCAGACGGTACCAGCCTGTATTTCGTCGCGCGTGGCGATGGCAGCCACGTATTCTCCGATGACCTGGACGACCACAACACGGCTGTGCGCGAATATCAGCTCAAGCGCCGCGCCGACTACCGCTCCAGCCCGGCGCCACAAGTCCCGCAGGGCACGGCCGATCAGGCACCGGACGCCGAGCCGCCAACTGAAGCCGCGCCTCGGTCCGGCGAAGCCCTTGAAGGCGCACCAACCCAGTCCGCCGAAGAGCCCGCGCCCGCACAAGCGCCGGCGCCCACCGATAAACAGTAAGGAATGCCCGTGAGCGGTTTGTTCATCACTCTGGAAGGCCCCGAAGGCGCGGGCAAGAGCACCAACCGCGAGTACCTGGCCGCGCGCCTGCGTGAGCAGGGCGTGGATGTGGTCATGACCCGTGAGCCTGGCGGTACGCCGTTGGCCGAGCGTATCCGCGAGTTGCTGCTCGCTCCCAGCGACGAAGCCATGGCGGCCGACACCGAGCTTCTGTTGATGTTCGCTGCACGCGCCCAGCATCTGGCCGAGGTCATTCGCCCGGCGCTGGCGCGGGGCGCCGTGGTGCTGTGCGACCGCTTTACCCAAGCTCTATATTTTTTTACAGGATGGTGTAAACCTAGCCGCTTTGCCCCTTATCTCTATCAGGGCTAGATAAACCAGTCGCGAAGCCATAGTTTTCGAGGGGCTAATCGTTCTGAAGCGGTTTCAAGATCGATGTAAGACTGAAAAATGTAAACAAGGCCTGATTTTTTGGCTGAGTCGGGCTGATGTAAACAGAAATATCGCTTGTCATCGAGTATTCCGCCTTCAGGCTGAGAGCGGAATGTAAACATCCCGTTCCTACGTCTCCGTTAGCCATCCTGGCGCACCGATTCCGCGGCAGCGGCAAGGAGTGTGACTGCTCACGAATCTCAGTCCTTGGTGCTCTTTGGCGGTGGTTCAATCAGATCCCGCCTTACCTGAAGCCCCGCTTCGTCCATTAGCTCTTCAAGGCTCCTGTCCGGCTCACGCCACATGTAACACTGTACCACCAGCGCTAAGGGTGAGATGCCCATTACCTTTGCCAAAGAGTCGATCGTCTCAAGCGTTGGGGCGCGCAGACCTCTCTCTAGCAGACTCACGTACTCTCTGCTCACTTCAGGGGGGAAGTCGTTCTGTGCTAGCTCGGCCCGCATCCGTAGCTGTTTCAATGCCAGCCCAAACGCTGCTTTCAGGTCGCGCACACGTACTCTCCGCCAAAAGAGGGTATGTAGCCACATTGTCTCTTGAGTTTCAGCGTACTATAGTACGCATGGCCCTTCAGGAGACATATAATATGTTTGAAACCAACGATTCCGGTCGTCTAGAAGAGAGCCCTTTTTTTCCTCCGCAACCAGGATCGCATCGGTGGGCCTATGTCGCCCTGACGTCGAATCACGAATGGTTTTTCGTGACTTATGATGTTGTGCAAGATGAGACGGTGCATACGCAGCAGTTGCTGATCCCCGGACCTCAGTATCTACTGGGATTGACGTCGCGAGACGGCCCTGATGAAGCGGTCAGAGAGGTGCAGCTTGTATCACCACCCTGGTTGAACGAAGACGGGGCGTGGAGGATGGAGCCGCTCACCGGAATTCGCATCGTCGGGAGGCGCTTTTGCTACGAGCTTAGTGACGGCAATTTCTATCCATCAGAGCTAGCCGAGCAGCCATCGAAGATAATGTGGCGGAGTGAGGGCAGGAGCGATGGATAGTATTAATGAGCGGACCCTGTCGGATCGACATCGAAAACTGCTTTGTGGCGTCATGGTTCCTGGCCAGCTGTTCGATTTCGAATGCGGCGACGGTTGGGTTTCCCTGATCGACGGCATGCTGCGTTTAGTCGGTAGATACAGTGCAGAGCATTGCTTAGAGATTCAGGTCGAACAGGTGAAAGAAAAGTTCGGCCTCCTTCGAGCGTATGTTCGGGGTGGTGATGTCGTCGTCGACTGGATCCTAGACGTTGCTGAGTTAGTTTCAAGCTGTACTTGTGAGGTCTGTGGGGGATCTGGCAGATATTATGAAATTAACGGATGGCTCCAAGTGCGCTGTCTCCATCATCAGCTTCCTAATCAGTTTGAGGGAGTGGGATTTGGTCACAATGAGGCCTATGCCGAAAGTTTCGCAAAATCAGTTTCTCTAGTCCTTTGGTTCTTCAAAGAAAATTACGCAGCTTGGTTGAATCAGGAGTGTGCAGCATTGGGGCGTGTCCGGCCTGTTGAGGCACTAACCACTGTTCAGGGCTGTCAAGCAGTACACGATCTTTTGAAGAGGCTTGAGCATGGAGTGCTTGTTTAATTGAAGAACTTAAATTCGTTCATGATGGTTAAGGTTGATCGACCGTGTTTGGAGGAATTCCTCCAAAGTAGTCTGACGTGGGAGTTTGAAATAGGAGCGGTCGATTTTGCAGTCGTGCGCGAGTTTGTCTCGTCACCAAGGCTAATGTCATTCGCAGTAAAAGCGTTTAGTCATCCTAAGTTAGTCTTGGCTGGTGATTCATTTCTAGATGCTTATACGATGCTGGCGGATAGCATGCAAAAGACCTATGCAATATTCTGTGATGAGTGGGAGCAGATCGAGGAAAAGATAGAGTATGTGGAGTGCTGTGATTTTCGTGATCAGTCTGTGATGAAGGTTCAAGTTTGGTCTGTTGATCCGTTGGTTCTAAATCCGTTTTCTATGAGGGTTGGAGTTGCTCTGAGTTATAAGCGCTCGGAATTGCTCGCAGAGTCTAGAATTTCTTCAGCTGTGAATGAATTAATGTCCCCTTTTGGATATTATGCTGACGAATTTTAGGTTTTCTCAATTATTTGTTCCACAGGCGCGTCGCTGTAAGTGACCCTTTGATGTTTGTGGCTGTGAAATCTCGGGGGCATTGGTGGCTACATGGCGCATTTGGAGTGTTTCGGTTAAGAAGCGCTTGTCGTATTGTTGTTGCACTATGTTTTCGAAATGTCGCATGAGTATTAAGTTATGCGACAGTTTTTTCTTTCATGATTTCATTGGGGCTTGGGTGTCGCATAAGTTTGTCGCAAATGATGTTATACTTGAAAGAATAAACGCGACAGAAAAGATAGAGATATGGATATTGGATATGCGAGGGTTTCAACGACTGGCCAAGATTTGCAAATGCAAAGAGAGTTTCTTAGTCAAGAGGGATGTGCGCGGATTTTTGAAGAAAAAGTAAGTGGCGCCAAGAATGACCGTCCTGAACTGCTAAGAATGTTGGATCACTTGCGAGAGGGAGATGTGCTCATGGTGACGCGTCTTGATCGGCTTGCGAGATCAACTCTCCATCTTCTAGAGATCGCAGATCGTCTGAATGAGATTGGCGCTGGTCTTAGGTCTCTAGCGGAGCCTTGGCTTAATACCTCCTCTCCAGCCGGTCAAATGATCATGACCATTTTTTCTGGTATAGCTGCCTTCGAACGTAGTCTCATCGTCGACCGCACACGAGCGGGACGGGAAGCTGCTAGGCGTAAGGGGATCAAGTTTGGGCCGAAGCCGTCACTTAGTCCTGATCAGATAGCCCATGCGCAGGAGTTGGTGGCAGAGGGCAAACCAGTGGCACAAGTTTCGGCGTTGCTTGGCGTACATCGTGCCACCCTCTATCGAATCCTTGGTCGGTCGGCGGCCCTACCTCAACGCAGTGCCGCTTGAGCTGAAGGCAAAGTGGCACAGCAGATTAGCCTGCGGCTAGATGGGGCCAGCGGGGGCAGTGGGGTGAGCATGTAGCGCTGCACCACCCTAACCAGATGCTTGGGCTCATTTCCCCGATAGGGGAGTCTGTGGAGGAACCCGCAGCAACGTGCGCTTCTACCATTGGTTCAGAAGAAATCGCAGATTCCCTCAATTTCATAGTGCTATCATCGGTCGCTGGATTAGGGGCTGCAAGTGCGAGGGATGGCATGCAAGATCACGAATATTCGGTAATAGGTCACCGCCGGAGCACTGTTGGCCGCTATCTCGGCATGCTGGCGACCATTGTTGTTTCCTTTCTCCCGGCGGTGGGGTTTGGCCTTTCTGAGTTGATGGCTGAGCTGGGCGTTCCCGAGTGGGGCAAGTACTTCGTTGTCATCCCCATCACCGCCAGCCTCACCTATACGGCCCTGCACTGGTTCTTCAACAAATACGGCTGGCGTCCGCTCAGCTTCATAGCACAGGTCCCCAATATCTCCGGGGACTGGAATTGTGTGGGGCAGACGCTCAACGACGACGGTTCCGTGGCTCACGATTGGGTAGCCGAGCTTTCGATTTCCCAGACTTGGGAAAAAATCAGGGTTCGCCTCGAAACGAAGTCCTCCATTTCACACAGCGTTTCAGTCGCTTTAATCCCCGAGCCGGATGGTTGCTGGATGCTGATGTATAGCTACATCAATAAGCCCAAGGTGGGCAACGGACACCTCGATGCCCACCAAGGCTACTGCGAGATGAGGGTGGTCAAAAATCTGAAGACTGCCAAGGGTGAGTACTTCACAGCGAAAGGGCGAGGTACTGCTGGCACCATGACATTTACCAGGAGATAAAGGATGGGCAAAGATGTTAATCGGCGGCTGACAGATCTCAAGTCAAGGCGCCAAGGTAGTAGCAGTACGTTTGCGATGGACAGCCTCGTAACCAACGCCAGGTCTCTTCAGGAAAAATTTGAGACCCGTTCGACGGGGCAGTGGGTTAAATATGCCCTTGGCATCATGCAAGAGGTTGACCCTACGTACACCAAGAACTCGGTGGCTGAAGGGGAGAGGGTCAAAAACCAGATCACCAACCGCGTCGCCACCGGAGTTCGGTTCGAGTACCAGGGCTCTGTGCCCTTGAATGTCCACATTCGTGGGGTAAGCGACATCGATATCCTGGTGTTGCTGGATCGCTATCTGACCATCGATATGCAAGGGGCGCGTGCCAACACGAATGATTACAGCGATTGGGTCGGGCCGAGTGGAGTCGCTCAGCTCTCGACCTTGAGGAGCGAGCTAGAAACGGCCTTGAAAGCGGCATTTCCTGCGGCGACCGTAGACATCTCTAAGGACAAAGCTATTGCTTTGTCTGGTGGCAGCCTGTCCAGAAATGTGGATGTCGTTCCGTCCCACTGGCACGACTCGGCGGCTTACCAGATCAGCCAAGATAAAAAAGATCGTGAGGTGAAGGTTTTCCAGAAGCACACATTCAATACTTTCTTGAACCGCCCATTCCTTCACATTGATAAAATTAATCAAAAGGAGACGCGTACGTACGGGGGAGCAAAGAAGGTTATTCGCATGTTGAAAAACCTAAAAGCCGATAGTGATAATCCCGCATCAATCTTGGTCAATAGCTATGAGATTGCGGGTTTGGTGTATCACTTTGAGGATTTGCCGATATCAGTGCCCGGCTACAATGAATTAGCGCTGGTGGCGGCGACCAAGC
Organism: Pseudomonas sp. RW3S2; assembly: GCF_014268955.1. Lineage (NCBI taxonomy): Bacteria > Pseudomonadati > Pseudomonadota > Gammaproteobacteria > Pseudomonadales > Pseudomonadaceae > Pseudomonas > Pseudomonas sp. RW3S2. Next base: position 42,444 of record NZ_JABWRM010000011.1, on the reverse strand, counting down.
AGCAGCTCACTCGCTTTATTGACAATAAGCCTTGGACCATGAGCCTGTTGACGCCGGATGGCATTCGCAAAGTTATCGACTCTGATGAGAAATTCAATTCCATCAAGTTGCTCAGGGATGAGGTAAGTGAGCTTGCAAAGAACCTTGCAATCGAATTGACCTCGCGTTATTGGATAGATGACGCTGATACCCTTAGGACTCTGCGAGAGTCTTACATATCTGAGTATTGATAGGCTGCGCAGGTTGGCAGTTTTCGTGCGTGAACGCCAATTCGCCCGGTTTTGTACTACTGGGCTGAATTGATGCGTTACGCGATTGCGATGTTTGAAATTGATACAAAATCGTTAGAAGATTTGAATTGAGTGAGCGATGTAGATGGCAAGGATGATACCGGAGCATGGACCGAACCTTACAGAAAGCCATGGTGAGCGCCATCTTTATTCGGTACTAAAATCAAATTTGTCCGATGACTATGTTGTTTTTCATAGTTTGCCGTGGTTGTGCTCCGCAGTTAACAAACTCGACGGTCGTGCCAGGCCCACGGGCGAGATAGATTTTCTTATAATTCATCCTGAGGATGGTGTTCTAGCCTTAGAGGTAAAAAGTGGAGTTTATCGTGTTGAGAACTCCGTTTTTGTGCACGTTAGAGACGGCTTTAAAATAGATCCCTTAAACCAAACGAAAAGAAACGTCCACGGTTTTGCTACATGGCTTGGTGCTGATCCGTCCCTGCGACTAAAGATCGGTTACGGATTTGTCTTCCCTGATTCAGATTTTGATAAATCTAATATTCCAGGGATGTACGACACGCGGGCAAACCCACCTCAGCCGCTTTACATTGACTTTGAGGCCTATCCTGACGTAGCCCACAAGATCGTCGGGTTAATGAAGTATTGGAAGCGAGCGCTTCAAAACTCTGATTTGGGACGTTCCAGAGCTGATGTCCTGATCGATTATCTCGCGCCCAAGGTAGATGGCCAGCCCACATGGGCAAGCCGAATTCGATACGACAATAAAACATGGCTTCAATTGACTGCTGAGCAAAGCGCCGTGGTCAGAAATGTGCTAAAAAGTCAGAATTCATTGATTACTGGATGGCCGGGAACGGGAAAAACTGTATTAGCCATCGAAGCTGCCAGAAAATATACTGCCGAGGGCAAAAGGGTACTGCTACTTTCTTTCAATGGAAAACTCACTGACCATATTCGGAATCAACTAGACGGCTATGATGGCTGCACCGTATTGACGTGGCATGGGCTTTGTCGGATGGCAGCAGGGGCACTGGAGCGTTCTTTCGAAGGCGAGGCCTGGTTTAGGGTCCAGTGTCTGGAGGATTTTAAGCTGGCGATTAGTCAGGGTCTTCTTGGTGACTTTGATGCTTTGATTGTTGATGAGTCTCAAGCACTGGCAGAGTCGTGGTGCCAAGTCTTAATCGATTGGTTTGGTCAACGGCCTAAGGTGTTTTTCTGTGACGAGACGCAGGTTTTTAATTTTGAGCGCAATGGCGTACCTCTTGAGAGACTGAAAGCAATTCTTGCTGTTGATGTATTTACGCTCACTATCGTCATGCGAATGCCAAAGGCTGTTACGGAAATCTTGTCAGAAGTGATGCCTCCGAAATTCCAGCTATCATCTCCTCGCTTGTCTGAGGCGGACACAGCACTTGAGATTGTTACGATAGATCCCGGAAAAGAGCTTTTTGGTATTAAAGAAAGATTGATGGCTGGTGGGGTGGATGCCGCTGACATTGTAATTTTAGTCGGTTCAAGGGATCCTAGAAAATACATCGAAATGTTAGGTTCTAGTAACCTAACTGTTGAGGGTATCGCAAAGTATCGCGGGCTTGAATCGCCAGTTGTAATCGTGCTAGGGGCTGAAGCGCTCGATACCGCAGAGCTATTTAGTGCTTACTCCCGAGCTACGACTAAATTTATCGCTATCTACAACGCTACAAACCCTGAGTGGAAGGGGCACCTAGGTTTCCAGGCTCGACTTCAAGAAAACTCAGAGAGTGAAGCGATCTTGACAAAGGCTCAAGAGCCTCTCCGCATAAGGAGTTTGGTGCAAGCTAGTACTAGCACAATAAGCTTAGGAACGAAAAGTCTAGATCTGATGTGGGCCGAGGACTGGCAGACCTTGCTTGTTGAGTTGGAAACGCATGAAAGCCAAATGCGCTTATGGGTCAACTATTTGAACCGGGTAATTAGTCACCCTGTTTTTGTATGGTTCAAAGACACACTTAATAAATTCTATGCGGTTGCAACCGTTACGGATGGTGAATTTGAATCGTACTACAATCTTCCTTTAGTCATGGGGAAGTGTAAGGAGTGCGATAGCATCACTCCCTGCACTAGTTCGCCGGAAAGCCACTGCGTGCTTTGTGCCACTGTGGAAAGCAGGCTATTACCACCAGACCCGCACATCCTGGCCCAGGTCTGTACGTATGATGGTGCTATCACCTCCCAGTTTTCGAGGGAACGCAGCCTTGAACTTAGGTCACAGCTGCCTCTTGAAGTGGCCGCTGTTGCTTCGTTCCTGCATGCTAAAAAGCATCGAGTTCGAGATAGAGTTTTGCTGCTTGCAATGCCTTCTGGCCGTCAATTGTATGAGACGGCTTTTGTTTTTGCTCAGTCCAGGATCGCAACCTGTTTAGCTGGGGGGACGCTCTCCGTGGACGCAATCGCGGACGAGATCTACGAACGCTACCAGTCACTAAAGAACGTCACGGCAGCTGAGTGGCGTTCTAACGTGGCCATGGCATTCGCCACTATCAAGGAAAAGGGCTATGCGGTCAGGGTTGGTAAGAAGCTCTATCGGCCGGTTGAAGACGCAGATGCGCCACCGCCGAAGCGGTTCAACTACGACTAATCGTGTGGCTTGAAGGCTTATGCTTCGTGTGGGAGCAACACATATCGCCTCGGGAACTCTGCGCTGCTCACACTGGGTCATACCGCAAGCGGATGTGCCCAGGGGTTGATGGATAGCTCTATTCGGCGGCTTTGAGAGAGAGCCCGATCGTGGTACGTTCCGCGCCGACACTGCCAGGTGGATTAGAGAAAACGGAGAGGGAAGGAAGGATGAGCGTTCTTGAATCCATGCGCTTGGTCTTGGAAGAGCAGCTTGATGGCCACCGGCGTAATCCATCCAAATTCAGCGGCTATGCAGAGCAGCTCAAAGGCGCGGCGCAGTTTGCCAAGAACGTCGCCACCATGCATGGCGACGGGCCCTTGATTGCCGCTGCCGATCAAGTTCTGGCGTGGCTTGACCAGCGAGAGGATGTATTGGAGGAGGAGAGCCAAGCTGAGCACGAACGGATTTGGGAAAGAGACCAGGCACGGTACAACATTCGGAAGGCTACATCTCGCTCGGTCAAGGAATTCGTAGGAATGGAGGTCGTGGATCGCCGTTGGAGCCTCCTTGTTGATGAGTACCGGAATGCGTTCCCCACGTTCCAAATTCGTAACTCTGTTGCAGACCGACTTCATCCCAAGAAGCACTCCGCCTCCATCCGGAATCACTTATGTGATTTCATCAATGCGCAAAGGCTTGGTCGAGAACCGCGCCTTTCCGAGATTCAGGCCGCATCCTCAGGCGCTGGTTGCGCATCAGGAAGAAACCCTGAAATACCCTGAGCGTGCGCTACCGGGCTTCGATTTCGCTTCCGCGTTGTTGCGTGTGGATCAAGCCGCGCATGCCCTTACCACCAACGATCAAGTAGAACCTCAAATCCAATGAACATAGAGCAGACCATATCCAAGACGTGTTTGATCTGATGCTGCTACCTGGAATGCGAGCTGTACGACGTCTAACGATCTTGCCTGATGCCGGGTTCCCAGACGCTGAGGTTGAGCTAGTTAGTGATTTGGCCGAAAGCGAAATGAGACGGCTCATCGAGCAACTGGATGATGCACACGTCATCATGGACACCTTCCACCCGTGTGCACTAGCTGAAAACCCGCTTATGCGGGGAGACGATCCTGATCAACTGCCTGACGCACCAGAGTTCTAAGGCCCTCACACCAGCACTCCCGATGATTGAGCTGCGAATGTCGAATCAGAGAGGCTCTATTCTGGAGGTCACACAAGCTTGGAATGGGAGGAACCGTAAAGAATAATCCTTCATGGGGCTATCCGCGGCACGCGCTCCGTGTTGCATTCTAGTGAAAATTTAGTCGAGGGTTGATGCCCTCTGGAATCAAGGTTGCACCGCAGGATAGCTCGCGGTGCAAGATTTATAGATCGAAAGGATCAGAGGGCACTGTGACGGCTTCAAAATTCAACAAGTTCTTGACGTCTGAGATTGACCGCCTCGATGACCTCCTCAGTGAGCGAGAGTCCCGAAGAAAGGCGTGGATCAACCATCCTCAGCTTGAGTACCCAGGTTTGTGCTTAGTCGCTTCTCGCAGCCATGCTCCGAGGCGTGAGCTTCTCGCCGAAATTGCGAACCAAATCTTGCTGGAGAGGGCTCATGCTAAAAGTGATGACGCGACCTCATCGCTGATCATCATTCCAAACCAAAGCCCACACGCCTTCGTTCGACAGATGCTTGCGACGATGAGCAAGCTTGATTTCATCACTATCGATGAATGTGCGTTGGAAGATGACGACTGGCCACGTTTGACGACTGGTGTAAACCTGATTGGGGTGTCCGATGATTCAGTCCAGGATTATGAGCCTTGGTTGCGTTGGGAAATTGACCCCATTTCACTCGATGATTTACTCACCCTCATCAGCAGTGCGGACAAGGGTGCAAGCATTCTCGTCGAGAACTACCACCAGATACAGCTAATTGCTGATCATGTTGGCGCAGTCTCAAAATTGCGATGTGCGGCTGTTACAAATGGAGTGTTCTTGTACATTGGCGGTGGGCTTTCTCACTGGCACGAAGTGCGAGAAAAAAAAGGGATGTATCTGTCTGATTTGGCTGATTGCTTAGCTGAAGCTGTGCACGTTGCCGATCTCATAACCATTTTGCCTCCTGAAAAGACCAAGTTTGCAGCAGTTGTGTTCGACTCTCGTTACGAATCGCCTTATAAAGGGGATCTGGTCTCACTATAGATGGTGTGAAGTTTTCGATGCGCTTGCCATTTTAATTAAGTTTTCTGGTCCCCTACGGCGTTGTTTCTGGCTAAGTCGTGATGGGGCAAAACGCGGGCCGGTGATAGAGCTTCCGGCCCCTTCTCCTTTTTGGCACCATCAGCGTGGCGCTAGAAATCTTGCCTATGCATCACGTCGGTTGCATGACCTCTCTCACAAGGGCCTTGCGACGCTCTTTTAAGCTACGAGCCTCACTCCGTTTAGACCTTAATGCTTTGGTTTTTGTCTTAATTGCCTTCGGCTTAGGATCAGGTGGGCATGCATCGTTGAGGAAAGTACGCATAGCCTTTCGATAATTAAAAAGCATCTCAAAGCCGACGATTATTTCATCGCCTACAGCTGGAAGGGGTTTAACGAAACCTTCAATTATCTTTAACGATTTTTCGTTCCATCGGCCATTTGCGTGGCACAAAGAGTTTCTGACTGCAATTAGCTCCAAGCACCCCTGATTTGCCCATTTGTATTCTGCGCTTACGAGAGTGGCAAGTTTTTCAACTTTAGATTGCGGCATGTCCCCAGCTTGTAGCTTAAGTTTGATTAAGGCCTCGCTCATCATTTCATCAAAAATTACTGTCAGGTCCTGTAGTAACATCTTAATTAGCTGGCTAGAGATTTCTCCGAAGTATGCGTTTGGGTCGCGCCTAAACGTTAATTCTTTACCTTCCGTTTTAGTGGGCAAGAGTGTTGAGTTGTAGGAGCAAATTGGTGATACCCAGTTGTTTGCGTCACGAAATCTTGCGTCTAGCGAGGCGAGATCGCCGAATTTTTCCTCTTTAGCCATATGGAGTGAGTGTACGATTGCGTAAAAGGTCCTAGTCCATACGTAAACACGATTCCAATCCATGGTGACTCCTCAGAAGTGTGTTGCTAAAAAGTTTTGAGCAGAGCATTTAGGACCTGTGAGTCGCTTCCAGTGGGCGCAGGCGGATCAGAACCAGGTCCATTCTCATCGGTGGTGACTACCCTCTCTGAATGCCGCGGCAGCCGCCGCGAATTACCCCAAGGGTGGCTTGCCGGACCTCCGGGATCAGCAGCCGCCGCTCAGTATCTCAGAAGTCGATTGATCGCGAACTCTTGATGATATCTGTGATAATCGGGAGCGGGGTGAGCAGGTGATCACGAATCAACGTCGTTGCCAGTGGAACATCGCGCTCAAGGATTGCTCACACCAATTTTTCATGCTCAACACGCTTTTTTCCAAGGCCTCAGGAGACAGTACAGTGCTCTTGAGCCAGAGGTGGCGATACCGCTCCGACTGGTAGCTGCACCCCTAAGCAATGGAGGCGTGGAAAGCCTTGTGCCGGTCGTCCCACATTTGCAGCATCTGTTCTTGGGGCTGCACTTCTACCACCTTCGACAGCGTGTGTGCCTTTGCAAGGATCATCGCTTCCCACGAATCATCACAACGTTCAATTGCCAGCTGAAGAATCATGGCTTCCAGATTGGCCCTGGCGTCGTAGATATCGTGCATTTCCTCGATGGACATCGGGGCCACGCGATAGGCGACATCGACAGTGATCTGATCACATGCCTTCCAGCCAGCGCCGATGCTGAGGCTTTTGCGGTCAGCAATTGGGAAACGAGCGTTCTGAGTGCTGCCAGCTGGTGAGTCATCAGCGCGACGCCTGCCCGCTGCACCAACTCAGGGGCCAGCTGATAGCTTGCACCCAGTGCGTAGGACTACCTTTCGCGCCAATTCATAGGTTGATTCAGAGTCCACAAAAAAATTGTATGCACGAGAAGAAAATTTCTAGTTTTGGGCTCTCTGGCAGGGTTCCTCTAGGTTAGTTAAAGTTTTTCAGCAGCTGAGCCTTTAGGAAATATCGGGGTTTGCTGCGAAGTCGACTGATGTTGATCCAAAAAGACGGTAACATGTTTACCGTCGCATCGTGCTCAGGTTGCTCACATACTGCGGCGTAGCCGCAATTGACTCCAGTCGATTGCTGTCGGTGCACGCGAGACTCCTGCTTCGGTACTCGGTTAAATCTGGCGGTAAGTGGCGGTCCCTTGACCATGCTCGAATCTGAAAAGACGAACGTACTCAAGGCGCTTCTTGGTGAAGAAGTGCAGGCTATGCAAGTGGCCGGGCGGTGCCGGACATACCCATACCCTGAGCATGCCTTGCCCTTCGACCTTAGACGTTGAACCGTGCCGCTGAATCAAGTCCACCAATGTCACCTTCTTCGAGTTTTAGATCTAGCATCTGGATAACGAGATCAGCCATGTCGTCTTTAAAATTACGTTCACCGTCATGGTTAAGAATTCGACCTATCGCTCCAGCGATCACATCTGACAGTTGGATAAGAGCACTGTTTTTTGATGAGGCGGTCTGCAACGAGGTCAGTTGCAGCTTATCCTCATACCGTTTTCTGAAGGTTTCCCCTACGCGGTCTCTTAGGTCGGAAATAACAAAGGAGTCCAGCGATTGCTCTTCATCCACAGTTACCTCCATCTCTCTTGGTAGATCTATCCTTCCGCTTTCCAGCTCATGAGCAGCACCACGCGCAAGCATCAGCTCATGCAGCTTGAGAATTGTTTCTTCAATCGGACGATTGGTTTTCGCCCGCTCGACTGCTATGTATTTAAAACCTAGATACTCACGATTTTCTACAATCACTCCAAGGTAGGATTTCAGAGTTTCGTAATCGCTTTTACCAAATTTGGTGAAGTGAACTTCTCTGTTTTTCCAGGCAGATTTCGCTTTCCAATCGCTTATGGCTTTGCTGGTGGAGAATACTGCTCTGCCATTGAGAATCCACACAGATGCGACAATTACGAATTTGTGCGTTTTTCCTGTTTCATCTGAAAATATATGCACCTTCTTGACGGGTGGTGAGTCATCAATGACTGCACCTTCCATTTTTTCCTCATTTCGTCTGCGCCTTTTTTTGATTTCAGTATCCGCTAAAAATAGTTCGTACTCGTTTTGTATTTTAGCGCGGGCACGGACTATGTAGTGAAGCCTTTCCAGCCTGAATAGGTCTTTCGGTTGAATCCCGCTTTCTTTGTAAAGGTCCGGTTGGAATATTTCCCAGTATTTCAATGAAAGCGAAATGTCGCTATTTCGAGTGTGAGGGTAAAGGTTTAATACGTATGCAACCCTTGGCTTCAAGGAGGAGAAGTCGGCGGCAGCTACAGAAGATAGAAGCTCTTTTTTCTCCTTCTCAATTTTTTCGTCCTTGGTTAAAACCTTCTTCTCCGGTTTTTTCTCGTCTTCATCAGATGGCAGTGGAACAGCATCTTCAATGGGGTAAACTTTGCTCATCATACATTCCTTGTTTTTAAGCTGTACGAGGTTGCGTTGAATGCTTTCAGACGCAGCATTTGTTGATGATAGCCTATGGCTTGCATTGCGTGCGGTTGACTTTTCAGGTAGCCCGTAGGTGACGGTTGCCGGTAGGATGGAAAACCTCATCAATGACAAAGGAAAATTCCATTGATTAAGCAGTGTGTAGCAGGATGAAGCCGCTGCGCTGGCAAGCCTCACTGAGGTCCAGAAGATGTACGAGAATCGCACTCAAGGCGCACCTAATCAGGTGGGCACGCGAACCTTGTCGAATAAATAGAATAAATACATTAATGATTGCGTGACACAGATGACTGAGGCGAAGAACAACTAGATACTGTGAAGCAGCAGTACGGTTCGACCAAAGCCTATCAGTCGATGCAGACACGTATCCTGGCTGCTCAGGTCCGTGGTCGGTTGGGAACCTGTGAGCAGGCCAAGGACACGCTTGGCTACTGACTCGCGCTCAATGAAAGGCAGATCATGAGTGACGTTCTGCCTTTCGTAGGGGGTTATCCGGCAAGATTTCAGAGTCTGTTATTGTCATTGCCTAGCAGGTTTGAGCTATTTGCCGGCGCCTTATGGAATGCTTCAAGACATTCTGTGAAATCATTCCTGAATTCTGAAGAGTTACGATCGTTTATCCAATAGTAGCTGCGGATTTCATTTGCTTCGGCTTCTAGCCCATTTAGTCTTTCAGAAATCGTATCAATTTCGTCTAGTGCAATTTTCTGTGTCATGGAGGTTTTTCGAAGCTCTACATATCTCCAAAACTTACCCGCTTCAATATTTGTAATTCTTTGGCCGTGATTTAAGAAGGTCGTAGTCCCTGCTTTTTTTAAGCGTGCGTAAAATTTAAGTTGGTTGATAAAGACGGCGGAAATGTTCTTGTTCGTTATCTGGGTTTGCGGTTCGTTTTTCATGAAGGCGTCGATAAATGGAAAATTATCGTCGTGCTCTGTGTTAAACCACGAAAAATACGTTCTATATGAAGGTGTTGTCGTCGCTATTTTTTCATATTCTTTGAAGTATTCATATGCGCTTACAAGAATGCTTTTCTGTTTTTCTATCAGGTTGTGAAATTCTTGATCGAGAATTTTAAATTTCTTTTCTATTTCAGATCTTGGCATCGTTTGTTGCGAGTTTCCAAAATTTCTTGATGCTCGATAAGCATAGTCGGCAAGAAAATCAGAATATTCTAGCTCTCCCTTGAGTGCCAATTCTTTTGCCAGCGCGTGAAGCTCGGCTTTGGCACCAACAAAGTCGCAATCATCTATTTTGGCAAAGATTGAGTTCAGTTCCTCATGCTTCACGTTCGAATCTCCCTATGTTGTGGTAGGCAAGTGCATTGCCTGCGTGTGGATCCGGCACCTTAGTACAGGTTTCTGTGTTCGCCCTCCCGCAGGGCAGATGAATAGCCCCTGGTTTCCTAGACACTCTCCAAGCTCAGAAAATAGCGTTTCTCATACTCTACTGGCGACAGCTGCATAGCACTACTGTGTCGACGCTTGGGGTTATAGAACAGCTCGATGTAATCGAAAATATCACTTCGGGCTTCGTCACGCGTTGCGTAGATCTTTCGTCGGATTCGCTCCCGCTTCAAAAGCTGGAAAAAGCTCTCGGCTACGGCATTGTCGTGGCAGTTTCCCCTTCGGCTCATGCTACTTATCACATTGTTGGCTTTCAGGAAGCTTTGCCAATCTGAGCTACTGAACTGACTGCCTTGGTCTGAGTGAATCATCACTTGCTGCTGTGGCTTGCGTCGCCACAAGGCCATCAGCATGGCGTCGATGGCTAGGTCGCTGCTCATCCTGGGCTTCATTGACCAACCAATGACTTGGCGAGAGAACAGATCCAGCACTACCGCCAGATACAGCCACCCTTCGTAGGTGCGGATGTAGGTGATATCGGTCACCCAGACCTTATTCGGCTCACTGACCTTGAACTGCCTGGCCAGATGGTTGGGCGATGCCGCTTTTGGTTTTCCGCCATAAAACCCAGTACGACGGCGATAGCCCGTTTGCGAACGCAGCCCCTCTGCCTGCATCAAGCGACCGACTCGATTTCGCCCACAGATCTCTCCTAGCTCTCGCAGGTCATCGTGAATCTTGCGATAGCCATACACGCCGCCGCTTTCTAACCAGGCCTGCTTGATCAAGCCAAGCAGGCGCTGATCTTCTTTGGCTCGGGCAGATTGAGGCTCGGCCAGCCAAGCGTAGTAGCCGCTGGGATGCACCTTGAGGGTTTGGCAAAGGCGACGCACTGGGTAATCCGTCGAGTGCTTGTTGATGAAGGCGTACTTCAGCCGCACGCCTTGGCAAAGTACGCGGCGGCCTTCTTTAATATGTCTCGCTCTTCTGTCACCCGCTTGAGTTCAGCGCGCAGCTTGCGCAGTTCAGCCTGCTGATCATTGTCTTGCTGACGCTGCTTTTGGGGCTTGCTGTAGACCTTGATCCAGGCGTAAAGGCTGTGCACGGACATGCCCAGGCGCTGGGCGACCTCGGCAACAGGTTTGCCTTTTTCGGTCACTTGCTTGACCGCTTCGATCTTGAATTCTTCGGGGTAACGCTGACGACTCATGGCACCTCCTATTTGGGCCTCATTATGAGGCTTGGAGGTGTCTACGAAACCAGGGGCGATTCAAGATTTTGTGAGCCTGCCACGCTTTGAAATCTCCGTCGAGCACTGGTATGGTCCGATCTAGAGCGTTTCATGGTAAGGGAGAGGCATGAAGATTTGGGCGTGTGCAAAGGATGCTAACGGCTTCATAAACCGGGAGGATGGTCGGTACAAACTGTTCTTCATTTGGCAAGTCCTCAAGATTCGCCGCCTGAACCCTGCCGAATTTAGCGCGCTTACTTTCTTCAGTACCCATTCCCGCGTAGAGAAGCGCCGCGAGATGATCGCCGTCAAGAATGGGTATTTTCGGTACAAGAGCGCCGATGTTCAGGCTACTCGATCTGGTGATAGCGATGGAGAGTCCCTTCCACACGCCTATCTGATAGCCATCCTCTCACAGCTTCAAACGATCAATTTCAAGATTGGTGATGAAGTCGTCCCATTCACGTTCACACGCCTTGTAGCGGAGGAAACTCGGCTGCGATTCGGGAACGGCAATGTCTATGTCCCTGACCTGTATGGCGAGTTCACCTCTGACAACCCGTTCTACAAGAAGTGGGGAGGGAAGCTGGCGATTGAGGTCTGCTACTCCAATCCGTGCAGCATGCAAAAGATTGTCGATTTCCGTGACCACGGAATCCCCATTATCGAAATCAAGATTGCCAAAAGCATTAATATAGAGACGTATTATGATAAAAATGACATTGAGGGAAGTATTGAGCGGGGCTACCGGAAAATTAACGATATCGCTTCAACCCAGTTATTTTGCAGAGTCCTCTCTGACCCAGTGAGTATTGAATATCATCAGAATTATGTTAGGCAAGCTGACAAGGATCGAGTGGAGCTGGCAGAGAAAACCAGACAGGATATGTTGGCGGCTGTCAGAAAGTGCCGTGAGACGGAATCTTTTGCTTCTGATGTTTCCAAGCAGCGAGACAGTATTGCTGAAGCGAAACGTTTGCTGGCAAAGGACAAGGCTGCTTTATTGGCTTCAAATGATGGTCTGACGCAAACAGTGGAACAACTGAAGGTCGAGCTGGGAAAATACAAGGCGGCGTATATGAGCAGGGGCAACGAGATCAAAAGCTTGAAGGGCGAATTGGAGAATGCCAAGGCGGGATTTTGGGCAAAGGTCTGGCGGGCTATCAGCTCTGTGAAGGCACAAGGAGATTGATCATACTGACTCCGGCTCGCCGTCCAGGGGCAAACTAGCTGCGGCGACGAGGAGCCCGATTCAGTTGGCGCGGATTATCGAGCACGAACTGGCCCGGTCTCCGATGCAGAAGCGAGGTTAGATTTTTCAGAAGAGGCTCAGAATTTCACAATCATGCCAAAATAGTGGCGTTTCGAAGCGTTATCGCCAATCATAGTGCCCGGCCTGGGTGCTAAGGGTTTGGTTCCGCAGCAGGTCCAGAGGACAGGTGCTGCTGTGGCAGGGATTGGCTTGGATGTGCTCCCTTCACCGTTCAGATGGGTGTCCTACTCCCGAGAGCGCCGAGATCTGTGCTCACGTTCGTAAGCACAAATTTTCGCCCTTGCATAATTAATAAAGACAAAAGCTTTAAGGTAAGGATAGATGTCGCATTCCAAGCGAAAAGGTATCGAAATTACGTTCATTGTCATCGAACTGTTGCTTTTTGTCGGGGCGATAGCTACCACCTACCTTAGCTCGAAGGGCTACTGGGGGCCCTTCTTTAGCATATCGATCATCCTTTGTGTGGCCTTCCTGGGCCTGAAAATCGCCCAAGCCTTTCCGAGGTTCAAGGAAATCTGGGTGCATGAGACCCTAGCGGGCAAGATCGCTTCCTCTGCTCTTCAGCGAGGCGTTGTCGACTATTTTGACATGTTGAATGCGTCTGAGCAGGCTAGGCGTAACGCTGAAACTCAAGCTGACATCGCTAAAGCATCATCGATGCTGCTCTGTGCGAACTCTGGCGCTTCTTACCTTGATCAGGGGGTCTACCGGCACTGGCCGGCGATCCAAAAGCGACTGAACGAGGGGGTCGAGTTCCGGGTCGTGATGTTGGACCCATACTCAGGTGAAAAGCAGTATCGGAATGATCTCAACGTCAGCGGCGATCAGTTTGGTTCAAAGATGAATTTGGCCAATCTCATCAACCTGCACAACCGCTACCCCAACCTTGAAATTCAGTTCGTCAAATTTGGCATGCATACGACTGTCTTTGCCGCGGACAATGTTTTGTACGTCGATCCTTACACCGTAGGGGTGATCGATGATCGAATCGAAAACCGCAGCTTCACGTTGAAGATTGAAAACTGTCAGTCTACTGACGGCCCGAGCCTGCACCGTATCTACAGGAGCCATCTGGTTACTCTTCTAGGATCTGGGGAGTCGCTGGAACATTGGCTGGTGCGCTGCAAGGACCAGTTGCCTCCAGGACTGCCACAGGTAAAACCTCGTAAGCTCCGCCAAAATCACCCGGCGTAGAGGGCTTATGCACCGTTCTGGTCCGCTTGATAAGGCCAATCGACCAAGCCGCGTCGTGCTTAATTTCACTCACAGGTGCTCGCTCAACTGTGAGTGGTGTTACGTGCCCTTCGGATCTCCGAAAGCTGAGCGGGATACCGTCCTGGCTGTCGTGTCACGCGTTGTTGAGCTTGGATTCACCTCCATCACGCTAGGGGGTGGTGATCCATTTCAATACTCTTTCATTGGCGACGTCGTTCGCCTGGCCGATCAGCTCGGGTTGAATGTCCACCTTGATACGCACGCGCGATCCCTCCGCCATACGCGGGCTAACGCTGAGCTGATCACCGAGTGTGTAGATCTGATCGGCTTACCTTTGGACGGCGCCTCGGCAGCTATCCATGATCGCATGCGCGGCTACATTGGTCATTTCGATATCGTGGTGCAGAGGCTGGGCTGGCTTAAGGGCTTAGGCACGAGGGTGAAGATCAACACCATGATCTCAAGCCAGAACGTGTCCGAACTACCCGAACTTGCTCGTTTAGTACGCACGCTTGCGCCTTGGGGCTGGAGCATCTATCAATTTTGGCCACTCGGGCCTGCACAGGCAGTTGCTGTGAGGCACGAAGCCTCCGCTGAAGAATTCGCTGTGAGGGCAGAGGAGGCTAGCATCATCGCTAGTGGCGCAGGCACCACGGTTGTTGAAGTGTCTAAACAATTGCGGCGCCGCTCGACCTATCCTTTGATCTACCACGACGGCTCGATAAATGTGCATTCCGGCAACGAGGTAAACAGCCTTGTTTGCATCGGATCAATTTTTGATGCTGACGCTCGTCAAAAGATTGATGATCGGTGTGGTGCTGAGAGGATTGAAGCGAAGCCGCGCTACACGCGTTGACGGAGGTCCAATCGGGTGTGGCTTTCTCGGCGCTGTACGGAATTTTAGTAGCCATCCTGCTGACCCGGCATTGCACCTCGCAGGCAAAAACAGTCAACGCGCAAGGTCGGGTACAGAAAGAGGGGGCTGACCGTCGCGTTAGAAGCTGCTCTCTCCTGATGTTCCATTTGGGTCAGTAGCTCGCGTCCAGTTTTCAATGGGGCGGTTCTAAACAGCGCGCTCCTACGGCGCTAGAAAATTGTCTTAATCACCTTCTCCACCCCAGCGATGAGATCTTCTACCTCCCCTGGTGTAGGTTCGGCAGCATTTTTATGGCCACATTTGTTCCTGATGTCTCCAAGGAAATCAATGTGCCTGGACTGCGCAAGGTCAATCACATCTACCGCTTTCAGCGCGATGTTGATCGGATTAATGGTTTTTGCTGTTTTGGGCAGGTTGTGCTTGGCCGCTAGCTCTTTGAGGTGACCTTCGAGGACGACCCCGGCGACGGCGCCGGCAGCGCGGGTATAACCATTTTTCAAAAGGCTTCTTGCGCTATCCAGTTCGTCATCGAAGACGTCTGCCTGTACGAGCTGCTTGATTTCAAAAAGTGAGCTTTCGAAGCGTCGTTTGATCGCATTAACGATCGCAACCTGCTGCCGAAGTAAAACAGATGCTGCCTTCGCATCAACCCTGACCACACCTGCGAAGCTTGCGCTCAGGCCTTGGCAAGCATCTTCGATGCGATAGCTTTCCGCAGACACTTCCTTTCGTGCCTTAGGTTTTTCGTAAAGCTTGATGAAGTCATTAAGCCGATCTGGCATTAACTGCCTGACCAAGGTAACGGCTTCCGAATACCACTCTTGATATGCCGTGGGAAACGGCTGAATTTTTTTCATGAAAACAGCGACTTTCTCTGCATCCCCTTTTAGAGAGTTGGTCAGGTCTGCGACGTATTTGTCTCTGTCGGTGTACATGAGAGTAAGGGATTGTTCTACCCAGAATGCTTCCGCCACCAGGGCGTCCAAATCCTTTCGGTACTTCTCAAGACATGATGCAGTCATATCGATCCCCCGTCAGAGGCCTTTGAAGCGCAAGCGGTCAGGGTAAAGGTAAGTGGCTGTGATGGCCACTGGCTCGTGCTTGGTGATGAGGGGGCGAGCGGTTTTTGAGGCTGCTCCAGTAGCAAGATGCAGCCAGGAGTACATTTGTACTCAAATTGCATTTCGTTCGCTCAATGACGCTTGGTGTCGCATTTTGGTCCTGTTAACATCCGGGTGTGTATAGGCATACAGTTTGAGAGGGAAGCAGTGCCTCTTGGACCCGATCATTCAAGCTAGATGTGGGAGGCCAGTGGATGCACTCAACTGATGACTTCGTCCCTCTGGAGTCTGCAATCGGATCGCTGAGGCAGACCGCTCCAGCGTTCCTCAAGGCCATTGCTAGCGCTGTTAGGACGTATCGACAGTCTGATGTGGTGTCGAGCGAGCTGGTCAGCTCTCGTGCATACGGCAAACCGATTCCCGGCTTCACTCTGACTTACTCCCACCTAGGTGACTACCTTGACCTCGCTGTCACTAAGCATGCAGGGGTCTTCATCGAGACGGAAGCAGGAGTTTTCCGTGCCGAAAATGTGTTCATCAATCGCAGGTGGTTGATGGCGCTTAATGAGCTAGCGATTCTGCAACCGGGTGTAGCACAACCCATAGCACTGCGTTCCTTCGGGACACAGAAGGCCAGCGTCACTCCGCTTTTTCCGCAGCTCGAAGATCAAACTCCTGATTCAGTTCGTGCCGAACTAAAGCGACTCAAAATCCAGATAGAGAGGAGTCTTGTCCTCCCTGGAGAGGATGCGCGCGACCGAGAAATCGAAAGCCTTCGAGCCCAACTGACCAGCCTGGAAGAAGCCAAGTCGCAGAGCGATGAGCTGTGTACCGCTCAGGCTATGACTCTGAAGATGCTGACCTTGGAGAATGATCAGCTTCGTAAAACCAGGGAAGAAGCAGTGTCGTCTAGAGTGGTTCCGGCCTTCGTGGAAGCAGTGCGACCAGCGGAGCGTCCCATTTCGAATGTCGAGATGCGTAACTTGGCTATCCGTGAGGCCCGGTGCGAGGCAGCGAAGCTCGCGATGGCGCTTTGGGCCAGCCCAGATCTTGCCGCCTGCCGTACCGGCAAAATGGCCCAGCTGGTCAGAGATCACATAGATGCCAAATACGCAGAGCTTTTGCCGGCGACGAACATTTCACTGGCCAAGTGGTTGTCGTCGGATGTCGCCCCGCCTTCAGCAAGGCGTCGAGGCAGGCCTTCGAAATCTGATCCAAATAAATAAACTACACATCCGGCCGGATATGTAGTTTTCCGGCCCCGTTCAGCAGTTTTAACCGTTGGATATCCCTGCCAGCATCCTCGTCGTCAATCACATTTTGACGTCTGGAGGACGTTGCGATGCCCCTTCTTTACATACCTAGTCCCTCTCTCTCCGTGCTGGAGAAGCCTCAGCAGACGAGGAGTCTGAACGCTCAAAGAGACCTTCCAACAGTGGTGGCCTGCGGGGCTGTCGCAGGCTCACGCGTCTCCGAAGCCAATTTGAAAAGCAATGATATTTTGCCAGGAGGTATTGCATGAAAATGCGGAAGATCGTGACGCACGAGTACGAAGGCATGCCAGTAAGCTTCGATATGGAAGGGTGGATGAATGCGTCGCATGCCGGCGGTTTGTTTGGGAAAGAGCCTGGGCACTGGTTTGGGCTTGATTTGACTCAGCAGTACATCACTGGATTGGCCAGCAGGAGAGCCTTGACGCTGGAGACGTTGATGGTGAGCCGACGTGGGAATGAGAGGCTTCGTGGGCTCTGGCTTCATCCTAAACTGGCAGCTAAGTTTGCTCGCTGGCTTTCGATCGATTTTGAGATCTGGTTCGAGGATCAAGTAGAGGCTCTGACATCGAGAGATGCTGTGGCCGTTCAAGCGGCACGTCGCCAAGCTTCGACGAGCTATCGAAGCCTCTGCGAAGCTTTGGTGATCACTCATCGAGCGGTAGGGAAGGAAACGAAAGCCCATCACTATATGAATGAGGCCAGGCTCATCAACGAGGTGCTCACGGGAGTCTTCCAAGGCAGGGACCGAAACCAGCTGACAATCGCTGAGCTTGAACTGATTACACTGATGGAAAATAGGGATGTACTGCTGCTCGGTCAGGGGAAGGGCTACTCGGATCGCAAGGTTGCTCTCTCTGAGTACCTCGGCCAGCTCTGTGATGGCCGGGTACAGCACTACGGCCAATTAGGGTGAGCAGGTGAATTGAAATGCTTTCTAACAGGTTTTCGTTGAGCTAGGCCCGCGCGTCCAGTGTAGGCCTGGCAGTTCTCCCGGGTTTGCACACATGGATTGTATGGCCGGTAGGCCCTGCACGTTTATGAATGTTATTTGCTATTATAACCCTGAGTGCTTCCAGTATCAGATTTAGCAAAGAGCGCAGCTATGAGCAACGAGTTGAATGAAGAAGATATGCGCCGGGCACTGTTTGGCGTTAGTACGCCTGCGCAGATTGATTCCAGAAGTAGTGATGGTCCTTTAAAGAAATCAGTCGCGGCTCGGCTTGGTTCGTTGATTCGCGTTACATTGCATGTGACCAACGAGTATGAAGGTGACTATAAGGTGGTTACTTATGATGGCAGTAATTTAAGTCGACTGGTTGTGGAGCTTGAAGCGCAGAAGAAGTACAAAAAGAAGTTTAGGTATGTCACCGTGGTTTCAGTTGATAGGGTTTGAGGAGTTATAAGCGGTTCTCTTGAATGCGGGAGCCATTTGGCCTGCCGCGCGTGTCAGACACTCGGAGTCGCATTCGGAGCAATTCTTGGCACAAATCGGCGGCGAACGTCGCATTGGACCTATGTGGACAGGTCCACCTGCTAGCGAAGTACTGGTGGTGAGAAAATTTTCGAAAGACAGTAAATGTTATGCCTGACTGTGCCGAATAGTGTGGTGGGGCGAGCCGAAAATCGGCCGCCGTTTCACCTGATAAGGCTAGAGAATGAAAAAGCTGTACAAGCTGTTCCGCTCCGCTACCAGCATTGCTGGTGGGCTCGTTTCCCTCGTCCGCAACTACTGCTTGGATAACCCTTGGGTCATACCTGCTTTCAAGAAGCTGTTGGTGGTTTTCAGCATCGTCATCACCATCGCATCTGCGGTGCTGTGGCACATTTCGGCGACCTGGCAAGAAGATATCGCCCAGGTCCAAAATCCGGACCAGGCCATGGTTGTCGCAATCACGGTTGCGGCTGCAAAGTTGAACACCAAGGCGGCAATGCTAGGGGTCATGGCAGCATTGTTGAATGGGGTGTACTTCTGGCTTGGTACCTTGAGCGAATCTGAGAAGTAAACCGCGCATCCTGCGCCTCACCATCTCTTGGGCAGGTCTCAACCTTGGTGGGGCGCTTTTGAGGTGGGACATCCATGCTGCATATCCGGCGCGGTCTCGCGTTCATTGAGTTACGGCGGTTCCAATTGGCAAGCTGGGGGATGCAGTGTGGGCTTTGAGTACATTTGTACTCTGGCTGTCTTGGTGTGCCGTGGCCTTTTCGAGCAGCCTGCCTGGAGCGGGGAGTGCAGCTGCTAGCGTTGCCCAGAAGCTCGTCTGGACCTAAGGGGAAGCCTACCCGGTCAAGTGGAGCGCACCTTCCTCGTCAGAGCCAAGGTCAGGGAAGTCAATCATATGAAGTGGTGGCGTATGGCTACCTAGCAGGCTAAATTCGAACTGCAATCGCACCCATCCAAGGAAAGGCAGCAATGAATCAGTACAACGCACCATTGATTCTTGAATTGAAGCGACGCATCGAAGAAGACTTCACGTCCACCAATTGGGAAGAGGTAGGCTTACTCACGGACAGTTCCCACATCATCACTGGGCATTCCAGGCTGTTGAGAAGCTTGAGCTTCGGAGATTCAGATTACGGTGGGAACATCATTTCTGTGCTCAGGGCTATGTCGGACCACAATCCGGGCGCATTGACCGTGGTCAAGGACTACTTGGACCAGTGGTATCCAGACCAAAACGTTACCTACATCTCCGCAAAGCCCTCAGAGCGAAAGATTTCTTTTGCACCAAACGTCTTTTCTATCCCTGATGGGGATGTAGAAGATGACTTGGTTACCGTGATGATGCCTTTCGCTGGTTTTGATGGTGTCTACGAGGCGATCAAGGGCGCTTGCAAAGAGGTCGGCTTCAGGTGCCTGCGCGCTGATGATATCTGGGACAACTCCTCAATCATTCAGGATATTTTTAGCCTAATTTACCGTGCGAAGATCGTGATTGTTGACTTCTCAGGTAAAAACCCAAACGTGATGTATGAAACAGGCATTGCACACACGCTTGGGAAAACGGTCGTGCCTCTCGCTCAAATAGTCCAAGACATCCCATCGGACATGGTCCACCACCGAGCGCTTATCTACTTGAAAAACGGCGAGGGCCTTGCCAAGCTTCAGGAAGATCTGGTCAAAAAACTTCGGATGATCAGCTGATTCGAATTGGCTATTGGAGGTTTGTGTTTCACTAGCCTCCAATTCAGTAGTCTGTTAGGTCACAGGGTGGTGCCGCAAATGTTCAACATGTTGATAAAAGCTGCTGAGTGGAGCGAAGGCAGAGACATTTTCTGGAAGAGCAGGGTTTTTGAGTATACAAACGACGATTTGAAGGGGCAGTTCACCATAAATAATGTTCCTGATTTCGAGTCGCTAATAAAACATCCTGCTTTGTTCATTGAGGAAACCAGTCGCGATCGTCAGCAGTACGGGAGAGTAGGGCGTATCAGCAGGGTGGTGCGAAACGGCGGTGACGAGATTACGCTTGAATATCATTTTGATCCGGCGATACCGCCAATTCCCCAAAAGGACTTGATCAGGCTTGCTCCTTTGCTAGGAATGCCGTCAGGTCGCTTTGGCCACTACACGCGAACGCATTGGTCGATCAAAGATATTGATATTTATCACGTGCTTTTGACGGAAACCTTGCGTAATCAGCGGTCACCAACGGTCTTCAAGCTGCCGCCGTCACAAACTATCGATTCCAATCTTATTTCGGCCATGATGCCTTTTGCGGGCTTCGACCCTGTCTGGGCTGCCATTCAGCAGGTGGCTGAAAACAGCCAAATGAAGGCTGATAGAGCGGACAGCATCTGGGAGCATCAGGAAATCATCCAGGACATAGTAGCGTTGATCGACAGGTCGGCGGTGATCGTTGGTGATTGTACTGGTCGGAACGCCAACGTTTTCTATGAAATAGGCATAGCTCATGCACTAGGTAAGGAAGTCATATTGATCACGCAGAACGCTGCTGATATTCCATTCGACCTAGCTCATCTCCGGAACATTAGGTACCACAACAACGGCGAGGGCATTGAGAGGCTGAAGGTTGAGTTGAGCGGCCGAATCGCTAAGATTCGCCATCAGGGTTGAGTTTTGGCGTCGCGAGTTGAGCGAGAGCGGCATCTGCAAGGCTTGCAAAGAGGAGGCACGATTATCTACCGGGCGTGTCCGCCCAAAAGCGGCCACTGGTTGATGTGCTTCGTAAGCGCAGCGAGAGGAGTTTGGCTTGATCAAGGTGCGTGAAGGCCCGCTCAGCCGACGTCACAATTCCCTGCGAGAATGGGCGTCCTTGGGTCTAATTAGGCGACTTCACTCGTTCAGCGCAATCTCTCCGCGATTCAGTTGTTCGATGAAGCTGTGCACCCCGCTATGAGCGTGCTTTAACAGCTCAGTGGTCCTACCTTTATTCGCAAGCGTAACGACCCGAGCCATATCTATATAGTGCTCGAAGGTTGTTTCGAGATCTTCGTGGCCCATCTGATTGCGCAGGACTTCTCCGGCAGCCGCCCACATAACGTCCGCTGATTCAGTCAATATTTTCTCGCCGAAGAAGCGAATAAGGAACATGGTCGGCCACCAGTGTCGGGATTCGTAGAAGTTAATTGACTCTCGGAAGTTTTCGTCTATTTCTAGGGCTCTAGTCTTCGCAGCGTTGCCTCGCGACGCAATTTTTGCGGCTGTAACAGGTACGCCATGCTTGTTTAGAAACAGAATTGATAATGGGCACTCGTGGCCAAATCTTTCTTGATACTTCCTTCTTCTTTCGTTGAGATGCGGCTTGATGTAGCTTTCGTCCAGTGCTTTAAGGTCGTCCCTATGAATCACGATTGTTCGAGTTTTGTTTCCCTTGCTGTTATAGACAGTGTACTCAAATGTTTCTGGAGTCTTATCCATTTCGGAAAATGGCATAATGTGCGAGTTGGCGCCGTTTCCTAAGAATGGGAATTTGCACAAGTCCATCGGGCGCATGGCCGTGCCGAGCGCTAGGTTGAAGAGGGTGGCGTACACAGGATCGATAAAGCACTGCAAATAGGTTTTAATTTCGCTATTGGTAATTAGGGTTCGACGATGCTTTTGCCTAGCCTCTTTATCAAGCATTCGGTAGTTTTTTGCATCAATCGTGGTCCGTGCTTTTGCCTGAATGTAGCTCAGCAGCTTGGTGCGGTTGAACCTGGCAACGGAGGTGCGAGTTTCAACGTTGATGTTCGTGCCGTAGCCTGAGGTGTTGAGCCACTGAAAATATTTCAGAAGAATTTTAAGGTCTTCGTAGATGGTCGCGGTAGTCGGTTTTAGGCTTTGGGCGGCAACACGCGCAGTCTGTCGGCTGTACTGCCAGCGCTTGATTTCACGGTCGGTCACAATGGCGTGGTAGACGGATGGGTCATGCTCCTTGAAATTTTCTTCAGTAGCCAAATACCGATAGAACATCGAGATGATGCTCGAATAGCGTGAAGATGTGCTGATTGACAGTCTGCTGGTGGAGTAAAGGAAAAGATTTGGAAAGCTCAGTAGCTGGCTTTTCTGCCCCGTATGAGCGATTAGCACATAGTGACTCACCGGGATGCCTAATTCTGGCGATATGTACTTCACTACCTTTCGCTCTATGGTTAGCATCTTAATCACCTTGAGTGGCTCGGTAATGAACGATGCGGGTGACATCAAGATTCATTGTCAATGGATCAGCATCATCAGCGTTTCTTGTCTCTATCTCGGGGACGTTGTTAAAGAAGAAGCTGCGCCGGGCTTTGGTTTCGCTTTTAGATTTCAAATAAGGAATGTAGATGGAGAGGGATCTGGTGGGCGGTAGCTTGTCGATGAAAGCGGTAACTTCAGTTCGATCAAAAATTGGGAATCGTACGATGATGTGCGGAAGTTCATCCGGGCACGTGAAGTTGTCGAAGAAGATTGAGAAGCGAGTGAGGTACCTTTCTGCAAAGAGTACGATATGGCAATTTTTGTCTGAGGCGAGCTTTTTCACGCTATTCAGTGCTGCACTGATTGCCAAGTCTTTTTTGTCTTCAAAATCATCTTCGTTTTTCGAGGCTTCATAGGCTTTAATCGCCTTGCTCAGATCAACGTCAACCTTGATTTTCTCGCCAATACCTTGCTCGGGTCGGGTGCCATTTGCCGCACCAGGTCCCACCGCTTGCTTTGCGCGAGTTAATTCGATCTCTAGCTGATTTATCTGCTTGATTAACTCTGCATTGTGGAGTGCTCGCTTCTCCGCAGTCACGCGCAAATCGTTCGCACCATGAATCGTCAAATCATTCATCATGAGCGATGAGATGTAGCTATCTAGCGTCTTTTTCATCTCCTTTTCGTGATCAGAATCAGATTGGTCGAGCTTCTGCTGGAGTTCGACTAGCGACGAGTGGTACTGGTTGATGAGTTCCTTAGTCTGACTGCTGGAGGTGTCACCCATAAGGTCAGCCAGGGCCTTTTTACCCGCGGCATAGTCCTTAAGATCCGCGTAATAGCGGTTGAAGGCTTGACGAGAGATTCCAGCCATCTCAGAAAGCTTGTTAATGGTCAGTGCTTTGCCTGGATAGCTGGAATGATGGGCGATGATGAGGTCCATCAGCTTTCGGCGTGTAGCATTCATCTCCATCAGGACACCTCAAGCAGAGGAATGCGCAGCGAACTGGTGGCTTCGGTATCATGTAGGTTGGCCAGGTGGCGTTTGAGAGCGTCAATTTTTATCAAAATCTTGCGTTTCGCACGTAGGCCTACGGAGTCACCACCGTTTTCCAGCAGTGTTTCGTAAAAGGTGATGCTTTCCTGCATTGACGTCCCCGCTTTCGCGAGCACAACGGCGTTGCGGCACTCGATCTGACAGTTGCTGGGGTCTGGGAATATTCGACCTTCAGGGCGGCCACGACCGGCTAGGCATGGCGGTAGGGCGTCCTCATCAAATTCCTCTCCTGTGACGCAGTACGTACCTACCGCGGTGCGTCCAATGTAGACAGGGGAGCCAGCGGTCAGCAGGTGGCTGACGTAGACCAGGATCGAAACCTTGAGCCGCTTGCCTTTGAACGCGTCCGGGCGTTTGGAGATCTGAGCATGCAGCCTTTCTGCGGCTGGTCCAGAATAACCGCCATCACGGACCGCGGTAACGATCTCGTGGAATTCCTTTGAATAGCTTTGCTCCAAGGCCACTGCGACTGTACGCACAAGGTAGGGGTTGCGACTGATGTAACGCAGCGTCATTGCGTAAGAGTGGTGTCCAAAAAGGAGTCTGATAACATCAATGTTTCGCTCGCTTCGATGGATCAGAATCTCCGCGATGGTTTTTCTAAACCTGTGTGCATGAATTCGCTCAATGCCAGTCGCATCTTCCAAATCCAACAAGATTTTAGGAGGTAGATCAGGATGCTCATGCGTTACAGGTGTCGTTGTGTATGCAGTCTGAAAAATGAAACCTTGGCGATAAAAACCATGAATAGAACGCAAGCTTTTGAGGTTTTCAATAATCTCGCCAACATACGTGGGTAGAGGTAAAGAATCGCTCTCCCCGTTATAATTCGGGTCAATAGATGTCTTGAATCTAATAACATCTATACTATACCGTCCGGCTTCATCTTTAGTCACGTGATCGAACTTTAGCGCGCCCATCTCGTTGCGGCGAAGTCCAGTGACTAAGGCCACAAATATGAACACAGCATTTCTAACTTTATCGACTGCCTGTGCATATTCTGAAATCCAGTAGTAGCGATACGCCTGTCCACCTTTAGTCCTTACTCCGTAAGTCCTGGAGTAATTCATGACTCTTCTGCCGTCAATTTCGATGTCAGTCATGCGTTCAAGGTCGAGTTGGCGATCGGCGCGCCTCACCGTACCGAGTTGCTCGAAGCCACTCTCCTTCAGATAATTAGCTGTCTCCAGTAGCCGGGGGGAGGCTTGCTCCAGCCAAAACAATGCATGGTTCACAAGCTGTTCAAGCTCTTGTTCCGAAAATGGTAGCCATGCTTGAAGTGAGCCTTCAAAATGCTTTAAGACATCTTGGTGCCTTTCGCGCGTATCGATTGCAGAAATTTGCTCGGGCAGACGGAGATGATCTGGAATTAATCTGTGTGCCGAAATCGCCAGCCAGAATCGTAGAGTGAAAAAAAGTCCAGAGTAATGACTCGGTTGACCGCTCATTTTTGCATCATCCAATGCTTGGTTGAGCATCGGCGTAGTGATCATGGCGATGTGTTCTGGGATCGCCGAAAGCTTATTCGGCTTCAATACATACTCTTCGATGAATCTGTACTCGTACGCTCTCTGCTTGGTCGAAGAGAAGGCTTTGATTCGCGCAAAGGGTGTGAATGATGGTACGAGGTGATAAACGATCGACCGTTTAAGCTCCCCGGAGCCAGGAAGATCAGAATCGAAATATATAGTCACAGTCCTACCGCGCCCCCCATCTTGAAAGGTCCAGTAGGGCTGGTGGTATTGGGAGAAGAGAGAAACGGGAAAGTCTCCATCCGGGAATGATTTCAGCTTAGCCAATAACCCGCTTTTAGAAGACTCAAGTTTTCCCTGGGTCTCCTGAAGGAAGCCCTCAAACTCCGCTAGCGCCGCTTCCTGTTCGTCTTTTTCAAATTCGGCGATGAGGCGATCCTGCTCGTCAATGTTGTCCTTACTCATTTAATGCCTCATCCTCAAAAATAATGCGAAGACTTGCCAGATCTCGGGGTAGCAGCGGTGCGTGGCGGCGACGATATCGCGCAGCTTTTTTGATCTCATCCTCCTCATGGGAGTAGTTGATCAGAAAGTCCAGGGTGTGCATCTCCCAATAGAGTTCAGCACTGCGAGGGCCGTCGCTTTCGACTTCGAGTTCATATTCAACGTGAGCCATGCGCTCCATCAGATAAGGCAGCGAGTCCTCAAAAATTCGAACCTTAGAGCAGCCAAGGCATTTCTCCAGCTGGAAGCACTTCTGGCCAGGCCGGACGTAACTCTCGTGACCAGGCCAGTCAGGTGCCAATTGGTTCTCGCAGCCCCAAAGTGGGCGGTCTTTACCTGGTAGGGTGAAAATTTTTACCTCGCAGCTTGCCTGCTCATTCGCTTGCTTGCTCAGAAGCCCCTTGAACTGTCGGGAGATAAGCAGGCCTGTGATAGCCTCAAGCTCATCGCGCAAACGCCCTTTACGTTCCTGCATGGCAGCGCCGCTGGAGTCGTAGTAAATATCCGTGGTTCCACTGTCAGCGTGCCCGAAATGGGTACTGATTATACTCAGAGCGGTAGTTATCTTTTTTCTCAGAAGCCACGTTGGTCGCAGGCGGGTAGTGACATCTTTTGACTTGGTAAGTCGTTTGCCATTTTCAAGTACCTGATATTTCTTCAGGAACTGCTGAACGCCATTGGTGTAGGCGATCATGACAGAGGCAGAGGTGTGGCGGCTCCCAACCCTGAACCAGTCCCCCCACGCTCGTAAGCAAAGGTAGAGTTCGTTGCGCTCTCCTGGTGTGGACACCCCTGGTCCTGTATCAAACTCGTACCCCTTAAGCGGAGCAGAGAGCCGTCCAGCCAGCAAAATCAAGTTATGGATCGAATACGGATCTTCTCGATCACTGAATGCCGTAATCTGTTTCGGGGCGTCGTAAGGGAGATCTAAGCCTTGAGACCTGTTCTTCTCAGAAAATATCACTGACAGGCTCTCATCGACAGAGCCAGAAAGGATGTGCTCGAAATCATCACCATCAATATCGATTACAGATTCTTTGTTCCATCCCGATTGGAGAAGGAGGAAGAGAATAATCGCGGCTTGATCTGTGGTTGTTGGAAAGTACATTTCTAACAGATTATCGAGCCTGAAATTTTTATTGCGCAGCGTGTACTTGTGGAAAATTGTCTTAAGAATCGTATCGCAGTCCCTTTCGAAACTCATGATGTTCGTCGGGCTCATCATGGCTGCTAGCTCTTCTAGCGATTGGCTCATTGGGAAGCCATAATCCAACAATGTGCGAAGGCTTCTGGCGTGATCTATTTCCCACTTTCCAATGAGAAGGGGATTGGTTGAGTCGTTAGGTGGAATGGAGTCAAAGTGGTAGGGTTCAGCTTCGGCTACCACCTCTCGGTAAGCAAGTTTCTTATAAAGCTGGTCAATATGTGCTTTCAGGCCCCGTTCCAGATCGTTGAACGCATCATCGCCTAGAGGTTCGGTCTTGTTGAACTGCGGGCGGGCGACAATTGGAAAAAGCAGCAGAGGGATGGTGCCATGCTGCTTGGCCACAACTCCAAAGGCGCTTTTCAGCTTCTCTGCGTATACGATCCGCTCTTTTTTTCGGAGCAAGAAATCCTGGAAGCCCAGGAAAATCTCGATTGTGATGTCGCCGAACGTAGAGGGTCGTAGCTCCTCGGGGTTGATGCTTGCATGCTCAACCAAGTAATCGAAGAAATGTTTAATTCCCTTGGCGAGCATCCATCCGTTGGCAAACACTACCCCAGGCGTATAGCGAAGAAACACGTAATGAAGCGTCTGGCATAAGTTCGAGTTAGAGTCGAAATACGCGTGCTCTAGGTATTGCGCGCGGACAGTTCTACCGCAGCGCGCCTCTATTTCCTGGGTGGATAGTGATTCGGGAATTAGCATTAATCATACTCAAAGACTGGTCACGCTCTTCCAGGCGTGTTGGACTTTATGTCTCAGTTCTTCAAGTGTACCATTATTTTCTATATGGAAATCAACTCCCAAGAGCGAAATTCCATCTTCCGAAGAGTGTGCGTTGACCTTTTTGGCGTTATTTCGGGTTATATGCCATATAACTCCACCGTGCGAGCGCCAGAAAGATGCTTCATTTTCGTAGCGGATATCCTTGATGATAAAAATCGACTTTCCGCTGGAATCTATGAGGCTGCGGGTCGGGCCCTGCACGGGGCGGCGGGGGCGTAGGTCGCTGTACTGGGGGAAATCTCTCAGAACGTAGCCCTGAAGAACGGAAAACATTTCTTGTGGGGTTCGCCCCCAGAAACGGTCCTTCTCGCTGCGAGAGCCGGCGGTCCAGGTCTGGTCGTAACTCAGCCCCCAAAAGGCTTGCACTGCCAGCCAGATAGTGGCGGATGGGGAATCTAGGTCGGTTGGTGTGGGTGGGGAGGAGGGGCTTGCAGCGTGATTTAGCTGCTTGTCCGCTCGCAGTAGCCAGTGGTCTGGATTATCATGCCGCATCCATTCAGTGCCTGCGCGCTGGAACATTTGACGTGGGGACATTCCCCACAGATCAATAGTCGTTTCCTTGATCTCGTCCAGCCAGGCTTCATCATCCGTTAGACCAAATAGAGCTTGGCACCCTAGCTTGAGTGGGTCTGCTAGGGCATACGCTGCTACTTCAGGGTGCTCTAGGAGCATTGAGGCTACTGTATCCTTACCACTTCTTGCGACGGCGGCTAGGCCGATGATGGTGGACATATTGGGCTCCAAGCCGCGAATTTGCTGGGTTTAATGGAGAAAGTATATATGTTTACACTGACTGAAAGGAACGTATACTAGCTTGATGTTTACATCTTCTTCAAAACGAATACAAGATGCCACCTACGCCTATCAGGGCGGTGGGCGTGGCCTGCCGGTGGAGCGCATCGCGGTGCTGGAAGACTTCGTTCAGGGTGCGCTGCGCCCGGACCTGACCCTGGTCTTCGATCTGCCAGTGGAAGTCGGCCTTGCCCGTGCTGCCGCTCGCGGACGCCTGGATCGCTTCGAGCAGGAGGGCCAGGCATTCTTCGAGGCGGTGCGTCAGGCCTATCTGCAACGCGCAGCCCAGGCACCACAGCGCTACAGCCTGCTGGACGCCGGGCAGTCGCTCGAGGCGGTACAGCGCGCCATCGACACATTGCTGCCAGGTATCCTGGAGCGTTGCCGTGGCTGAGGCCTACCCCTGGCAGCAAGCGCTCTGGCAGCAGTTGGCCGGGCGCAGCCAGCATGCCCATGCCTACCTGTTGCACGGGCCGCAGGGCATCGGCAAGCGAGCCATGGCCGAACGCCTGATGGCTCGCCTGTTGTGCCAGCAGCCGCATGGCGTGGATGCCTGCGGGCAATGCAAGTCGTGCCTGTTGCTCAAGGCTGGCAGCCACCCCGATAACTTCGTGCTGGAGCCGGAAGAGGCCGACAAGCCCATCAAGGTCGACCAGGTGCGAGATCTGGTTTCGTTCGTGGTGCAGACTGCGCAGTTGGGCGGGCGCAAGGTGGTGCTGATCGAGCCGGTCGAAGCGATGAACGTCAATGCTTCGAACGCTTTGCTCAAGAGCCTCGAAGAGCCTTCGGGCGATACCGTGCTGCTGCTGGTGAGCCATCAGCCCAGCCGTTTGTTGCCAACCATCAAGAGCCGTTGCCAGCAGGTCGCCTGTGCCCAGCCGACGCTTGCGCAGAGTCACGCCTGGTTGGCGACGGCCCTGCCGGAGCTCGATCAGATCGAGCGTGATGAACTGCTGACCCTGGCGGCGGGATCGCCACTGATGGCCGTCACCTTGCAGTCCCAGGGTGTGCGCGAGCAGCGCGCGCTGGTCACCGAGGGGGTGAAGAAGCTGATCAAGCAGCAGCAATCGCCCTCTCAGTTGGCTGAAGCCTGGAGCAATGTGCCGCTGCTGTTGCTGTTCGACTGGTTCTGCGACTGGTCGCACCTGATCCTGCGCTATCAATTGACCCAGGACGAGGACGGGCTAGGCTTGGCCGACATGCGCAAGGTCGTACAATACCTTGCGCAGAAGAGCAGGCAGGGCAGGGTGCTCGAGGTCCAGGCCTGGATTCTCGAACAGCGCCAGAAAGTGCAGGGCAAGGCCAACCTCAATCGCGTGTTGCTGCTCGAAGCCTTGTTGGCCCATTGGCTGCAGATGCTGGCCACGCGCTGATTCCCCCCCATCGTTTATTTTCATGTGTGCTCTCATTCCATGCTCGTAGATTCCCATTGCCACCTCGACCGACTTGACCTGAGCGCCCATGCCGGCTCGCTCGATGCCGCACTGCAGGCGGCTCGCGAGCGTGGAGTCGGGCATTTTCTATGCATCGGCGTAAGCGCCGAGAACGCCGGGGCGGTCAAGGCCCTGAGCGAGCAGTACGCCGACGTCGACTGTTCGGTAGGCGTGCACCCCCTCGACCTGGCTCCGGGGGAGACGCCTGCGCTGGAGTGGCTGCTGCGTGAGCTGGCCCACCCGCACGTGGTGGCTATCGGCGAAACCGGATTGGACTATCACTACGAGCCGGAGGCCGCCGAGCTGCAGCAGGCATCTTTCCGCCTGCACCTGGAGGCATCCCGGCAGACCGGCAAGCCGGTGATCGTTCACACTCGCGCGGCGCGGGCGGACACCCTGGCGCTGCTGCGCGAGGCCAGCCTGCCGCAGGCGGGTGTGCTGCACTGCTTCACGGAAGACTGGGACATGGCCAAGGCCGCACTCGATCTGGGGTACTACATCTCGCTCTCCGGAATCGTCACCTTCCGCAACGCCGATGCGCTGCGCGAGGTTGCACGCCAGGTGCCTGTCGAGCGCCTGCTGGTGGAGACCGACTCGCCGTACCTGGCGCCCATCCCGTATCGCGGCAAGCCCAATCTGCCGCAGTACGTGCGTGAGGTCGCCGAGTACATCGCATCGTTGCGGGGGGTGAGCTATGCGCAGTTGGCCGAGCAGACGACCGCCAACTTCAAGCGCCTGTTCCCGTTGGCGCGCGTCGCCTGAGGATAAGGCCGGGCGGGCAAAAAAAACCCGGGTTCTGGGGGAGGAATCCGGGTTAAGACCATTAGGAGTAAAACAAAGGTACGCGGTCCCTGGGCACCTTTATCGGCGCGCCACTTGGGGGGGGATGCGCCGCGCCAACACTTCAAGTATTGGCGAGTATCCTCGCACTGCCAGCGCCAGTTGGTCGTTTTTTAAACAGATTTGGAATACACCTGACAGCCAATGGGCCATCAGGGCATGGCATTGGGCGGACTCTGGGTGAATTTGTGCCTATCAGGTGCCGATTTGTATAGAGGTGCGGTGAAAAGGTTGAAGAGTGCGCGACTCATACGCTTTCTTCGTGCCGACGTGCGCAATTCGATGAGCGTGGTGGCCTTGGCGAGCCGTGCTGCGTCGGTTGCAGGCGAGAGTCGGCCGGGCGCGGGGCGTCGCACGCACTCATGCGATTCAAGCCGGACAGGCACGGTTTGCATGCAAACTCATCATGAAACATAGATATGGTTGGATGATCCGTGCAATTTGCCGCAAGTTAGGCATAATAATCTGCTTCGATTGTCATCCAGTCCTTCCTATGCAGAAAGAACCTCGTAAGGTCCGTGAGTTTCGCCGCCGCGAGCAAGAAATCCTCGACACGGCGCTCAAGCTGTTTCTCGAACAGGGTGAAGACAGTGTCACCGTCGAGATGATCGCCGACGCTGTCGGTATCGGCAAAGGCACGATCTACAAGCACTTCAAGTCCAAGGCGGAGATCTACCTGCGCCTGATGCTCGACTACGAGCGTGACTTGAATGCGCTGTTGCATTCGGACGACGTCGACCGCGACAAGGAAGCCCTGTCGCGTGCCTACTTCGAGTTCCGGATGCGTGATCCTCAGCGCTACCGCTTGTTCGACCGTCTTGAAGAGAAGGTGGTCAAGGGTAACCAAGTGCCGGAGATGGTCGAGGAACTGCACCGTATCCGCGCCTCCAATTTCGAGCGCCTGACCCAGTTGATCAAGGGCCGTATCAGCGAAGGCAAGCTCGAGGATGTGCCGCCGTACTTCCACTACTGTGCTGCCTGGGCGCTGGTGCATGGCGCTGTAGCGCTGTATCACTCGCCGTTCTGGAGCAACGTTCTCGAGGATCAGGAAGGTTTCTTCCAGTTCCTGATGGACATCGGCGTGCGCATGGGCAACAAGCGCAAGCGCGATCCGGAACCGGCAGCCTGAAACCCCTGCGGGGCACTGTCCATGATGGGCAGGCTACGCCAGCCACGCCCGCTTCGGCGACAGGGCTTGCAAAAACTTGATCTTTGAGTCAAGTTTTGCCGGCTCGCTTTTTCTCATGCCGGAGTCATCCATGATCGTCGATCGTCAAGGCAGGCGTTTTCGCAACCTGCGCGTCAGCCTGACGGCTGCCTGCAACTATGCTTGCAGCTACTGCGTGCCCGATGGCAAGCGCCTGGTGGCTGCACAGGATGAGCTCTGCGCCGATGCGCTGGCGCGCGGGGTGGCTTATCTGGTCGATGCCGCAGGTATCGAGCGCCTGCGCATTACCGGTGGCGAACCGTTGATCAGCCCTCGCCTGGAGCCGTTCCTGAAGATTGTCGGTGGCTTGGGGCTCAAGGATATCGCCTTGACCACCAACGGCCAGTTGTTGAGTCGCAAGCTTGCCGTGTTGCGCGCGGCAGGTATCGACCGGCTCAATGTCTCCCTCGACACCCTTGACCCGACCGCGTTTCGCAGCATCGCCCGGGGCGGCGACCTGGCCAGCGTGCTGAGGGGCATGGAGGAGGCGAGTGCAGCGGGTATGCGTATCAAGGTCAACATGGTGCCGATGCGCGGACACAACCTCGATCAGGTGGTGCCGCTGCTCGATTACTGCCTGGCGAGAGGCTACGAACTGCGGTTTATCGAGTTGATGCGCATGGGCCATCTGGCGCTTGATTCGAATGCATTCTTGCGTCAGTTCGTCAGTCTCGAGCAATTGCTGGCACTGATCGGCCATCAATATCACTTCCAGCAGGCGCCAGCGGCCTTGGATGCGACGGCCCTGCGCTACCAGATTCCCGGCCAAGGTCACTTTGGTGTGATTGCCAACGAGAGCGTGCCGTTTTGCCGGACCTGTTCGCGTTTGCGCTTGTCGTCTACCGGCTGGCTGCATGGCTGCCTGTCCTCGGGGAATCGTCACTTTATCGGCGACCTGCTCGACAAGCCGCGTCACCAGGCGCTTCCGTTGATTCAGCGGCTGCTGGTCAAGGCCCTGGCGGACAAGCAGGAGCTGGCGTTCTCGGGTGGTGTGACCGTGATGAAGGTGATCGGCGGCTGAGCTGGCGCAAAAGCTGCATCTGGCGGCTATTCGCCGGTTTTTCGTCACCGGTCACTGGAGGAAAGATGCGTAGCCTGGTCTTGCTGCTGGCGCTGATGGCGTTGAGCGGCTGCATGAAAGTCAGCGACATGGGCGAAGGTGTTCGCTATCAGATGAGCGACGCCGGTCTGCTCGATCACAGTGATACCACTCGAACCTTGTCGGTCCGGCTGCAGCCTGATTCGTTCATCTTCATTGGCCAGGGCGCTTTCGTTCCGCCTGGAAAAGGCCCGGTGCCGCAGCAGAATGCCGTTGCCGAAGAGGCATTCAAGAGCTTCGTCGAGTATTTCCCGCTGGTGCGTCGCGCCAAGGCGCCGTTGGGTCTGGAGGACGCCATCGCCGAGGCGCGTTCGGTGGGCGCCCATTACGTGCTCTATACCCGCTTCGCCCGCACCGATGACCGCATTGGTAATGGCGATGAATGGTACGACGAGCAGGCAGTGGATCGCCTTGGCTGGGATACCGGTGTAGTGCAGATGATGCTGATCGAAACCAGCACTCGCTACTTGATCGATACAGCGCGCATCAAGAGCCGTGGCGGTTTGTTGACGTTCCACGACAACACGCCGCAGGATTTGCTCGCGGCACCCATGCGCGAGTACGCTCGTAGTCTCCTGGGAATGAGTCGGTAAGGAACGGGTGATGACAGGTACGGGTAAGGCCAACGATCTTCTGGCGCAGATTCCCAAGGACAAGGGACTGCCTCCCGTGCACCTGTGGAATCCTGATTTCTGCGGCGATATCGACATGCGCATCGCCCGCGACGGCACCTGGTATTACCTGGGGACGCCGATCGGGCGCAAGCCAATGGTGCGCTTGTTCTCTACCATCATTCGTCGTGACGGTGATGACTATTTTCTGGTAACGCCTGTGGAGAAGGTCGGCATTCGTGTCGATGATGCGCCGTTCGTGGCGGTCAGCCTGGAAGTGGAGGGTAGTGGTGAGCAGCAGGTCCTGCGTTTCACCAGCAATGTCGAGGATCAGGTCGATGCCGGTGCTGATCACCCTATTCGGGTAGAGACCGATCCGACAACGCATGAGCCATCGCCTTACCTGCTGATGCGCAGCAACCTCGAAGCGCTCATCCACCGCAATGTGTTCTACCAACTGGTGGAGCTTGCCGTGCCGCGCGTGATCGATGGCGAGGAGTGGTTGGGGGTTTGGAGTGGTGGGGTGTTCTACCCTATCGGGCGCGACCGCTGAGCGCATCTTGCGACGATCTTTCTGATCCCGGAAAACAAAAAAACCTCCAGTGCTTGCGCATCTGGAGGTTTTTCAGTGTCTGGCTCCGCGACCTGGACTCGAACCAGGGACCCAATGATTAACAGTCATTTGCTCTACCGACTGAGCTATCGCGGAATCTGCTCGTATCTTACTGAATGCCAAGGGGAAGTCAAGCCGCCCCCTGGCAAATCAAGCAGTTACAGCACTTCGACGATGGCCTTGGTGACCACGTGGATGTTGCTCTGGTTCAGTGCGGCCACGGCGATGCGACCGGTGTCCAGCGCATAGATGCCGAAGTCGTTCTTCAGGCGCGCGACCTGTTCCACGGTCAGGCCTGAGTAGGAGAACATGCCGACTTGGCGACCGACGAAGCTGAAGTCGCGGTTGGCGCCGTACTCGGCCAGGAGCGAGACCATCTGCTTGCGCATGCCGTGGATGCGTTCACGCATCTCGCCCAGCTCGGCTTCCCACATCTGGCGCAGGTCCGGGCTGTTGAGCACGGTGGCGACGATGGTTGCACCGTGGGTCGGCGGGTTGGAGTAGGTGGTGCGGATCACGCGCTTGACCTGCGACAGCACGCGGGTGCTCTCGTCTTTCGAGGCGGTGACGATCGACAGTGCGCCAACGCGCTCGCCATACAGCGAGAACGATTTGGAGAACGAGCTGGAGACAAAGAACTCCAGGCCCGACTCGGCGAACAGGCGCACGGCGAAGGCATCTTCGCTGATACCGTCGCCAAAGCCTTGGTAGGCCATGTCGAGGAACGGTACGTGGCCCTTTGCCTTGACCACTTCCAGCACGTTCTTCCAGTCGTCGAGCGACAGGTCGACACCGGTCGGGTTGTGGCAGCAGGCGTGCAGGACGACGATCGAGCCCGATGGCAGCTTGTTCAGATCTTCGAGCATGCCGGCGCGGTTGACGTCGTTGCTCGGTGCGTCGTAATAGCGGTAGTTCTGTACTGGGAAGCCTGCAGTCTCGAACAGGGCGCGATGGTTTTCCCAGCTCGGATCGCTGATGGCGACGACCGCGTTCGGCGAAAGGCGCTTGAGGAAATCGGCACCGATCTTCAGTGCGCCGGTGCCGCCGACAGCCTGCACGGTCACTACGCGGCCTGCAGCCAGCAGTGGGGATTCAGCGCCGAACAGCAGTTTCTGCACGGCCTGGTCGTAGGCGGCGATGCCGTCGATCGGCAGGTAGCCGCGGGAGGCATGTTGGGCGACACGCTGGGTTTCGGCTTCGATCACCGCGCGAAGCAGCGGGATGCGGCCTTCCTCATTGCAATAGACACCGACGCCCAGGTTGACCTTGTCGGTACGTGGGTCGGCGTTGAATGCTTCGTTGAGGCCCAGGATGGGGTCGCGGGGTGCCAGCTCGACAGCGGAAAACAGGCTCATTGTTACCTTGGCTCTGAATAGGAGAGTGATAGGAGATGCACCCTCCAGCCCAGTGCACTGAAGCGGTGCAAACGGGGAGTCAGTATAGTGATACCGACCGGTCACTGCGACACTCTGGCACAGGTTTTCAGGCGCTTTGCGCAAATATTTTTCGACCATTGGTCGAATTGCCGGGTCCACTGCAATGAGCGTTCACATCTGCAGCGGCGAAGGCCACCCCGGCGCGCCTTTTTGCGTATAGACTACTGGCTAAATTTACAGTTGCCGCGACATCCATGAGGTCCCGTCATGTCCGAGTTCCAGCTCGTCACCCGATTCCAGCCCGCCGGCGACCAGCCCGAGGCCATTCGCCTGATGGTCGAGGGTATCGAGGCGGGGCTGTCGCACCAGACCCTGCTCGGGGTGACCGGCTCCGGCAAGACCTTCAGCATCGCCAACGTCATTCAGCAGGTCCAGCGCCCGACCATGGTGCTGGCGCCGAACAAGACGCTGGCTGCTCAGCTGTATGGCGAGTTCAAGGCGTTCTTCCCGAACAACGCGGTAGAGTACTTCGTCTCCTACTACGACTACTACCAGCCGGAAGCCTACGTCCCGTCGTCGGACACCTTCATCGAGAAGGATGCCTCGATCAACGACCACATCGAGCAGATGCGTCTGTCGGCGACCAAGGCATTGCTTGAGCGGCGCGACGCGATCATTGTCACCACGGTGTCGTGTATCTATGGTCTGGGCAGCCCGGAAACCTACCTGAAGATGGTTCTGCACGTCGATCGCGGTGACAAGCTCGACCAGCGCGCACTGCTGCGCCGGCTGGCCGACCTGCAATACACCCGAAACGAGATGGATTTTGCCCGCGCCACCTTCCGGGTGCGTGGCGACGTGATCGACATCTTCCCGGCCGAATCGGACCTCGAGGCCATCCGTATCGAGCTGTTCGACGACGAAGTAGAGAACATCGCCGCCTTCGACCCCTTGACCGGCGAAGTGATCCGCAAGCTGCCGCGTTTCACCTTCTACCCCAAGAGCCACTATGTGACCCCGCGCGAGACCCTGCTCGAGGCGGTGGACGGCATCAAGGAGGAGCTCGGCGAGCGGCTTGAGTACCTCAACAAGGCCAACAAACTGGTGGAGGCCCAGCGTCTGGAGCAGCGCACGCGCTTCGACCTGGAGATGATCCTGGAGCTGGGCTATTGCAACGGTATCGAGAACTACTCGCGCTATCTGTCCGGCCGCCCGGCTGGGGCACCGCCGCCGACGCTCTACGATTATCTTCCTGCCGATGCGTTGCTGGTGATCGATGAATCACACGTCAGCGTTCCCCAGGTCGGCGCCATGTACAAGGGCGACCGTTCTCGCAAGGAGACGCTGGTGGAGTACGGTTTCCGTCTGCCATCGGCGTTGGATAACCGGCCCATGCGCTTCGACGAGTGGGAGTCGGTCAGCCCGCAGACCATCTTCGTCTCGGCGACACCCGGCCCCTACGAGGCTGAGCATGCCGGGCGCGTGGTCGAGCAGGTGGTACGGCCGACCGGTCTGGTCGATCCTCAGGTAGAGGTGCGTCCAGCCCTCACCCAGGTGGATGACCTGCTGTCGGAAATCGGCAAGCGAGTGGCGGTGGGGGAGCGGGTGCTGGCGACGACCCTGACCAAGCGCATGGCCGAGGACCTTACCGACTACCTTGCAGATCATGATGTGCGTGTGCGCTACCTGCACTCGGACATTGACACCGTGGAGCGTGTGGAGATCATCCGAGACCTGCGTCTGGGCACCTTTGATGTATTGGTGGGCATCAACCTGTTGCGCGAGGGTCTGGACATGCCGGAGGTGTCGTTGGTGGCCATTCTCGATGCCGACAAGGAAGGCTTCCTGCGTTCGGAGCGTTCGCTGATCCAGACCATCGGCCGCGCAGCACGTAACCTCAACGGCAAGGCGATCCTCTATGCCGACCAGGTGACCGGCTCCATGCAGCGGGCGATCGACGAGACCGAGCGGCGTCGGGACAAGCAGGTCGCGTTCAACGAAGCGAATGGCATCGTGCCCAAGGGGGTGGTCAAGGACATCACCGATATCATGGAAGGTGCCACGGTGCCCGGTGCGCGCAGCAAGAAGCGCAAGGGCATGGCCAAGGCGGCGGAGGAGGCTGCGCGCTACGAGGCAGAGCTGCAGACCCCTGGCGAGATCACCAAGCGCATCAAAGTGCTGGAAGAGAAGATGTTCCAGCTGGCCCGCGACCTGGAGTTCGAGGCCGCCGCTCAGTTGCGCGATGAGATCGGGCAGTTGCGTGAGCGGCTTATTGCCAGCTAAGCGCGCGCATCGGTGCAGAAGCGGCCGGGATACTGGTCAATGTGCCTCCCCGGCCTTCAGCCCCTGTGGCAGTTTGCGTGTCAGCAGTACTGCCACCATGCTGACTGCCAAACCGATCCCTACCAGGTGGAACGCATCGTTGTAGGCCATGATCAGTGCCTGCTGGTGGGTGATTTCGCTCAAGCGCCCCAGTGCTGCGCTGTCACTGCCTAGCCGTTCGGCCAGTTGGGCCAGTCGCTCCGCCACTTGCGGGTTGCTCGGGACCACTGATTCGCGCAGGTAGTCGAAATACACCTTGGTCCGTGCATCCAGCAAGGTGGCCAGCAAGGCGATACCAATGGCGCCACCCAGGTTGCGCAGGATGTTGAACAGACTCGAGGCCGAGCCCGCATCCTGAGGCTGAATGTAAGCCGTGGCGATCAGCGAGATGGTGACCATGATCATTGGCTGCCCAAGTGCACGAATGATCTGGATATGGTTGAACTGCGGCCCTGCGAAGTCCGGGTTGAGCACTCCCGAGCCGAAGCTGGCAGCCCCGAACAGGCAAAACCCCAGTGCACAGAGCAGCTTGGGTGCAATGACCTTCATCAGTTGCGGCACCAGCGGAATCAGGAACAGCTGTGGAATACCCATCCACATGATCACCTCGCCGATCTGCAGGGCGTTGTAGCCCTGGATCTGCGCCAGGTACAGCGGCAGCAGATAGATCGACCCATAAAGCCCCACACCCATGCCCAGGCTGGCGATGCTCGACAGGCCGAAGTTGCGGTTGCCGAGGATGCGCAGGTTGATCAGGGGATTGGCTCGGGAAAGCTGGAGGATGACGAAGGTGATCAAGCAGAGCAGGGCCATGGTACCCAGGCCGACAATAAGGCTGGACTCCAGCCAGTCCTTGCGATGACCTTCTTCCAGAAACACCTGCAGGCAACCCAGGCCGACCCCCAGGGTGACGATGCCGGCGTAATCGGTGCTCTTGAGCAGCTCCCAGTGCGCCTGTTTCTTCTCCAGCCCGTAGAGCAGGCCCGCGATCATCACCAGCCCCGGCGGGATGTTGATGTAGAAGATGTATTCCCACCCCCAGTTTTCGGTGAGCCAGCCGCCCAGGGTCGGCCCGATGGAGGGCGCGAAGGTCGCGGTCATGGCGAACATTGCCATGCCCTTGGCCCGATGGTGTTCGGGCAGTTTGATCAGGGTCAGGGTGAAGGCCAGCGGAATCAGGGCGCCGCCGGTAAAGCCCTGGAGGGCGCGAAACACGATCATGCTTTCCAGGTTCCAGGCCATCGAGCACAACAACGAGGACGCCAGGAAACCGAGCGACACCCACACCGCCAGGCGCCTGGCGGAAAGCAGCTGCACAAGCCAGGCGGTCAACGGGATCATGATGATTTCCGCCACCAGGTAGGAGGTCGAGATCCACGAGCCCTCTTCCAGGGTGGCAGACAGTGCCCCCTGGATATCCTTGAGCGAGGAGTTGGTGATCTGAATGTCCAGCACTGCCATGAATGCGCCGAGCATCACGCTCATCACCGCAATCCAGTCGCGCCTGCTCGGCTCCGCGGTCGGTCGCAGCAGTTGATCACCGGCCATCGTGGGGCTCGCCGCGCTCTGCCTGATCGGCCGTGTCGCGCAGGTCGACGGTGGCGGTTACCGACATGCCTGGGCGAATACGGCCATGCAAGGGGTTATTGGCGGCAAAGGTCAGCTTGACCGGAATGCGTTGTACCACCTTGGTGAAGTTACCCGTGGCATTGTCCGGTGGCAGCAGGCTGAATTGCGCCCCGGATGCAGCGAACAGGCTATCGACACGGCCCTCGATCGGGGTGTCGGGATAGCTGTCGAAGGTCAGTTCGGCACGCAGGCCCCGATGCATGTTGCCGATCTGGGTCTCCTTGAA
Organism: Pseudomonas sp. RW3S2; assembly: GCF_014268955.1. Taxonomy (NCBI): domain Bacteria; kingdom Pseudomonadati; phylum Pseudomonadota; class Gammaproteobacteria; order Pseudomonadales; family Pseudomonadaceae; genus Pseudomonas; species Pseudomonas sp. RW3S2. The sequence continues at coordinate 2,969 of NZ_JABWRM010000011.1, read as the reverse complement.
GTTGGCCTGCACCCAGATGTCTTCGTCCGGGACGATCGATAGCAGATAGGCGCCGGCCTGCACCACCTGACCGTTGCGTGCGCTGCGCTGACCGATGGTGCCACTGATGGGGGCGTGGATTTCACAGCGGGTAAGGTTGAGTTCTGCCTGTGCCAGGTCTGCTCGGGCGTTGGCAATTTGTGCATCGAGGCGCTTGAGTTCGGCCGTCAGTGCATCTATCTGCTGGCGCTGGCTCTGCAGGTCGGCCTGGGCCTTGTCGACCTGGGAGCGGGCGACGTGGTTTTCTGCAGACAGGGTGGTGACTCGCTCTTCCGAGACGAACCCGGGTTTGCGCAGGGCCTCGGCACGATTGAGGTCCAAGCGCGAGCGATCGAGAGTGGCCTGGTTGGCGGCCACCTGGGCTCGACCGGCGGCGATCAAGCTGTCTTGCTGGATCAGTCGGCTTTGCGCCTGGACACGCTCGGCTTCTCGCGTCGCCAGTGCCGCCCGGGCGCGCTCGACCGCCAGCTGGAAGTCGGCGACCTCCAGGCGGACCAGCAGGTCGCCTCGCATGACGTGTTGATTGTCCTCTACCAGAACCTCGTCGACCCGCGCACCAAGCTGGCTGGAAATGCGTGTGATCTCACCCTGCACATAGGCATTGTCGGTACTTTCGTAGAAGCGCCCCTTGAAGTACCAATGGGCGAGAAAGGCGAGGGCGATCAGCACCACCAAGGCGAGAAAGATCAGCAGGCGGCGTTTGAGTTGAGCAGGCATAGGGACTATCGTTCCAGAAATGTAAGCAAATTTAACAGCTCGGCAATGCACCGCCACAAGTGACGATAGCGCCATTGCTGGAGCCCGATGCCCGCACCCTGCTAACATCTCGCCTTTGTTTCATCTTTCGTCCGAGACTGTCCATGACCACCGTTCGCACGCGTATCGCGCCATCGCCCACTGGCGACCCCCACGTCGGCACCGCCTACATCGCCCTGTTCAACTACTGCTTTGCCAAGCAGCACGGCGGCGAGTTCATCCTGCGTATCGAAGACACCGATCAGTTGCGTTCGACCCGCGAGTCGGAACAGCAGATCTTCGACGCCCTGCGCTGGCTCGGGATCGAATGGAACGAAGGTCCGGACGTTGGCGGCCCGCATGGCCCGTACCGGCAGAGCGAGCGCGGTGAGATCTACGCCAAGTACGCCAAGCAACTGGTCGATGCCGGCCATGCGTTCTATTGCTTCTGCACCGCCGAAGAGCTGGATCAGATGCGTGCCGAACAGATGGCTCGCGGCGAAACACCGCGCTATGACGGCCGCGCATTGAAAATGAGCGCCGAGGAAGTGCAGCGTCGACTGGCCGCTGGCGAGCCTCACGTGATTCGCATGAAAGTGCCGAGCGAGGGCATCTGCGTGGTGCCTGACATGCTGCGTGGCGATGTCGAAATTCCGTGGGACCGCATGGACATGCAGGTGCTGATGAAGAACGACGGCCTGCCGACGTACTTCCTGGCCAACGTGGTCGACGACCACCTGATGGGCATCACCCACGTCCTGCGAGGCGAGGAATGGCTGCCGTCGGCGCCGAAGCTGATCAAACTCTACGAGTATTTTGGCTGGGAGCAGCCCAAGCTGTGCTATATGCCGCTGCTGCGTAACCCGGACAAATCCAAGCTGTCCAAGCGCAAGAACCCGACTTCGGTCACGTTCTACGAGCGTATGGGCTTCATGCCTGAGGCCATGCTCAACTACCTGGGGCGCATGGGCTGGTCGATGCCGGACGAGCGTGAAAAGTTCTCCCTGGCAGAAATGGTCGAGCATTTCGACCTGTCGCGCATTTCCCTTGGCGGGCCGATCTTCGACATCGAGAAGCTGTCCTGGCTCAATGGCCAGTGGCTGCGCGACCTGCCGGTCGAGGAGTTTGCTGCGCGTGTGCAGAAGTGGGCGTTCAACAGCGACTACATGATGAAGATCGCACCGCATGTACAGGGGCGTGTCGAAACGTTCAGCCAGATCGCGCCACTGGGCGGGTTCTTCTTCGAGGGCGCCCTCAAGCTCGATGCCAAGCTGTTCGAGCACAAGAAACTGTCGCCCGATCAGGTGCGTCAGGTCATGCAGTTGATCTTGTGGAAGCTCGAAAGCCTGCGGCAGTGGGAAAAGGAGCGTATTACCGGCTGCATCCAGGCGGTGGTCGAGGCCCTGGAGCTGAAGCTGCGTGACGCCATGCCGCTGATGTTCGCCGCGATTTCGGGGCAAGCCAGCTCGGTGTCGGTGCTCGATGCCATGGAGATTCTCGGCCCCGACCTGACCCGCTACCGTCTGCGTCAGGCACTGGAGCTGCTGGGCGGTGTGTCGAAGAAAGAGAACAAAGAGTGGGAAAAGCTGCTGGCAAACATTGCCTGATTGGCTTGTCACACAATGCCGTGGCAGCGGGCTTGTCCCGCTGCCACGGCACCCGGCATTCCCCAGGAGCAGGGCAGGGCGGTAAGTGATTGTTATCTGTGAAAAAAATTTTGAATATTTTCACGAATTCGTTTGACAGTGCTGCAATCCGATCTTAATATGCGCCCCGTCCACAGCGATGAACGAAAATGAAGCATCAGGCACCCAGCCGGTGATTCGGTTCAAAGCGACATTGTGGGGCTATAGCTCAGCTGGGAGAGCGCCTGCATGGCATGCAGGAGGTCAGCGGTTCGATCCCGCTTAGCTCCACCAAATTCCGCTTCATGATCAAGGTCGTGAAGAAAGACTGGTCCAGCAACCATGTCTTGAAGGTAAGAAGGTTCGTCCCCTTCGTCTAGTGGCCTAGGACACCGCCCTTTCACGGCGGTAACAGGGGTTCGAGTCCCCTAGGGGACGCCAGTATTGCACAAGCGATATTTCATGATGTCGCTGGGCCGAGAGGCTAGAAATCCGGGGCTATAGCTCAGCTGGGAGAGCGCCTGCATGGCATGCAGGAGGTCAGCGGTTCGATCCCGCTTAGCTCCACCA